>CAYGIF010000244.1:0-2500 GCA_964349865.1 uncultured Gallionella sp. | reverse complement strand
TCGCTGGCGCTGTACGCGCGCACCAACGAATACGGCTTCATCGAAACGCCGTACCGCAAGGTGACCAAGGGCAAGGTGGCCGATGAGGTCGATTACCTGTCCGCGATTGAAGAAGGCAAATTCACCATCGCCCAGGCGAACGCCGAACTGGACAAGAAGGGCCACTTCACCAACGACATCGTGTCGGCGCGCCACCACAACGAATTCGTGCTGGCCGAACCGGACAAGCTGGAATACATGGACGTGTCGCCCTCCCAGGTGGTGTCGGTCGCGGCTTCGCTGATTCCGTTCCTGGAGCATGACGACGCCAACCGCGCGCTGATGGGCGCCAACATGCAACGCCAGGCCGTCCCTTGCCTGCGTGCGGAAAAACCGCTGGTGGGCACCGGCATCGAGCGCACCGTGGCAGTCGACTCCGGCACGACCGTGCAGGCATGGCGCGGCGGACGCATCGACTACATCGACGCCGGACGTATCGTAGTGCGCGCCAACGACAACGAAACCACTGCCGGCGAAGTCGGCGTGGACATTTACAACCTGATCAAATACACGCGCTCCAACCAGAACACCAACATCAACCAGCGCCCGCTGGTCAAGGTGGGCGACGTGATCGCGCGCGGCGACGTGATTGCCGACGGCGCTTCCACCGACATGGGCGAGCTGGCTCTCGGCCAGAACATGCTGGTCGCGTTCATGCCGTGGAACGGCTACAACTACGAGGATTCGATCCTGATTTCCGAGCGCGTCCTGGCGCAGGACCGCTTCACTTCCATCCATATCGAGGAGTTGACCGTCGCGGCGCGCGACACCAAGCTCGGTGCGGAGGAAATCACGCGCGATATCCCGAATCTGGCCGACGCGCAACTGGCGCGCCTGGACGAATGCGGCATCGTGCATATCGGCGCGGAAGTCGCGGTGGGCGACGTGCTGGTCGGCAAGGTGACGCCCAAGGGCGAAACGCAGCTGACCCCGGAAGAAAAACTGCTGCGCGCGATCTTCGGCGAGAAGGCGTCGGATGTGAAAGATACCAGCCTGCGCGTGCCGACCGGCAGCTCGGGAACGGTGATCGACGTGCAGGTGTTCACGCGCGAAGGCCTGCAACGCGACAAGCGTGCGCAACAGATCATCGATGACGAGCTGAACCGCTACAAGAAGGATCTGGCGGACCAGATGCGCATCGTGGAAGCCGATTTGTTCGCGCGCCTGGAAAAACTGCTGCATAACAAGGTAGCCAACGGCGGGCCGAAAAAACTGGCCAAGGGCAGCAAGCTGACCAAGGAATACCTGCACAGCATCGAACATCATCAATGGTTCGACATCCGCGTGGCCGACGACGAAGCGGCTGCCCAGATGGAGCAGGTCAAGGAAGGCCTGGCGCAAAATCGCATCGGGTTTGACGCCGCATTCGAGTTGAAGAAGAAGAAGCTGACCCAGGGCGATGAGCTGCAAGCCGGCGTACAAAAGATGGTCAAGGTGTATGTCGCGGTGAAGCGCCGCCTGCAACCCGGCGACAAGATGGCCGGCCGCCACGGCAACAAGGGCGTGGTATCGCGCATCGTGCCGGTGGAAGACATGCCGTACATGGCCGATGGCACACCGGTTGACGTGGTGCTGAATCCGCTCGGCGTACCGTCGCGGATGAACATCGGCCAGATCCTGGAAACACACCTGGGTTGGGCCGCCAAGGGTCTGGGCAAGAAGATCGACGAGATGCTGCAAACCAACGCGAAGATCGCCGATGTGCGCAAGTTTCTGAACAAGATATACAACCACCACAACGGCCAGACCGCGGAACTGGAAGCGCTCAACGACGATGAAATCATCGAGCTGTGCCGCAACCTGAAGAATGGCGTACCGTTTGCGACGCCGGTATTCGACGGCGCCAGCGAAGAAGAAATCAAGTACATGCTGGAACTGGCCGATCTGCCGCTGTCCGGCCAGACCACGCTGCACGACGGCCGCACCGGCGAGGCTTTCGATCGCCCGGTGACGGTAGGCTACAAACATGTGCTGAAACTGCATCACTTGGTGGACGACAAGATGCACGCCCGCTCCACCGGCCCGTACAGCCTGGTGACGCAACAACCGTTGGGCGGCAAGGCGCAATTCGGCGGCCAACGCTTCGGTGAAATGGAAGTGTGGGCGCTGGAAGCCTACGGCGCGGCTTACACCTTGCAGGAGATGCTGACCGTCAAATCGGACGATGTGGCGGGGCGCACCAAGGTTTATGAAAACATCGTCAAGGGCGAGCACAAGATCGATGCCGGCATGCCGGAATCCTTCAACGTGGTCATGAAGGAAATTCGTTCCTTGGGTATTGATATGGATTTGGTTAGACACTAGGGAGTGGGGAGTAGGGAGTGGGAAAACCCACTCACCACTTCCCACATTCCGCTTCCCACTCTCCACTCACCAGATTTTAGGAGCCTCACATGAAATCATTGCTGGATTTGTTCAAGCAGGTCACACAAAAAGAAGAATTCGATGCGATCAAGATCGG
>CAYGIF010000243.1:0-2505 GCA_964349865.1 uncultured Gallionella sp. | reverse complement strand
AGTTCATCACTGACAAAGTCATACCCAAAAAACATTCCCGTTGACTAGTTCTTTTTATCAATAGACAAGGAGACATTTATGAAAACACTTTGAACGTCTTTAATGGTGCTGATTTTTTGGCGGAAAACGTCAAGCAGTTCATCACCGACAAAATCATACCCAGAAAAAATATTCGCGTTGACTAGTTATTTTTAGTTAGACAAGGAGACATTCATGAAATCACTTCGCATACTTCTAATTGGGACGATGGCTTTGATGTGGTCATTTTCTTCCTTCAGCCAAACGTACCCAAACCGGGCGGTAAGGATTGTTGTTGCGTACCAGGCGGGTCAAGGAACTGACGTAGCGACGCGATACATGGCGGACCTCCTTGGGAAAGCGCTCGGTCAAAGTGTCTACGTTGAAAACAAGGCGGGCGCGGCAGGAAATATCGGTACCGCCGCAGTAGCGCAATCACCGGCCGATGGATATACGCTTGTAATGGGGACGAATGGTACTCACGTGTTGAATCAGTTCCTTTACAGCTCTGTCGGCTTTGATTCGGAGAAGGATTTTGAACCCATTGTTCTGGTCGGCACCTTTCCAATGGCGCTTCTGACAAGTTCGAGTTCAAAATTTCAGACTCTAAAGGATGTGCTTGATGCGTCCGCACCAGGCTCAAAGGGGGCCGATATCGCGATGCCTAGTACTACTGCGCGCCTGGTGCTTGAACTATTAAAGGAGCGTAGCAAGATCGAGTTGTTTGGAGTCCCTTACAAAGGAAGCGGCGCAGCCACGACGGACGTGATTGGCGGGCAACTTCCTCTTTTGATTGATACCGTCAGTGCCGCGCGTCCCTTTGTCCAAAGCGGAAAGCTCAGGCCGATCGCCGTTACGTCGCTCAAGAATTCGGAACTGATGCCGGGCGCGGAACCGGTTTCGCAGCAAGGTTTCGCGGGATTCGAGGTCATCGCCTGGAACGGCCTCTACGCACCACGCGGCACACCGGTTGCCGTCATCCAGCGGATCAATCAAGAAGTCAATAAGCTTCTCGCCCAGGAAGACGTTCGCCGGCGTTTGCTTCAACTTGGAATCGAGCCTGCTGGGGGAAGTCCTGCAAAGTTCGGCGAGTTTGCCGCCAGCGAGAGGAAAAAGTGGGGGCCGTTGATTGCACGCGCCGGCATCAAGGCGGACTAGACTGCAACATGGAGGCGCTGTTGGACGCTATTGGATATTGCCGATCAACTCATTTCCGAACTTCAAAGCCGCGGCTGGAAACAACGCACACTGGGCGGGTTGATTGACATTGCAGGGCCAATTTGGACTTGCAAGGAAGGCGCCACTTGGGTTGGCTAAAAATGATCTTTTCAATCACCACCAGCGCCACACGCCCTTGCGCCGCTCGCATGGGCAGCGCACTTCCCGCAGCATCAAGCCTGGCGATACCCATCCGCCAGAAATCTGGTCTCCAAAATGAGTGTCGGCTGGCATGGGTATGTCACGCAGCACCAGTTCGGCATCGACAGCTTCGCGTGGTGGCCAGGTTGGAATAGTCATGGAAATTCTTGTACGTAGACACTTCAATGGGCGTCAATTCCGTTCATCGCCTTGAAGGTAGCAAGTCCGAAAGACCGTCTGCTTCTCTTCTCATCGCCTTGGCAAGTTCCATGCTGCTCGCACCGGCAAGATTGTCGGAAAGCCCTGTTGCGACGAGTGTGTGGCTCAGCCGATGGGCAGAGTCAAGCAACGGTACCGCAATCACGGTAACGCCGCTGATATAGTTTCCGCGGTCAATACTAAATCCCTTCTTTCGAGCCAACTCGACTTCTCGCTTCCACACTGCCAAGTCGATTGGTTTTTCCCAGCGCAGAGACTTGAAACGTTTCTCAATCTGCGGCCAGGGCGCCTCACTGAAAGCAGCAACGAGCCTGCCTGTTGCGCTGACCAATGCAGGAAACCGACTGCCAACGTCCACATGCAAGCGGAACGGAGCTCGGGAGCGGGACAAAGCCAGTACGATCATGTGATCAATATCTGGCGTTTCGACCCCCATCATTGTCACGTTCCAGTCTTTGGCCAACTCATCGAGGACTGGTTGGGCCAAGCTGGCGAACCCGCTGCTTTCGACCGCACTGCGGGCAAGGCTCAACATGCCGGTACCGAGAGAATATCGCTTGGTGCTGCTGTCGACCTTGACCAACTCCTCCACAACCAGCACGCGAAGTATGTGCAGGCAGGTACTTGGAACAAGTTCCAAAGCGTCGGCTATGGCCTTAACACCCATCGCCTGCGTTGAGCGACCCAAGAGCCGCAGAATGGTGATCGCCCGCGTAACGCCAGGAACAGGCCTAACACGTACCTCTTTCTTTTTGGGCGCGGGGCCGAGGCTCTTTGTCTCTGCAAGGGTATAACGGACTGGTTTCATTGTATTTGTGAAAAATTTTACGACACTTGACAACAAGTTTTCGCACCCTCGTAGCAAGAGGCTGTACCCGGAGAATCAGGTAAGCCCTTTCATTAACCTTA
>CAYGIF010000242.1:0-2507 GCA_964349865.1 uncultured Gallionella sp. | reverse complement strand
TGCAGGTATTTGCGCGAGGAGAGCGGCTGGAGCTGCTCCAGCAACAGCGCGGCGATCAGGGCAAACAGGCTCATGGCATCGGGAAATAATCAACGGTTCGCATGGTGGAAAGATAGCACACAAGCCAGAGCGGCTCTATAAGATGGCGAGGGCCGGCTCTTTCAACGACCCTCATCCCAACCTTCTCCCGCCTGCGGGAGAAGGGGTAATGGCCTCATCTCCCGCAGGCGGGAGAGGATTGAGGTGAGGGCTGGTGAGAATAGCGAGCCTTTAATGACTCTCGCTAAACGATCATCCCCGCCGCGACGGTATTGTTGGTCGCCTCATCAATCACGATGAAACTGCCGGTGGAGCGGTTTTTGCTGTAGCGGTCGAACACCAGCGGCTGCTGCACTTTCATCGCCACGCGCGCGATGTCGTTCATGTTCAGCAGGGTGGCTTCGTGATGCGCCAGGGTATTCACATCGACGCGGTATTCGAGGCGCGCGAACAGACATTTCACCATGCGCGTGGTGTGCTTGATGAGGTATTTTCGGTTCAGGTCGAGCGGCGCTTCGGCCAGCCAGCACAGCATCGCTTCGAACTCCTTGGCGACTTGCGGCATAGCGTCCGCTTTAACAAACATATCACCGCGCGAGATGTCTATTTCGTCGGCCAGCGTCAGCGTGACGGATTGCGGCGCATAGGCGCGTTGCAGGTTGCCGTCGTAGGTGACGATCTCCTTCACCTTGCTGGTGCGGCCCGAGGGCAGCACGGTAATTTCGTCGCCGACCGCGATCTCGCCCGATTCGATGCGCCCCATGTAGCCCCTGAAATCGTGGTATTCCTGCGTCTGCGGGCGGCATACCCATTGCACCGGATAGCGGAAATCGGCGGTGTTCACATCGTAATCGATCACCACGTTTTCCAGAAAATCCAGCAACGGCGCGCCTTTATACCAGCCCAGGTTGTCGCCATGCTCCACCACCATGTCGCCGTTCAGCGCGGACATCGGGATGCAGGTCACGTCGTGGATGCCGAGTTGCGCGGCGAAGGCGCGGTATTCGGCGACGATGGCGTTGAACGTGTCTTCGGAATAATCCACCATATCCATCTTGTTCACGGCCAGCACGATATGCGGCACGCCGACCAAACTGGCAAGATAGGTATGGCGGCGTGTCTGCACCAGCACGCCCTTGCGCGCATCGATCAGGATGACCACCAGATTCGCCGTGCTCGCGGCAGTGACCATGTTGCGCGTGTATTGCTCATGCCCCGGCGTGTCGCCGATGATGAACTTGCGCTTGGGCGTGGCGAAGTAGCGGTACGCCACATCGATGGTGATACCCTGTTCGCGCTCGGCTTGCAGGCCGTCGGTGAGCAGCGATAAATCGACGGCAGCCATGCCGCGCTTCTCGCTGGTTTTGGAAATCGCGGAGAGCTGATCCTCGAAGATGGACTTCGAGTCGTGCAGCAAGCGGCCGATCAGCGTGCTCTTGCCGTCGTCCACGCTGCCGGCGGTGATGAAACGGAGTAGTTGTGTCGCGTTGCTCATGCTGTAAACCTCATTCTGTTTTTTGTGTAGGAGCGCGCCCTGCGCGCGAATCTGAATTTCGTGCATCGCGCGCAGGGCGCGCTCCTACATCCTAGAAATAACCTTCTTTTTTGCGCAGTTCCATCGAAGCTTCGGAGGTCTGGTCGTCCATGCGCGTCGCGCCGCGTTCGGTGATGCGCGTGGTCGAAGTCTCGTCGATGATCTCCCGCGCGTTGCGCGCGTGGGATTCCACCGGCGCGGTGCAGGTCATGTCGCCCACGGTGCGGAAGCGCACCGAGAGCACTTCCACTTTCTCGCCCGATTTTGGTTGCACCAGGTGCGACACCGGAATCACAGAATTGCCGCGCCGGATCACTTCGCGCTCGTGCGCGTAGTAGATTTCCGGGATATACAGCTTCTCGCGGGCAATATATTCCCAGATGTCCATTTCCGTCCAGTTGCTGATCGGGAACACGCGGATGTTCTCGCCGGCGTGGACGCGCGTGTTGTAGATATCCCACAGCTCCGGGCGCTGGTTCTTCGGATCCCACTGACCGAACTCGTCGCGGAACGAGAAAATGCGTTCCTTGGCGCGCGCTTTTTCCTCGTCGCGGCGCGCACCGCCCATGCAGGCGTCGAAGCCGAACTCGGCGATGGTCTCGAGCAGCGTCACCGACTGGTACGGGTTGCGCGGTTTATCCGGGTCCTTGATGACGATGCTGCCGCGCCTGATCGAATCCTCCAGCGAACGCACGATCAGCCGCTCGCCGAGATCGGCCGCCAGCTTGTCGCGGGTCGCGATCACTTCCGGGAAGTTGTGCTCGGTGTCGATATGCACCAGCGGGAACGGAAATTTCGCCGGGCGGAACGCCTTTTCGGCGAGGCGCAGCATCACGATGGAATCCTTGCCGCCGGAAAACAGCAGCGCCGGATTTTTGCACTCCGCCGCGACCTCGCGCATGATGTGGATGGACTCGCTTTCCAGCGCGTCCAG
>CAYGIF010000241.1:0-2556 GCA_964349865.1 uncultured Gallionella sp. | reverse complement strand
TGGCACAACGCGCTGAAGAATACCCTGCGCCAGGCGCCGGACGTGATCCTGATCGGCGAAATCCGCGACCGCGAAACCATGGAATATGCCGTGGCCTTCGCCGAGACCGGTCACCTGTGCATGGCCACGCTGCACGCCAACAGCGCCAACCAGGCGCTGGACCGAATCATCAACTTTTTCCCGGAAGAGCGGCGCGAGCAGCTATTGATGGACTTGTCGCTGAACATCAAGGCGCTGATTTCGCAACGCCTGATTCCAAAAAAAGAGGGCGCCGGGCGCACCGCAGCGATTGAAATTATGCTCAACTCCCCATTGATTGCCGACCTGATTTTTAAGGGCGAGGTGAATGCCATCAAGGAAGTGATGTCCAGATCGCGCGAACTGGGCATGGAGACTTTTGACGGCGCGCTGTTCAACCTGTACGAATCCGGCACAATCTCCTACGAAGAAGCGCTGAAGAATGCCGACTCGGTGAACGACCTGCGCCTGCGCATCAAGCTGCAAAGCAAGAGTTCCACGGATCGGGACGTAATGAGAGGGACAGAAAATCTCAAGATGACCTAACCGCGGTTGCTGCCCGCGACGATTTTATATTCCAGCAAGCGGCATTCGATCGCGCCGTTGAACAGCGGGGTGCGCCTGGACGGGGACAGGCGCATCAGTTTCAAAATCGCCTTGTCGGCGGTGAACAGATAGGCCGTCCAGCCGCCGAATTTTTTCTTCAGCGCATCGCCCAGCTTCGGATACAGCTCCGCCAGTTCGTCCAGCTCGCCCATGCGCTCGCCGTATGGCAGGTTAGCCACCAGCACGCCGTGTTCCGCCGGAGCCGAGATTTCCAGCACATTGGCCTGCTTGAGTTGCACGCATTCCGCCAATCCGGCTTCTTCCAGGTTGCGTTGTGCAGCTTTCAGCGCGTCACCATATAAATCGCTGCCGTAAATTTCCAGCGGCCCGGGCGGCAGTTGCGCGGCAATCGCCTGCGCGCGCATCGCCTGCCATATTGCGGCATCGAAATTTTTCAGTTTCTCGAAGGCGAAGCCGCGCGCGATGCCGGGCTGGATATTCAGCGACATCTGCGCCGCCTCAATCAGGAACGTGCCGCTGCCGCACATCGGGTCGAGCAGCGGCGTGCCGGGCTGCCATTTTGCCAGGCGCAGAATGCCCGCCGCCAGATTTTCCCGGATCGGCGCGATGTTGGTGTGCTGCCGCACGCCGCGCTTGAACAGCGCGTCGCCGGAAGTATCCAGATACAGCATCAGCTTGTCGTCTTCGATGAACACATGGATGCGCACATCCGGTGTGAGCGTGTCCACGCTGGGACGCTCGTTGCAGTGCGCGCGGAAGCGGTCGCATACCGCATCCTTGACCAGCAGCGTGATGTATTCCACGCTCTTCAGCGGGCAGCGGATCGCCGTGGTGTTTACGCGGATGGTATGGGTCACGTCAAACCAGCGCTGCCATTGCAGGTCGAACACCGCTTGGTAAATGTCCTGTTCGTTGCGATATTGCGTTTCCGCGACGCGCCACAGGATGCGGCTGGCGATGCGGCTCTCCAGATTGGCGCGGTAACACAGCGGCCAGCCGCCGGAGAAGTGCACGCCGCCGTCGGCGCCGCGCACATGCTGCGCGCCGAGCGCTTCAAGGTCGCCGCATAAGACGGCTTCAAGGCCGCGCGGGCAGGGAGCGAAAAAATCAGGCATAAATTAAAACGGTTTTACGGTGACGAGGATAACGATAGCGGTCAGCAGCAAAACGGGGGCTTCGTTGAACCAGCGGTAGAAAACATGGCTGCGCGTGTTGCGGTCGGCGGCGAATTGCTTGGCCAGATAGCCGCAGTAAAAATGATAAGCCACCAGCAGCATCACCAGCGCGGTCTTGGCGTGCAGCCAGCCGCCGGAAAAACCGTAACCGAACGTCAGCCACAAGCCGGAGAGGACCGCCAGCGCGCCGATCGGCGTGACGAAACGGTACAGTTTGCGCTCCATCAGTTTCAGCCGCGCGATTTCGGCAGGCTCGGACGCCATCGCGTGGTTGACGAAAATGCGCGGCAGATAGAACAGCCCGGCGAACCAGCTCACGACGAAAATGATGTGGAAAGATTTAACCCAAAGCATACAAAAACCTCATTGAGAGAGTCGCCGGCGGAACAGCACCAGCGACACATAAAAACCCAGCAGCGCGTAACACATCAACACGGCGATATGCCACATGAACTGCGCCGGAGCCAAGCCGTTCAACAGCGGCCGCGCCAGATTGATCGCGTGCGTCAGCGGCAGGACGGACGACACGGTCTGCAGCAACGGCGGCAACTGGTCGACCGGAAAAAACACGCCGCATAATAGCACCATCGGCGTGATCACCAGCGTGAAGTAGTACATGAAAAAATCGTATCCGGGCGCGATGGCGGTCACGATCAGCCCGAGCGACGCGAAGCACAGGCCGACCAGCAGCGCGAGCGGGATCAGCCACAGCGTCAGCGGCGCATGCGACAGCCCCAGAACCCAGATCACCGCCAGCACCGCCATCCCGGCCAGCAGGCTTTTGCTCGCCGCCCAG
>CAYGIF010000240.1:0-2570 GCA_964349865.1 uncultured Gallionella sp. | reverse complement strand
GATTCCATTGCAGGGTACAGCACTTCTTCAATTGATTTTGAGAGTCGATGAATCTCATCGATAAAGAGCACATCACCGGGGGAAAGGTTGGTGAGTATTGCTGCTAAATCCCCAACCCGCTCAATCGCTGGACCAGAAGTCGTACGCATATTGGTGCCGAGTGTTTTTGAGATAAGATGTGCAAGCGTCGTTTTCCCAAGCCCTGGTGGACCATACAGAAGAATGTGTTCCGCTGCGTGTCCACGCTCACGTGCAGCGGTGAGTAAGATACGAAGGTTCTCCTTAATTTTTGGTTGTCCAACATATTCCTCCCAGCTTTGAGGACGGAGTGTTTGGTCAAGATTTCCTGCTCCATCACGTTCAAACGCAGGTTTTGTTTTTTGTTTCTCATCCATACTTGCTCCATTGTATATGAAAAGCGGTAAAGGAGTAATAAGACACGGTGTTGACAAAAAATATAGGTATGCTACAATATTGGTATTAGTTCATTCGCATTAAAAGTCACGTACTTCTAATGCTTTCTTTTCAGCATATATTGAGGGATATATCGAATATATAACCCTCTACGCAATACTTGGTTCTCATTACGAGGGTATTTTGGTACCCACCTTTGAGTGTGACCACTGAGGTATTCCTTAGTTTTGGAGCACCACTTCTTACGGAAGCTATTGCGTAGAGGGTTATCGATTCGATTTTCTAAGAACCGTATACAAAAATACAAAGAAAATATAACACACTCAGAATAAATTACCTCTTGACCCAAAGGATACAAAGTTGCAAAACAAAAATACCGTGGAGAATGAATTCTCCACGGTATTTTTGTGTATTTATTCGAGATGGTAGAGGTCAAGCACTCTCGAAACCTCATCAAGTGTTGTGATGCCGGCCAACACTTTCATTAATCCATCCTGTTGCATCGTGGGAATATTTTGGTGTTTTGCCGCATCACGTATCATCTTTTCCTGTGGGTCATTTATAATTGCCTCTTTAACCAAAGAGTCGATTTGTATTGCTTCAAATATACCAATACGACCCTTGTACCCACTGCCATTACATGCATCACATCCCTGTTCAGAAAAAACTGAATGGATAGCGATAGGTTGTTCAAGAATACGCTGTATTAATTTTTGTTCCTCGACAGTGAGTTCGTGCTCAATCTTGCATACATCACACAATTTTCTGACTAACCGTTGACCAAGAATAATATTACACGCACTGCCAATAGTGCGAGGGTCTACGCCAAAGTGAAGAAGTCGAGGAATTGCTCCTGCGGCACTATTGGTGTGAAGTGTAGAGAATACGAGATGTCCAGTAAGCGCAGCGTTAATAGCCGTTTCAGCAACTTCACGGTCTCGGATTTCGCCAACCAGTATTACATCAGGGTCTTGTCGAAG
The DNA here is from genome assembly GCA_964349865.1 of uncultured Gallionella sp. Lineage (GTDB taxonomy): Bacteria > Pseudomonadota > Gammaproteobacteria > Burkholderiales > Gallionellaceae > Gallionella. The sequence goes on along the minus strand of CAYGIF010000240.1, from coordinate 1,176 downwards.
GATGGTGCGGAGGCCGGTTTCAAAACTATACTCAGAAGATATTTGCGTTTGTACAATACCAGGAAGTTTATATTCCACAGGGTCTTCAAGGGTAATGATTTTAATATCTGGGGTGTGAATGGAAACAAGAAATGCATAGAGTGCGGTTGTTTTTCCTGACCCTGTTGGCCCTGTTGTCAGAATAGTACCGTTTGGACGTTTAAGCTCTTCGAGCATGATTTCGTGCATTCGTGCACTCATGCCAAGATATTCAATATTAAAACTCGAAGCATTGGGGTCAAGGAGACGCATTACCAAGGATTCTCCATATGCTCCAGGGATGACCGAAGTACGAATTTCAATTTCACGAGTACCGATGTTGAATGTGAAACGACCATCCTGTGCTTCACGGCGTACGTTGAGTTTTACACCAGCAAGTAATTTAAGACGTGACACAATGTGCGTTGAGGCACTTTTATCAAACGTGCACACGTCCCACAGAACTCCATCAAGTCTGTATCGGATACGAACAATCATTGCTTCTGGCTCGATATGAATATCCGATGCATCGAGAGCAAGTGCTCCACCAAAAATGACGGCAATAAGTAAGCTTGTTTGACGAGCATCTCGCTCAGCACTTATTTGTGCAATTTTTTCTGCAACATCAAGATGAGAATGAATGCTATCTGCAAACTCTTTGATACGTTCTGGGTCTACATCCAGCACCCCGTGCTTCTGTGCTTTAATATCTGCACTATCATTATATCGTTCCCATGCATATTCCATACTGCCGTGGGTAGTAAGAAATAACACAATTTGATTTCCCTCGTCAGTAAGCGCTTGCAGTGCCGTTGGTATCTCAGGATTCTTTGGATTTCTTACGGCGACAGACACAATTCCATTACTGATGTTAAACACCACAATTTCAACACGACGAGCAGTTGGTTCGGGGACACGCTTCACCGCTTCTGAATCAATAGGAGTGGTAAATAAGTTTATATATTTGATACCGTACTTCGGTGCAAGCGTTTGCATTACTCGTTCCTCCTCAGTTTCATGGAGTTGTGTAAGTCTCGTGTTCGTTAATGAGTCATTAAATTGTGGCATATACACCATGGTAGCATGTGTGACTCGCTAAAATACCCAACAGCATACCCATATCTGTGGTATTGACAAAAATACATATGGTGATATAAT
>CAYGIF010000239.1:0-2596 GCA_964349865.1 uncultured Gallionella sp. | reverse complement strand
TCCGAAGGGAAATTCTGCCGCGCGCTGATTGATCTCGGTTATCAGGACGCATTGAAACGGCGCGAAGAAATTCTGCGCTTTCTTGATATGCAGCCTGGCCGGGATGATGAGATGCCGCAATGACAAAAGACATTGTTCAAGCGCGCACCTGGCAGTTGCTGAATATCCTGGCGGACGGCGAATTCCATTCTGGCGAGGTTCTGGCGGGGCGGCTTGGCGTGTCGCGCGCCAGCGTGTTCAACGCGCTGGCCGGTGTTGCGCAATATGGCGTGGCGCTGCAACGGATACGCGGCCGCGGTTATCGTCTGGCGCAATCGTGGCAACGACTGGAACGCGAGGAAGTGTTGCGCTGGCTGGGCGAGGATGCCGGGCAATTCGATATCGGGATACTGCCGCAGGCCGCTTCCAGCAATACCTTGCTGTTGCAGCGCGCCGGGCTGGATGCAGTGAGCGGCAGCGTGCTGGCGGTGGAATTGCAGACCACCGGGCGCGGGCGGATGGGGCGGACATGGCGCTCCGGCCTCGGCAGCACGCTGACGTTCTCCCTGTTGTGGCGCTTCGATTGCGGGCTGAATGCGCTGTCCGGGCTGAGTCTGGCGGTGGGCGTGGCGATTGCGCGCGCGCTGGGCGGGCTGGGCGCGCGGGATGTGCGGCTGAAATGGCCGAATGATATTTTGACCGAACAGGGCAAACTGGGCGGCGTGCTGATCGAGGCGCAGGGCGACATGCTCGGGCCGAGCGCGGTGGTGATCGGCATCGGGCTGAATTGCTCCTTGCCGGACCATCTCGCCGAGCAGATTGACCAGCCCGCCAGCGCGCTGGATGAAATATGCCGGGAGATGCCCGCGCGCAACCGGCTGCTGGCCGCCGTGTTGCAGGAGCTGGCGGGCGCGTTGCGGCAATTTGCGCAGAGCGGCTTTGCCGCGTTCGGCGGCGAGTGGGAGCGCTGCCATATTCACCAGGATCAGCCGATCCGGTTGCGCATGGCGGACGGCTCGGTCGTGACCGGGATTGCGCGCGGGGTCAGCGAGAGCGGCGAGTTGCGCCTGGAAACCGCGCAGGGGATGCGCCAATTCAATTCCGGCGAAGCGGGAGGGTTGCGATGAAACTGCTGATCGACGCGGGCAACACGCGCATCAAGTGGGCTTTGGCGGACGGACAAGTATGGCTGCGCAGCGGCATTCTGCCTGTCGAACAGGCGGTCGAGTTGTCGCATCAGTTCGCCGGGTTGCAGGGCATACGGCAAGTCTGGGTGAGCAATGTTGCCGGGGAAGAAATCGCGCAGCATATCCGCGATGCCTGCGTGCCCGCCCAGCCCCGTTTTATCGCCGCGCGGGAAGCGCAGTGCGGCGTGCGCAACGGCTATTCCAGCCCTGCGCAACTGGGCAGCGACCGCTGGGCGGCGTTGATCGCGGCTTGGCATCTGGTGCGCGGGGCGTGCCTGGTGGTGAACAGCGGCACGGCAACCACGGTTGACGCCCTGTCGGCCACGGGAGAATTTATCGGCGGGCTGATTCTGCCCGGCGTGGAACTGATGCAGCATAGCTTGCGCGGCGGAACAGTCCAGTTGCAGACAGCGCAAGCGGGAGAGTATGCGCCATTCCCGCTGAATACCGCCGATGCGCTCTACAGCGGCGCGCTGCAAGCCAGTTGCGGCGCGATCGAGCGGCAACATGCCTTGCTCGGCGACAGTAGCGCTCCGGTTGTGTTGAGCGGCGGTGCGGCAGCAGCACTGCGGAATCGTCTTAACATGCCGCTACATGTAGTGGATAATCTTGCCCTGCAAGGTCTTTGGTTAATCGCACAGGAAACGAACGCGTGATGAAGGCATTAGTCTGGATTTTGTTGTTGGGAAATGTGATTTTCTTCGCGGCGATGCAGTGGGGAGGGCTGCTGACCGCCGATGAGCATGCGGCGCAGGCGCAGCCCGCGCTGCATGAGGAAAAAATCAGCTTGCTGAGTGCGCCGCAAGACAAGCCGGCCGCAGCATTGCCCGCTTCCGCCCCGGCGCCGGTGGAGGCGCCTGCAACGCTCATGGCCAAGCCGGATGTTTCGTGCATGGAATGGGGCGAGTTCTCGGGCGCCGATCTGGCGCGGGCAACGGCTGCTTTGTCCGCGTTGCAGCTCGGCGATAAATTAAGCGAGCGCCAGATCGAATACGCCATAGGTTATTGGGTGTATATACCGCCGATGAAGGACAAGGCGGCAGTGAACCAGAAAATTGCCCAGCTCAAGGCGCGCGGCATCGATGAGTATTTCGCCGTGTCGGACGCGGGGCCATGGCTGAACGCCATCTCGCTTGGCGTGTTCAAGACGCGGGAGGCGGCGCAGCACTTTCTCGATGAGTTGCGGAGCGCCAAGGATGTGCGTACCGCGCAGATCGGTGAACGCGCCAGCAAACTCAAGGCGACCATATTCGTGCTGAACGGGCTGGATGCCAAGGCTGCCGCCAGTCTGGCCGAAATGCAGAAGGATTTTGCCGGAAGCGAACTGAAGGACGTCGCCTGCGCGCGCATTGACAAAGAAGGGTGAAATCCGGAGAATGCCGCGCTCTTCGCGGTGATATAGCTCAGGTGGTTAGAGCGCAGCACTCATA
>CAYGIF010000238.1:0-2615 GCA_964349865.1 uncultured Gallionella sp. | reverse complement strand
GCTTCAGGCCGGAACTGCTGCTGATCTCGGCAGGGTTCGATGCGCACCGCGACGACGACATGGCGATGCTGCGGCTCACCGAAGCGGACTATGCGTGGGTGACAGGGCAGCTGAAATTAGTCGCCGAAAAACATGCGCAGCGTCGCATCGTATCGGCTCTGGAGGGTGGCTATGAACTGCCTGCGCTGGGGCGCAGCGCACTGGCGCATCTCAAGGCGCTTAGCGGGCTGTAAATGCAGCTCTATGATAATCATTATTAATCATAATATTGAACGCGTTATTTAATATTGCTTCGATGCACCCTGACGCCCTGGCGGAGCATGCAAGTGCAAAAGGAACTTGCCGCGTAATCATCGTCTTCAGGATCAGAAGCGGTCACGAAATATATCGCTGACTGTTTGTGGGTAGATGGCGGCAGCGTGAGGGGAATTAATCGCCGCAATGGTTTCATAAAATGTGCCGTTGGCCTTGGCGCGGCGCACCTTCTCGATAACATTCCAGTGCCGGATGTACCAATCGCGGCGCCAGCCGGTCATTCCGGCTACCTTTTCGCACCAGGTGTGTACCTCATCCCAGGTAACAGGGATCTCGCCGAACAGGTCAAAGGGTATTGGGGTCATCATGACATTAGCCTGAAGTTGCCCCCGAATTCCTTCGTGAAACTCTGAAATTACCTGTAGCAGAGCCAGAAGCGCATTATTTCACTCAGATAAATGTGGCCATGTAATTAATCAAATAGTGGTTGCAATTTCTATATTGTGTGGTACGATGCGCCCATGCATATCGACATCGTACCGAATCGCAATTCTGCTCCCGCGATCCTCCTGCGCGAATCCTATCGCGTCGGCAAGCAGGTTAAGAAACGCACGCTGGCAAACCTTTCCAGCCTTTCCATGACTCAGATCGAAGCGATCCGCGCGGCGTTAAGGGGTGAGCAATGGGGGCCTCTCGCGAGTGGCTTCGAGGTGACGGCCTCGCGCTCGCATGGAACAGTACAAGCCGTGTGTGTAGCCATGCAACGCTTGGGGTTTGGCGGCGTGATCGCCGCCAAACCTTGCCGCGAGCGCGACCTGGTGCTGGCCATGGTGGCCGCACGCATCCTGGCGCCCCAGACCAAGCTGGCCACCACCCGCTGGTGGCACAGCACCACGCTGGCCGAGGAGTTCGGGGTGGAGGTAGCCGATGAGCAGGATCTATATGCGGCGATGGACTGGCTGCTCGCCCGCCAGGACGCCATCCAGAAGAAACTCGCCGCCCGCCATTTGAAGGCGGACGGCCTGGTGCTCTACGACCTGTCATCCAGTTATTTCGAGGGCACCACCTGTCCGCTGGCCAGGCGCGGCTACAACCGCGATGGCAAGCACGGCATGCTGCAAGTCAACTACGGCTTGCTCACCGATGCACGCGGTTGTCCGGTCGCGGTTTCGGTGCATGAGGGCAATACCTCGGACAGCACCACCTTCATGCCCGAAGTGCAACGCCTGCGCACGGAGTTTGGCATCGGGCGCATGGTGATGGTCGGCGACCGGGGGATGATCTCGCAAAAGGCCATCGACGAAATGCGCGACACCGACGGCATCGGCTGGATCACCGCGCTCAAGAGCGTCTCGATCCGCGCGCTGATCGAGCAGGGACAGTTGCAGCTCGGGTTGTTTGATGAATGCAACCTGTTTGAATTCAGCTCGCCGGACTATCCCGGCGAACGCCTGGTGGCGTGTCGCAACACGCAACTGGCCAAGCTGCGCGCGCACAAGCGCGAAGCGCTGCTGTGTGCCACGGAAGAGAGTCTGGCGAAGATCAAGGCCGGGGTGGACGCCGCCAAGCTCGCCGGCCAAGACAATATCGGTGTGCGCGTGGGCAAAGTCATCAACCAGTACAAGGTCGCCAAGCACTTCGAGCTCGTCATCGGCGAGGCTGCGTTCTCGTATCAACGCAAACCGGACAGTATCGCCGCCGAGGCCGCGCTGGACGGCATCTACATCATCCGCACCTCGGTGCCCGCCACGCAAATGGAGAGCGCGGACTGTGTGCGCAACTACAAGTCGCTGGCCAACGTGGAGCGCGCCTTCCGCTCGCTCAAGACCATCGACCTGAAGGTGCGCCCGATCCATCACCGCCTGGCCGACCGGGTGCGTTCGCACATCTTCCTGTGCATGCTCGCCTACTACGTCGAATGGCACATGCGCGAAGCCTGGCGCGAGTTGATGTTTGCCGACACCGACCAGCAGGCCAAGGCCACCCGGGATCCCGTGGCACCGGCGCAGCGTTCAGAAACCGCTCGAGCCAAGGCCGCCAGCCTCACCCTCGACGACGGCACACCCGCACATAGCTTCTCCACCTTGATGGCCGAACTCGCCACGATCGTGCGCAATACCTGCCGCACGCCGCACGCCGCAGAAAATGCGCCTACCTTCGAGGTGCTCACGATCCCCAATTCGAAGCAACAGCGCGCGATGGAGCTGCTACGGCAGATCAAGGTGTAGACAGAAACAGGAAGGCGGATTTCAAGACAAGCGCTTGAAAGCAAAAGAGAACTCGCTCTTTGCTTACGGTAACTTCAGGCTAAAGTTGCCGCATGGTAATTCCACGGCAACAACTTATCCATTTCATCAGCA
>CAYGIF010000237.1:0-2644 GCA_964349865.1 uncultured Gallionella sp. | reverse complement strand
AGACTCCTTGCAAACGACAAACCCGGCCTCGCGCCGGGTTTGTCGTTTATGGGTTAACGCCCCTCCAGAAATGGTGGGGCGTTTTGCTTTATGGAATTTGATTTGTCATCATGGTGGCGCTTGTGCGTTTGGCTCGGCGCGGGGGTGATTTTCAGTGCGGGTTGGAGAAATTCTCGCCCTTGTGCGTGCGAGTGAGGCGGAATTCGGATTTTATGTGGGAGTTCAACGAAAAAATTGGCATGTCGCGAGCTTTTGATCTGTCCGGTTTTGTAGCACGCAATCTGCCCGGTTGACTGGCAGCGCGACAAGGCTCGCCTGATGCGAGCCAAGGGGTGAGCGCATGAGCGGTCTCATTCCGGGTCGCGAATGCGGCAGCTGCACAGTCTGCTGCACCTCGCTCGTGATGGACGATCCGGGCTTCAAGAAGATATCCGGCGTGCCTTGCTTGCATCTGAAGTCTGGCGCCGCCTGCGGCATCTACGAAGCCCGCTTCCCCATCTGCCGCCAGTAGTTCTGCGCCTGGCGTCGCGCCGATTTTCTCGACGACTGGTGGCGCCCCGACAGCTGCGGCGTACTGGTCTATGTGACGGGCAGCAACCTTCCGGTGCGCTTCGCCGGCCGCAGCGGCTTGACCTTTACGCTGCTCAAAGGGTCGGACGTCATCGAGAACGTCCATTTCATCGAGATCGTCGCCATGCTGATTGAGCGCGGCGTCGCGGTCTTTCTCTCCGTGCCCGGTGCGCTAGGCTACGAATCCGGCCATGCCTTCCTCAATGACGGCATGGCCGCGTCGGTTCACTCCCACGAGCGCGTGCGCCTCGTCGCCGACCTCAAAACGGCCTATGCGGCGGCGATTGCCCAGCCTCGGAACAAAATCGTGCTCGGTCCCGAGGGCTGAGTCATGCGCATCGCCGTCGTCGGCACATCGGGTTCGGGCTAGCCGCCGCTGGCGCGGCGGCTAGCCAGTGCGCTCGGCGTCCACTTCATCGAATTGGATGTCATCAACTGGCAGGCCGGCAGGTGCGATCTCAACACCCATGACTCTGAGGAATTCCAGCGCCGCGTCGCCGCCGCGGTCTCGGTTGGGGCTTGGGTTCTTCTTTCCCATAATGGGTATAATCATCCCCAAATTGGGAACGACAGGCAAGGGCATCGCGTTCATCTCAAATACGCCGTCATTCCCGTCTGCGCGGAAGAGTCACACGCCCGAAACAGGCTACACATTATGCCCGCTGGCTGCGAGCTTTTGTATGTAGTCCGCGAACTCGGGGTCTTCGCCGCGCAGCAAGGAGGGCAATGCGGCGCGGAAATCAGCGCGGTCGCACCATTCGCCCATGTAGTCCTCCCAGGAGCGCCAGCGTCTTGACTGTTTTTCCGTCATGCCGCTTTCATAGAGCAGCAGGTAGGCGCGCTCGAACAACGAAATCAGCATGCTGAAGATGATGAACATGCGCTCGCGCTGTTCGGCGGAGAGGGCGGGCGTTTCTTCGTTGGCGAACAGGCGCAGATCGGGGTTCTCCAGCGCGATCTTGAGGAATGCCTGGTAGTTGTCGGAGAGCAGTTGATAGACTTCCTCTTCCTCGTTGTTGCGCTCCTTGCGCTGTTCGAAAACGAACACCACAATCGCCAGCGGCAGGCCGATGACGGTCACGACGTAGCTGAGCAGCTCCCAGGTTTCCAGCGCGGGCATCAGACTAGCCCCATCATCACCAGCGCGATGAATGCCGCGAACAGCACGAAGTGGCTGATGCCCTCGATCGCGTTGGTCTCGCCGTCGTGCAGGTTGTTCATCACGGTCAGGAAGGTCAGCAGCAGCATGCCGGCCTGAACCGGCGTCAGCGCCATCACGATGCGCTCGCCGCTGAACAGCGCGATGGCCTCGATCACCGGCAGCGTGAGCAGCACGGTGGCGAGCGAAGCGCCCAGCGCGATGTTGACGGTGGTCTGCATGCGGTTGTTCTGTGCCGCCCGGAGCGCGGTGAGAATTTCCGGGCTGGCGGAAATCAGCGCGACCAGCACCGCCGGGATCGACTTCGGCAGGCTGCTGCCGGATAGCACGGCGTCCAGCAGCACCGACAATACTTCTGACAGCACGCCGACCAGCACGATTGCGCCGAGCATCACCGCGACATGCAGCGCATTCGGGCTGTGCGCGAGATCATGCGCCTCTTCTTCCAAGCCGGCGCTGTATTCGAAAAAGTTGCGGTGCTCGACCGTTTGCAGGCGCAGAAAACCCAGATACATGATCGCCATGATGCCGATGGAGAAGATCGAGTAGACCTGCCATTGGTGCTCCGGCACGAAGTCCGGAATGAACATGCCGACGCCGATGGCGACCAGCAGCATCGCGATGAAGGAGTTGGCCGAGGAGATGTTGTATTTGGTGCTGCCGTGTTTCAGCCCGCCGACGATGGCCGCGATGCCGAGGATGCCGTTGATGTCGAACATCACGGCGGCGAACACCGTGTCGCGCGCCAGCGTCGGGTTGGGCGCTCCTTGCAGCAGCACGATCAGGATCACCACTTCGACTGATACGGCGGCGAGCGTGAGGATCAGCGTGCCGTACGGCTCGCCGAAACGCATCGCCAGCACTTCGGCATGATGGGCGATGCGGAACGCCACGCCGATGATCGCGGCGAGGATC
>CAYGIF010000236.1:0-2663 GCA_964349865.1 uncultured Gallionella sp. | reverse complement strand
GTGATTTTATTTGGTATACAGGGATGTATAAAACGCTTGTGCAAAAGCATCATTTTAAGGGAGAGAATTATTGAAAGAAGTGCGGCGATTTGTGTAAGGAAACCAAGAAGAAAAAGTATGCCGATAAGCAATTCGATAAATACTAAAAACCATGTAAAAAAAAGTCCAAAGCGATGTTGTGGGAATGTGAGTATGTGCTTCAAACTATCTCGTTCCGTAATGTGTATGATGCCAAAACGAATAAAAATAAAACCGAGAATGATTCGTAAGAGCGTGTATGCAAGCGGTGCTAAAAACTGTATCGGAAAAATATTGAGCATAAAGTATACGTAATGAGTTTTGTGAACGACAGCACTTGTACCATCTTTATCCTAGTGTATCATGCGAACATTCAGACACATGAAAAATATGTACATCATTCTGCATAACATTAGAAGTGCCCATAATGTGGGTTCGGCATTTCGGACTGCGGATGGTGCGGGTGTGTCCAAAATATTTTTGACAGGGTACACACCCGCACCACAAGATCGCTTTGGCAGAGAAAATCCAGAGATTAAAAAAACATCACTCGGAGCCACAGAAACAGTTCCCTATGAAGTGGTCGAAGATATTTCTGTACTGCTCAAAAAATTGAAAGGCGAAGAGGTGCAAATAATTGCTGTTGAACAAACAAAGACATCGGTACCATACAAAACATTTCATCCGCAAAAATCCACGGCATTTATTTTTGGAAATGAAGTGACGGGCATTACGCAGGACATTCTCGATGTGTGTGATGTACATATTGAGATTGTGATGCACGGCACAAAAGAATCACTTAATGTTTCGGTATGCGTGGGGATTATTTTGTTTGCGTATCAATAATATTTTAGGGAATGAAAATCCCGTGAACGCCTTCGGCGTTCACGGGATTTTCTCATCATCTACACCACCTCTCCAAAGAGTGTCTGCATTTCTTGTTGCACAACCTTCGCATCACTCCACGGCATTTTAGTATTATTTGGTCCCATGATATATGGGTCAGTACCTTTCCCAGAAATAATCACCACACTTCCACTCGGTGCTTCGGTAATCGCAGTATGAATTGCCTTTCGTCTATCCATAATAATGGTGAGCTTTGATTCATTTTCAATACCCCGCACCATATCATCAATAATTTTTTGTGGGTCCTCATCGTATGGGTCTTCATTGGTGAGAATAACGCGATCACAATACTGTGTTGCAATACGACCCATTTCTGGACGTTTCCATGTATCACGCCCACCACCAGTATTTCCCAACACACAAATTTTCTTCTCTTTTTCAAAAGCTTTGTATAATTTTTCGAGGGAGTCTGCGGTATGAGCATAATCTACTACCGCAGTTATTTTCTTGCTCGAGTTTTTCGGAGAACGAAAGCGTTCCACACGACCTTTGATAGGAGAGAGATTGGTAAGTGCATGCGCAATCGTTTTCAGCGGTACACCAAATGCTTTGGCGCAGGTAATGGCAGCAAGTGCATTGTACACATTGAAGAGCCCCACCATAGGTACACGAATAGTCGCTCCATCAATAACGAGACTAATATCATCCTTGTTGAGCGTGTGAAGTTCCAAATCTGAAAGTCCATACGGAAGTGCATGCTCAATTTTTGCAGAAAGAAAATCAACACCATGGTCGTCATCTTTATTTGCAATCATATATCGAGGACGTTTTTGTGATCGTTCAAGCAGTGTTGCAAGCTTTAGTTTTGCGGATATATATTTTTCATATGAGCCATGCGACTCGATATGTTCAGGAGAGAGATTGGTAAAGACCAATGCATCAAGATGAATGAATTTGTGGCGGTATTGTGTAACTCCTTGTGAAGTCATTTCAATGACCGCGACATCACATCCCGCATTTACCGCATCTCGTAAAAACTTCTGCATAAAAAATCGTCCTGGCATAGTCATCTTATACAAATTACGTTCACTTTTCTCACCTATCTTAAATCGAATAGTGCCTGCCATTGCGGTACGTCGTCCGTCTGCTTCAAGAATTGCATTAATAAGCTCAGTGACTGTCGACTTGCCCTTCGTGCCAGTGACACCAATTACCGTAATTTCTTTTGAAGGAAATCGGTAATAGAGTGCTCCAATGAACACAAAAAGAAAATGATATATCGGTTGCAAAAGCTCAAAAAAGCGTGATGGGATGAATTTCTTTATGTAATACAAAATGGTTTCCATACGGTGATGATTATCTATTCAGTATAACCGCTTTTCACGGTTTCATAAAATGGCAAAGAATAATAGCTACGTAACGTATTTAAGGGCATGTTTTATGCGTGCGTTGGTCTCAGTAATGTCCTGCGGAATTTTTTGTACCGCTTCGTATGCACTCTTCTGTGAGTAACCTAATGTGATAAGGGCATCAATGACGTCACTGTCACTATTATGATGGATGTGTTCCATATCCATCTCTTCGGGCAAAATATCTCTCAGACCGATTACAATTTTTTCGGCACTTTTCTTTCCAATACCAGAGACTTTTGAGAGATAGGTTGCGTCATTAGTGCGGACTGCTTGTTTGAGGGTGGTAATGTCAGCTTGCGAAAGAATTTGAAGTGCTGTTTTTGGGCCAATTTTAGGAAGTTTGATAAGGAGCTCAAACATACTGTATGTATCAAAGGTATTGAATCC
>CAYGIF010000235.1:0-2708 GCA_964349865.1 uncultured Gallionella sp. | reverse complement strand
GCCATCAGGGTTTTGCCTTCGCCGGTGCGCATTTCGGCGATCTTGCCGTAATGCAAAACCATGCCGCCGATCAGTTGCACATCGTAATGGCGCATCCCCAACGCGCGGGTGCCGGCTTCGCGCACCACGGCAAACGCCTCCGGCAGCAGCGCGTCGAGCGTCTCGCCCTGCGCAAAACGCTGCCTGAAGCTGTCGGTTTTCAGGCGCAATTCCTCATCGCTCAATTTGGCGATATTGGCTTCGAGCTTGTTAATGGTTTGCACGGTAGCGCGGTATTGCTTGAGCAAGCGGTCATTGCGGCTACCAAAGACACTTTTCAGTACACTGGAAATCATGTTGTTCCGAACTACGAAATAATTAAAGCTTTCAACTGCAAATAATAAAGGGTGAGGTTAATCATCACCTCACCCTCACCAATATGTTCACCCTGTTAACTGGCGGCTTTTTGCAAGAAGCGCACGGGGTTCTGGGCGATGCCTTTATAGCGGACTTCAAAGTGCAAGTGGTTGCCGGTGGAACGCCCGGTGCTGCCGACTTCGGCAATCTTCTCGCCGCGCCGCACCACCTGGCCGACTTTCGCCAGCAATCGCGAGGCATGCGCGTAGCGCGTCACAATGTCATTGCCATGATCAACTTCGATCATATTACCATATTGGGGGTGCTGGTCGGAAAAGGCCACCACACCGCCTGCCGAGGCGCGAATTGCCGTCCCCGCCTGAACCATATAATCGACGCCTTCATGCATCGCATTTGCGCCGGTAAAAGGATCCAGGCGCCAGCCAAAATTCGACGAATAAAACCCCTCGGTGATCGGCGCTATCGACGGCAGCAACTTGCGGCTCAACTGGTTCTGCAGCAGCATGGTTTCCAAGGCCAGCAGCTTGTCGCTGCGGTCATTGACCGCGTGGGTCAATCTGTTCAATTGCTGCTCCAGGCCGTTCATCGACATTTCCTGCGCAGGCAAAGCCACCAGCGGCCCGCCCTGCGCGGGCGGCTGGTCAAACCGGAATTCCTCCGGCTTCATGCCGGTCAGCTTGGCCAGGCGCGCGCCAAGCGCGTCCAGACGCTGCATCTGCGCCTGCATCTGGCCGACCCTGCTCGCCATGGCATCCAGGCTGTTATGCACATAGGACTGTTGCTTTTGCTGCTCTTCGCTCTGCATTTTGGACAGCAGCGTACGCACCCCGTCGCTCAACCCTTCCGGCGCGAAGCGCACCAGCGTGTACTGCAACGTGAATGCCGCAGCCCACACCATCCCGGATAGCAGCAGCAGCAGAAACAGCAACTGCCAGCCGCCCAGCGTAATACTGCGAGTTTTTGCCAAGCGATTGGAAACTAGAATAACATTCATGCCTCCCCCTTCTCGTGTAATCGTAAAACTTGTGGCGCAGCGATTCAAATCACTATTGAGCGGCAATCAGGAATTGCGTCCGCTACTGACCAAGGCACAAGCCTTGTCGGCCTTGCATAGCCATTTTATCGGTGTCGCGCCCCCCCATCTTGCGCAGTCCAGCCAGGTGTTGGGCCTGCAATCCGGCACGCTCAGCATCGCCGTTGCCAACGCCGCTATCGCCGCGAAATTGCGTCAGCTTGTGCCGGAACTTATTGTTTTGTTGCAAAACAGGGGTTGTGAGGTTAACGGAATCCGCGTCAAGGTGCAAGTTTCCTTCAATCGCAGCCAACCCGTACCCACCCCCCGCAAACTCGGCAAAACGGCGCGGGATGCGCTGAATGAGCTCAGCCAGACCCTCGACGATTCGCCGCTCAAGTTCGCGCTGAAAAAGATGATCGCAACGAAAGAGTAAGAACCATTCCAGCAGACTGTCAAAGAACTTTGCGAGCAGCCGCTATGCGGCTTGCCTGCTTGACCCGCTTCATGTTGCTTTGGCAAGGCACAAAATTTCCGGCAAAAAAACTTCCGTCACCAGCAGCGGCGCATCGTGCAAATAAAACAGCGAACGGCGCGCCCATAACCTGTCCGGCGGATTGCTCAGCGCCGCGATAGCGCGCTGGTACAGCGGGTGCGCGCCGCGCAACGCCTTGTAATGCAGGGGTTTGCGCTCCACCAGCGGATGCGCGAACAGCAACGCGCCCAGCGGCTTGTTGCCCAGGCCGCGCACGGCAGACCATGCGCCGCGCAGATGTTGCCGGGCGCACGCGCTGTGCGCGAACACCACGGGCATGCCGTCGGCATACAGGAACACTTCGCGCGACCAGGCGAGATGCTGCGGCGCGACACCCAGCAGGGCGGCCTCATCCAGCGCGATGCGCGCCAGGCCGCTGCGCACGCCATGCACCGCGAAGCGGGTGCAGCGTTGCCGGATGCGCTGCGTCAGCGAGCCGCGGTCGCGCAGCCACGGCGCAAGGCCGGCTTCGCAGCCCAGCGCCGCGCCGTGCCAAAATTGGTCAGGCATGCAAATAGTCATGTCTGCTCGCCATCCAGCGCTGCAAATGCCTTTGCGCCGCCTCGGGAAAATCGCGCAGCAATTCGTCGGCGGCTTGCCGCGCCTGGTTCAATAAATCTTCATCCGCGCCGATGTCGGCAAAGCGCAGCATCGCCACGCCGCTTTGCCGCGCGCCGAGCAATTCGCCCGGCCCGCGCAAATGTAAATCCTGCTGCGCGATGGCGAAGCCGTCGTTGCTCTCGAAAACGATTTTCAGGCGCGCCCGCGCCAGTTCGGAAAGCGGTTGCTGGTACAGCAGGATGC
>CAYGIF010000234.1:0-2719 GCA_964349865.1 uncultured Gallionella sp. | reverse complement strand
CTGCAACGCCGCCGCTTCTGGGTTGAAAGCGAAAATCGCTGGGTCAGCCTGCGCCTGACCAATGCGGCGCTACGCACCATCGACAAGAACGGTATCGACGCGGTGTTGTTCGAAATTCGCGCCCGTGGCGTAAACGTTTAAGGAATATAGAAAATGCGCGAAAAGATCAAACTTGAATCCAGTGCCGGCACCGGCCATTTTTACACCACGACCAAGAACAAGCGCACCACACCGGAAAAGATCGAAATGAAGAAGTTTGATCCCAAGGTACGCAAGCACGTTATGTACAAGGAAACCAAGCTGAAATAATTCGACCTGGCTTCGCAGCACAACAAAAAACCCGCTCAGGCGGGTTTTTATTTTTGCTGAATGGGTAGGATGGGTGGAGCGCAGCGATACCCATCTCTGCGGGAATAACCGATGAATTGATGGGTATCGCTGCGCTCCACCTATCCTACACAACACCTCCCCCACTTCCCCTTTACCCTGTTTTCCCTTATCATGCAATTTGTAGTTTCTACTTTCAATTTGCTAACATGCTGAACCGAGCTGCTTTTTCCACCGCATTGCGGCTGGCGCAGGGATTCCCCGTGCTGGCGATTACGGGTCCTCGCCAGTCTGGCAAGACGACGATGGCGCGCGCGTTGTTTGCCGGCAAACCCTACGTTTCGCTGGAAGACCCCGAGGAGCATTCATTCGCCGAAGCAGATCCGCGCGGGTTTCTGGCGCGGTTTCCGCAGGGGGCGACACTCGATGAGGTGCAGCGCTGCCCCGGTTTGCTTTCTTACCTGCAAGGTGTGGTGGATGAACGGCAGCGGATAGGCGAGTTCATTATTACCGGGTCACAGCAGTTTGGTTTGATGTCAAACATCGCGCAATCGCTCGCGGGTCGGGTCGGGTTGTTGCAGTTGTTGCCGTTCTCGCTGGCGGAGTTGAAGGTAGGCGGAATGCTTCCCGAAACGCTGGATGCGGTGATGCTACAAGGCGGCTATCCGCCGCTGTACGACCGCCCCGTTATGACCGGTGACTGGTTTCCCAACTATGTGTCCACGTATCTGGAAAGGGATGTGCGGCAGTTGTTGGCGGTGCGCGATTTATCGTTATTCCAGCGCTTTCTCAAGATGTGTGCCGCACGTTCCGGGCAATTGCTCAATCTTTCCGCGCTGGCGGCGGATTGCGGCATTTCCCATGTGACGGCGCGCGAGTGGATGACTGTACTGGAGGCAAGTTATATTGTTTATTTGTTGCGCCCTTACCATCGTAATTTCGGCAAACGCCTGGTAAAAATGCCCAAGCTGTATTTTTTGGACAGCGGTTTGATGGCTTATTTGCTGGGCATACGCGATGCGGAAACGCTTGCCACGCACGCCTCGCGCGGCGCAATGTTTGAAACACTGGCGGTATCTGAGTGGATCAAGCGCCAATTCAATGCGGGTCAGGCTGCCGAGTTATATTTCTGGCGCGACAGTGCGGGACATGAAGTGGATTTGTTGATCCCCAACGGCAATCGGTTCATGCCCGTGGAAATAAAATCGGGTGCAACTTTCAGCGCCGATTGGACACCGGCACTGCGCAAGCTGTCTGCCTTGTTCGGCGATGCCGCGCTGCCGCCGGGCATCGTTTACGGCGGTGAAGGCCGGTATGAACGCGAAGGATGCCATGTGGCCGGATGGCGGGCGCTGGCCGAATAAGCCTCCCGCCCGACAGCGTTATCCGGCGAGTGTAACCCGCCAAAATAGAGCGTTTCTATTTTGTGGCCACGGTTCCTGCGCTAGTTGGCTGCCACACCCAAGCGAAATCTCTGGATGAACTAATGAAGCGCATCCGCGAAGTCATTGAGTTGTGTCTTGAAGCTCATGGCACACCATTTGAACCGCTCGATTTTGTCGGGGTTCAACGCATTTCGGTTGCCGCATGACATCTGCATAGAAAACTGACCACAACTCACAAAAAAAGGCGACCCTCCGGTCGCCTTTTTCTTTTCTCTAAACGGTATTACCGCCCCATTTTCAACCGTGAATCTGATTCAGCTGCTTCGCGATAACATCGTGATTGAGCCATAACACCGGAGCCGCAGGATGGGAGGCTTCGAGGAACATCAGCGGCCCGGTTCCTTCCAGCACCAGCGCACTGAGGATGTCCGTCACCAGTGCCTTGCGATCCTTGTGCATCTGGATGATCTCATCCGAGGTGCCTATCATCAGGTCGGCCAGTTCTGCGGAGTTGTCCATCGGCCATGCGGCAAAGTTGCGGTAGGTCTGCATCACGCTGCTTGCGTTGTAATCGTCGATTTTCTGCAACAGCGCTTCGAGTGACATCCCTTCCTGCAGCAGGTCGCGGCAGGCCTGCCACTGCGCCTCGGCCCAGGCCGTGCCGCCTTCTTTCCTGAGCGCCTTGAGCAACGGGAACAGCGACAGTTCGACGCCGACGAAGATGTCGGAAGAGTTGGTGCGTATCTCCGGGCAATTGAACACCGTGGCCTTGACGCCCTGTGCCCATGCGTCCCGCGCGACGCGTTCGAGGCGCATCTTGGCGTAGCCCTGGGTGTAGTTGGTGTAGGTCTGCCAGATGTAGTGGCTGTTGATGAGTATCTCGGTGCCGTGGTAGCCGTAGGCGGTGTAGCGCGCCTGTCCGCCGGTTTTTTCCAGCCGCGCACGGATCGCCGCGCTGCCTTCGATCAGGTGCTGGAAGGTGTTCGCGGTGACCTCGTCGAAATTCA
>CAYGIF010000233.1:0-2735 GCA_964349865.1 uncultured Gallionella sp. | reverse complement strand
GGAGCGCCACGCATCGGTGTTGCGCGACATGCTGGCGAAACCGCAGGCTGTCGGCAGCGAACTCACGGCCTCCGGGAAAATCATCCACGACGCGTGGAATGCCGCCGCGCTCGACATGGCGGCGAGCCAGTCGGCGTTCCGGCGTGGCGTGCTCGACACCACACCGGCGGCGCTGCTGATGAACTGACGGGCAACAAGCTGCGCATGCAACTGGCGATGCGGATAAATGAGTTGCTGCAAGAACGGAAACTTACCCAGGCAAAAGCGGCGGCGCTGTTCGGCATTCCGCAGCCGCATGTTTCCGATCTCAAACACTATAAGCTGGCGCGCTTCTCATCCGAGCGGCTGATGCACTTCATCACCCTGCTGGACAAGGACATCGAGATCATCATCCGCCCGAAAGCCAGGGGGCGCGAATCCGGCCTGCTGTCCGTGCTGGTCGCGGCATAGCGTACGCATAAACTGCAAATCCCCCCTCGCCCCCTTTTGCAAAGGGGGCGGACAAACAATCGGGCGCGATTCAAACTGATGCGGAAGTATCCGGAGAGCAGAGAACTTCGTAAGCCGGCCCTTTGCAGCAGCACCGGGAGCGCCGACGTCCTCGTCGGCAACAAATGGTGAGGCCCACAAGAATGCCGACGAGAACGTCGGCGCTCCAATTTTTGATTCCGGCTTGTCCAGCTTAAGTATGAAGGTTTTTATTGTTCCCACGCTCCGCGTGGGAATATAGCCCGCGACGCTCCGCGTTGCGATAAGGGGATCGCGCAGCAGCATGCCGCAGAGCGGCTATAGGTGTGTTCCCACGCAGAGCGTGGTAACAATGGCAAAGAATTTCCAACTCCCAACAGCCATTCCCTATCCCGGGAATGAGATGGCGGCGATTCCCGTTCCCGGGAATAACATGCAAGAAATCTTATATTTAACAAATGGTTAGCGCGTAATTTTTGATACAGCGGACACTGTATTGGGTTGTAGGTGATATACCTATTCGACTATAGGTGGCGCAGCGATATTCGCTCCCCATGATAATACCCAACCATACTGTCGCGACTTGCCGCCGCTTCACCCGGCATGACCGGATCCCAGCTGTGAACCGGGTTTCGTGTCATCACCCCCCGATCAATCCCTGCATGATTTCCTCTCAACCTCAAGGTGGCCGCAGCGGCAGCATGATTGTAGGTTCGTATCCTACTGCCGTAACGGCCTGCCGCGGCCTGGCACGCATCCTGCATAGTATTGCTCGAGCAGAGAGAGAGAACGCTCAAGTAGTGAAGACAGGAAATATTTACAACTCAACCTAAAAAAAGGAAACAATCATGAAAAAACATTACCTAGCAGCACTGGCAGTCACCGCCATGATCGGCTTCAGCGGTTCGGCACTCGCCGCCTTCTCCAACGCGTACAATGACGGTCAAGGCATCGCCGGCAGCCCGCATGACTTCAGCGACAACGTCATCGCCGGTCAAAACTCCGCCGCCCCCACTGTGGTCGCGAACAGCGAACAGTGGAACTGGCGCAAGGAAATCTGCCGGACTTGCCACGCCCCGCACGATAAGCAGCGCAACGCTTACAAGGCAGGCCTGCTGTGGAACCGCTCCCTGAGCGCGGCGACTTACGTACCTTACGTCATGTCCGAGAAGGCCGGCAACAAGGCTACAATCGGTCAACCGGTCGGTCGCGCCAAGATGTGCTTGAGCTGCCATGACAACACCGTTGCCCTCGGCTCGTTCGACGACTACGCCGACGGCGGTGTCGATGTTGAAACCGGCCTGAGCAATACCAGGCTTGACGGCGCCAAGACCTTCCAGGAAATCTACGCGGACGGCCACTACATGATCGGCAACAATGCCGCCGGCGGCCTGTCGTTGGAAGGCACCCACCCGATCTCGGTCTCGTTCGCAGCCGGCTACAGGCTGAAACCTGTAACATCTGCGATGGGCATGAACTCCGGCACGATCGCGGATGTGCTCGACAATGGCATGGTTCAGTGCTCTTCCTGCCACGACGTGCATAACCGCGTCTCGGTAGCGGGCAGCCGTCTGTTGCGCGTGAGCCAGAAAGCGGGAGACGCGAGCGCTGGCGCACAAGGCAATGCCTCCGGCCTGTGCCTGACCTGCCACGACAAGTAAGCTGACATTACGACAAGTAAGCTGACTTGGTAGTTCGCAACACGGGGGATGAGCCGCAAGGCTCATCCCCTTTTCTTTGGTGCGTCCGACTGCAAAAGCAGGGTGGGCAGATAGGGCGGGTTCTTTCAGCCCTGGCGCATCGCCAATCGTGCTGCATCAGCCAGAAAGCCGGAACGCGTTTCACCGTGGGCGCGCGCGTAATCGTCAATTTTGGCCAGCAACAAGCGCGGCAAGGTGATGTTAAGTTTTTCCGCCGGCCCGAAGTAACGCTCCACCGGCACCTCTACGACCGCCCACACCCACCCGGCAAATTCAGGGTCGGATTGATGCTCGGCCAATGTCTTGGCAACAGGCACATCGCCGCCATCCTCGATCACTGTTTCGCACCACATATCAATGGCTTCACGCGCCTTGTCGATAGCCTCATCCAAGGTATCTCCAGCGGAAAAGCAACCGGGAAGATCGGGGACAACTACACCAAAACAAGTTGATTCTGTGGCTGGTTCAATCGCGATAATAAATTTCATGGTGTCAATCTCCTTTATTTCAACCCTGCTTGTTTCAACAGCTTGTGTACCAAGCCGACACCCAAATCCGGCTTTGGAT
>CAYGIF010000232.1:0-2749 GCA_964349865.1 uncultured Gallionella sp. | reverse complement strand
GGCCGATCAGCGCATTCGGGTCGTCGCCGGTCATTTTGCTCATCAGCGCGATGCCAAGCCCCTCGGATTTTGCGCTGCCGGCGCAATAATAGGGTTGCTCCTTGAGCAAGTAGCCCTCGATCTCGGCATCGCTGAGATCGCGTAGCGTGACGTGGTTTTCCGCGACTCCGGTTTGCATGTTGCCGGTCTTGCTGTTCAGCAACGCCACTGCGGTATAGAAGCAGGTTGTTTTGCCGCGCATGGCGCGCAGTTGCCTGACCGCATTGTCGTGGGTGAGCGGCTTGCCGAGTTGCCGGCCTTCCAGCAGCGCGACCTGGTCGGAGCCGATAATCAGCGCATCGGGGTGTTTGACCGTCACGGCGCGGGCTTTTTCCTGTGCGAGGCGCACCGAGGTGGCGCGCGCCGATTCATCCGGCAGGGCGGTTTCATCCACGTCAGGCGCGGCGGTCTCAAAAGGGAGTTGTAGCCGTTTGAGGAGTTCGCTGCGGTAAATGGAGGTGGAGGCGAGGACAAGCAACTGAGAATTCAATAATATTCCTTAAGGATTTTTGCCATGGCTTTTGACACGGAGCGGCGAAAAATATATCATGCGCGCCTCATGTACGCACGGCCTTTCATCGACAGCCTGGATTTTGCCGGAAATGGCCGGCAAATAAGCGGCGAAGTGCCGGTTGCCGAGCTGCCGCGTTTGCTGGATGTGCTGGAGAATTCGCAGGGAGCTTTGAGCTACACAGTACGCGGCGGCCTGGATAAGCTGGGCAATCACCTGCTGGATGTCAGCATAACCGGGAACTGCCGGTTACGTTGCCAGCGCTGCCTGGGCGCCATGGAGCATGCGGTGCGGATCGATACGCGGCTGTTGTTGCGCGACCAAGCCAGTCTGGACGCGCTGGACGGCGACGTTGCAGGCGGGGAGGAAGAAGAGTTTGACAGTATTCTGGCGGATGCGCATCTGGATTTGCTGGACTTGCTGGAAGAAGAAATTTTATTGAGCCTGCCAATCGCCCCCAAGCATGACTCGGGCGCTTGCCAGGCGGCAGGTAGCGTGGATGAGCATCAGGAAGAAGAAAACCCTTTTGCGGTTTTAGCGAAATTGAAGCGCAGTTAACAGGTATTATTTAGGAGGCAACATGGCAGTTCAGCAGAATAAAAAATCCCCGTCCAAGCGCGGTATGCACCGCGCCCACGATTTTTTGACCAACCCGGCGACGGCAATTGAGCCAACCACGGGCGAAAATCATTTGCGCCACCACATCAGCCCAAACGGCTTTTACCGTGGCAAGAAGGTAGTCAAGACCAAGGGCGAGTAAGCCTTTAAGCTACGCAGCCGGCCGTTATGGCCGGCTGCGTTTTCTTTTCCATTCCTGATTTTTCTTCCAAGGAATCGCCTAGTGGACGTCACATTGGCCATAGACGCGATGGGAGGCGATCATGGCACGGCGGTCACCGTCCGCGCCGCGGTCGATTACCTGAAGCATTCTCCCGGCGACACCATCGTTCTGGTTGGTATCCCCGATGCCATCGAATCCGAGCTGCGCACCCTGGGTGTGCCGACGGGCGCCCATTTGCGCATCCATCCCGCCAGCGAAGTGGTGGGGATGGACGAGTCGCCGCAATCCGCGATGCGCGGCAAAAAAGATTCCTCGATGCGCGTCAGCATCGATCTGGTCAAGAGCGGCGAGGCGCTGGCCTGCGTCAGCGCGGGCAATACCGGCGCACTGATGGCGACGGCGCGCTACGTGCTGAAAACCATCCCGGGCATCGACCGCCCAGCAATCGCCTCGTATCTTCCGACCAGAAAAGGCCAGGTTTGCATGCTGGACCTGGGTGCCAACACCGATTGCACAGCCGAGCACCTCCTGCAATTCGCGCTGATGGGTTCTACGCTGGTCACCGCGCTGGAGCATAAACCCAACCCCAGCGTCGGCCTGCTGAACATCGGCAGCGAAGACATCAAGGGCAACGAGGTGGTCAAGCAGGCCGCCGAGCTGCTGCGCGCCAGCGACCTGAATTTTTACGGCAACGTCGAAGGCAACGATATTTTCAAGGGCACTACCGACGTCGTGGTATGCGACGGCTTCGTCGGCAATGTCGCGCTGAAAACCACCGAAGGGCTGGCGCAGATGCTGGGCGGTTTCCTGCGCGAAGAGTTCAGTCGCAACGCCTTTACCAAATTTTCCGGCCTGATTGCGAAGCCGGTACTCAATGCCTTCAAGAAACGCGTCGATCACCGCCGCTACAACGGCGCGAGTTTTCTCGGGCTGAAAGGCATCGTGGTGAAAAGCCACGGTTCGGCGGATGCGTTCGCCTTCCGTTGCGCCATCGAGCGCGCCGCCGAGGAAGCGCGCGAAGGCATGCTGCGGCATATCAGCGAGCATATCGAAAAGTGGCATCACGAACGTCAAACGGGCATGGCGAGTAACCACACTTGATTGTGAAACTCGCCATGCCCGTTTCCCTCGCCTCAATCCTCTGGATGGAACAACTAGCCATTCGACTAGGCTGCAAGAGACCGCAGCCAAGTCGCTGGTTATCCCGCAAGCGGGGAGAGCGAAGCGAGGGGGGCGTAGCCAGGCGAACGAATCGCTACGCGAGTTTCACGTCAACCACAGCGCAAGGAGCGGTCTGATGCATTCGAGGATAATCGGCACCGGCAGCTACCTGCCCGCCAAAGCGCTGACCAATTTCGACCTGGAAAAGATCGTCGAGACCTCGCACGACTGGATCGTGTCGCGCAGCGGCATCCACG
>CAYGIF010000231.1:0-2774 GCA_964349865.1 uncultured Gallionella sp. | reverse complement strand
CCGGTCTGCGCGCGGATGAACGACACCAGTTCGTTGGCGTACTGGAATTCGCCGGTTGTGGCCATGCCGGAGGGCAGGTCGCCGCGCAGCGCGACAATGCGCCGGATGCCGAGTTGCCGGTAGGTTTGCAGGATGTCGCGGATGTTTTCGCGCGTCGAGCCGATGCAGGACACGTGCGGCGCGACCTCGAGTCCCTCCGCCTTGATCTGCTGCACGACTTCCAGGGTGCGCTCGCGCGTGGAACCGCCCGCGCCGAAGGTCACGGAGAAATAATCCGGATGGAGCGCCGCCAGTTGTTTGCGCGTAGCGGCGAGTTTTTCTGCGCCTTCCGGGGTTTGCGGCGGAAAGAATTCAAAGCTGAAAAGCGGTTTATTCATGACTTCCTCATGACCTGTGCGGCGGCTGCGGACAGCGCCCACGAAAAAATACTATACAAGACCGCGCCGAGCACGCCGTACCAGAAACCGTCCACGACGAAACCCTTGAGCACCGACCCGACGAACCAGAACAGCAGTCCGTTGATGACGAAGATGAATAGCCCCAACGTGAGCAGCGTGACCGGCAGCGTGAGCAACAGCAAGAGCGGGCGGATCAGCGTGTTGACCAGGCCGAGGAAGAACGCGGCAATCAGCGCATCGACGAAACTGTCCAGATGGATGCCCGGCACAAAGTTCGCCACGGCCAGCAATGCCAGTGCATTCAGTACCCAGATTAACAGCAGCCTCATCATTGTCGTCCTCAAGGTTGCCAAAACTAACCCCTCCCGGCCTCCCCTTGTCAGGGGAGGTGACCACTTGCGCCTCCCCTGACAAGGGGAGGCGGGGTTGGGTTGGGCTAACAATTAATAGCGATAATGCTCCGACTTGTACGGACCGTTCTTCGGTACGCCGATATAGGCGGCCTGCTGGTCGGTCAATTCGCTCAGTTGCGCGTTCAGCTTGGTCAGTTGCAGGCGCGCCACCTTCTCGTCGAGATGCTTGGGCAGCGTGTACACGCCGACCGGATAGTCTTTGGTGCGGGTGAATAGTTCGATCTGCGCGATGGTCTGGTTGGCAAAGCTCGAAGACATCACGTAGGACGGGTGGCCGGTGCCGCAACCGAGATTCACCAAACGTCCCTTGGCCAGCAGGATGATGCGTTTGCCGTCAGGGAATATCACGTGATCCACCTGCGGCTTGATTTCTTCCCATTGGTATTTTTCCAGCGAGGCGACATCGATCTCGTTGTCGAAATGGCCGATATTGCAGACGATGGCCTGGTCCTTCATCTTCGCCATGTGGTCGTGGGTGATCACGTGGAAGTTGCCGGTGCAGGTAACGAAGATGTCGGCCTTGTCGGCGGCATATTCCATGGTTACCACGCGGTAGCCTTCCATAGCGGCCTGCAGCGCGCAGATCGGGTCAACTTCGGTCACCCATACCTGTGCGGACAGCGCGCGCATCGCCTGCGCCGAGCCCTTGCCGACGTCGCCGTAGCCGGCGATCAGAGCGACCTTGCCGGCGATCATCACGTCGGTGGCGCGCTTGATGCCGTCCACCAGCGATTCGCGGCAGCCGTACAGGTTGTCGAACTTCGACTTGGTGACTGAATCGTTCACGTTGATCGCGGGGAATTTCAGTTCGCCGCGCTCGTGCATCTGATACAGGCGATGCACGCCGGTAGTGGTCTCTTCTGTCACGCCCTTGATTGCGGCGAGGCGCGTGGAATACCAGATTTTATCTACCGCCAGTTTGGCCTTGATCGAAGCGAACAGACAGGTTTCCTCTTCCGAAGCAGGCTTGCTGATCAGCGAGGCATCTTTTTCCGCGCGCGCCCCCAGATGCAGCAGCAGCGTGGCATCGCCGCCGTCGTCGAGGATCATGTTGGAATAGCCGTTGTCCGGCCATTCGAAGATGCGGTGGGTGTAATCCCAGTATTCGGCCAGTGTCTCGCCCTTGACGGCGAACACCGCGATGCCGTCTTTGGCGATGGCCGCGGCGGCATGATCCTGGGTGGAGAAAATGTTGCAGGACGCCCAGCGCACTTCCGCGCCGAGCGCTTTCAGCGTCTCGATCAGCACGGCGGTCTGGATGGTCATATGCAGGCTGCCTGTGATGCGCGCGCCCTTGAGCGGCTGAGTCTTGGCAAATTCCTGGCGGATCGCCATCAGGCCGGGCATCTCGGTTTCGGCGATGGCGATTTCCTTGCGCCCCCATGCGGCGAGGGACAGGTCGGCGACTTTGTAATCGGTGAAAGCGGCATTCATAAAGCACTCCATTCATAAATGGTTAATGAATGGGTGCCGTTGAAACATCCGAGCCTGACGGGGGACCAAGAGTCCAGCCCCGCTGCAACACCCCTCGGAGGGCGCGGATTATAAACGCAAAAAGGATTTTTTGCTGAAGAGGCCTGAAATTGCTACCAGGGTGCGGCGGGCATTCCGCTCCATAACTCGTGGATGTCGCGGATGCCCCACTTTGCCGGATCTTCATGCGAAACGATCTTGTCCTTGCAGGCCGGTTTCGACAAATCCAGTATCTCCGGCGGGATCCGGACATTGGACTTGATCGAAAAGAACACTTTCAACACGGGCGTGAGCAGCGATTTCGCGGTTTGTTCGATGATTACGCCGAGGTGGCCGGACTCCAGTTTGACCAGCGAGCCGATCGGGTAGATGCCGACGCTTTTGACGAAAGCATGAAAGATGGTGGTGTCGAAATGCCCTTTGCTCCATTCCGCCATTTTGCGCAGAGATTCGGCGGGTTCCCAGCCGTTTTTGTAGGGACGGTTCGAGG
>CAYGIF010000230.1:0-2799 GCA_964349865.1 uncultured Gallionella sp. | reverse complement strand
CCATCATCCCGCGCGGCGGCGGCACCGGCTACACCGGCGGCGCGGTGCCGCTGGATAAATTCTCCGCGGTGATCAACACCGAGAAACTGGACACGCTCGCCGCAGTGGAACATCTGGTGCTGCCCGGTTTGAGCGAGCCGTATGCCACGCTCCGCTGCGGCGCCGGCGTGGTAACGCGGCGCGTGATGGAGGCGGCGGAGACTAATAATCTGGTGTTCGCGGTCGACCCGACCTCGGCGGATGCGTCGTGCATCGGCGGCAACGTGGCGATGAACGCGGGCGGCAAGAAAGCGGTGCTGTGGGGCACCGCGCTGGACAACCTCGCTTCGTGGCGCATGGTCACGCCGGATGGTCTGTGGATGGAAGTCGAACGCCTCAACCACAACCTCGGCAAGATCCACGATACCGCCACCGCGACCTTCCGCATCAGCCGCTTCGAGGTGGACGGCAAGACTCCCTGCGGCGCGGCGGAAACCCTCGTCATCCCCGGCGGCGCGTTCCGCAAGGCCGGGCTGGGCAAGGATGTCACCGATAAGTTCCTGTCCGGCCTGCCCGGCATCCAGAAGGAAGGCTGCGACGGCATCATCACCTCGGCGCGCTTCATCCTGCACCGCGCCCATGCGCATACCCGCACCGTGTGCCTGGAATTTTTCGGCCAGGTGCGCGAAGCGGTGCCCGCCATCATCGAAATCACCGCGCTATTCGACAAATGCAGCATCCCCCCTTCCCCCTTCTCTGCCTGCAAAGTTTTCCTGGCGGGACTGGAGCACCTCGACGAACGCTACCTGAAGGCGGTGGGCTACGCCACCAAGGCCAGACGCGGCATCCGGCCGAAGATGGTGCTGATCGCCGATGTGGTCAGCGACGACGCGGATGCGGCGGCCTCCGCCGCGTCGGAAATCGTGCGCCTGGCCAACCTGCGCTGCGGCGAGGGCTTCATCGCGGTATCCGCCGAGGCGCGCAAGAAATTCTGGCTGGACCGCGCGCGCACCGCCGCGATCGCCAGGCACACCAACGCGTTCAAGGTCAACGAAGACGTGGTGATCCCGCTGCCGCGCATGGGCGATTACTGCGACGGCATCGAGCGCATCAACATCGAGCTGTCGCTGAAAAACAAACTCAAGCTGCTGGGCGCGCTGGACGAGTTTTTTGCCGGCGAACTGCCGCTGTATTATCAGGACGACGAGCAGTTCGGCGACGCCGAACTGCTCGGCAACCGCCCGCAGGCGGCGCAGCAGGTACTCGCCGAGGTGCGCGCGCGCTGGCAATGGCTGCTGGACAACCTGGATAAACCCAGTTCCGAGCTTGATGCTGATGTAGGTCGGGCTTCAGCTCGACTTGTCGGGCTGAAGCCCGACCTACAATCTAACTGCCCCTCGGTATTCCATGCCCTGCAAGACCACACCATTCGCGCCTCGTGGAAACGCGAACTGCGCGAGCCGCTGCGCCAGATTTTCAGCGGCAGCACTTACCAGCCGATACTCGACCAGTGCTATGCCATCCACCAGAGCGTATTGAAGAGCCGCGTGTTCGTCGCGCTGCATATGCATGCCGGCGACGGCAACGTGCATACCAACATCCCGGTGAACTCGGACGATTACGAAATGCTGCAGCAGGCCTATGCCGCGGTGGACCGCATCATGCGGCTGGCGAAAGACCTGGGCGGCGTGATATCCGGCGAGCACGGCATCGGCATCACCAAATTCGATTATCTCGAGCCGCACGAAACCGCTCCGTTCGCCGACTACAAGCAGCGCATCGACCCGGAAGGGCGTTTCAACCGGGGCAAGCTGCTCAAGGGCAGCAACCTGGAACGCGCCTACACGCCCAGCTTCAACCTGATGGAGCTGGAAAGCCTGATCCTGGAAAAAAGCGAGCTGGGCGAAATCGCCGATCAGATCAAGGACTGCCTGCGTTGCGGCAAATGCAAGCCGGCGTGCAACACCCATGTGCCGCGCGCCAACCTGCTGTATTCGCCGCGCAACAAGATACTCGCCACCTCGCTGCTGATCGAGGCGTTCCTGTACGAGGAGCAGACGCGGCGCGGCGTGTCCATCCAGCATTTTGCCGAATTCGGCGATGTCGCCGACCACTGCACGATCTGTCACAAGTGCAAGAGTCCCTGTCCGGTGGATATCGACTTCGGCGACGTATCGGTCGCGATGCGCAATTTCCTGCGCAAACAGGGCAAGAAAAAATTCAACCCGGTGACCGCCGCTTCGATGCAGTTCCTCAGCGCCACCGATCCGGTTACCATCAAGCTGCTGCGCAAGACGATGATCAAGCTCGGCTACAAGGCGCAGCGTACCGGCTATCGGATCGCCAGGCGCCTCGGCCTGCTGAGCGGCCAGACCGGACATCCGCCGGCCACCGTCGGCGGCGCGCCGCTGGTTTTGCCGCTCGGCCGCGCGCGGGTGATCCACTTCATCAACAAGCCGATGCCGGGCAACCTGCCCAAGAAGACCTCGCGCGCGCTGCTCGACATCGAGGACGGTAGCATGGTGCCGATCATCCGCAACCCGCATAAATTGAGCGAAGACTCCGAGGCGGTGTTCTACTTCCCCGGCTGCGGCTCGGAACGGCTGTTCGGCCAGATCGGGCTGGCGACGCAGGCGATGCTCTACGAACTCGGCGCGATCACCGTGCTGCCGCCCGGCTACCTGTGCTGCGGCTACCCGCAGAATTCCGCCGGGCAAGGCGACATAGCCAACCGGATCACCACCGACAACCGCGTGCTGTTCCATCGCGTGGCGAACACGCTGAATTACCTCGACATCAAGACGGTGATCGTGTCGTGCG
>CAYGIF010000229.1:0-2820 GCA_964349865.1 uncultured Gallionella sp. | reverse complement strand
ATGTCACCAGAGCTAGAGACGCCAGTAGCTCCGGATATAGCACCAGCGTTAGAGATATCTATGTTAGTAGTTTGGAGGCTGAAGGTACCAGCGCCACCGCCGATGGTAACAAGAGCGTTGTTGGTGCCGGTGTTGATGTTAGTAGCATTGTTGACGTTGTTGTTAATGGTAGTAACACCAGTAATGCCAGTTGTGCCACTAACATTAACAGTGTCTAAGCTATCACCAATAGTGATGGTGTCTGCATCGGCGTTGTTACCTAGCTGAAGCGTGTCACAAGCTGCACTGTTACAGAGACTGACACTAGTAGCATTGACATTACCAAGAGCCAAAGCACCTGCGGCGTTGGTATCTAAGCCCTGGCCAGCCGCTACCGTGATAGCACCGCTGGTGGCAACATCAAAGTTAGTGAAGTTAATGATTGAGCTAGCACCGCCCAAGAGGCTGAGAGTACCGGTGCCATTACCAATAGTTGTCGCTGCTGTACCAGTGCTGTTAATAAGAGTAGCGCCAAGGACTGTCAGAGCACCGTTAATAGCCACTGTGTCATTGGCGTCACCAACAGTGATACTATCTGCATCGGCGTTGTTACCAATAGTAATGGTGTCACAAGTAGCTGAGTTACAGATACTAACACTGCTAGCAGTGCTGTTACCAAGTGTTAGAGCCCCTGAGGCGGCATCAACAGCTGGGGTAATGACTGATGTATCTGCGTACAGGGTACGCCAACCGATGCCTGAGCTACCTAGGTCAAGAGCATTGTCTGAACCAGCTATTAAGGACAAGTTAACTGCCACGGTGCCACTTAGGTTAGATAGTTGCTGGTTGGCACCGCCGATTGTTGCCACACCACCAACAACACGCCACCTACTAGCAATTGAGTCGTAGACTAACTTCATCGATCCATCAACTGGCAGAGTCAGACTACTAGCTGTACCAGTTGTAATACGGTTAGCAGCAGCACTGCTGACAGCTTCGTTAGCGATAGTAGCAGCAAAGCCACTGGCGTTTACTATAGTCAGTATCTTACCGTCTGTACCATTAGCTATACCGTTAATAGTCTGAGCTGAAGCACCGGTTAGACGGATAAGAGCACCGGTACCTAAGTTTATGTCATCTGGTGAGCCAACGGTGCTGTAATCTGTTCCCTTTAGGAAGGCAATGTCACCAGAGCTAGAGACGCCAGTAGCTCCGGATATAGCACCAGCGTTAGAGATATCTATGTTAGTAGTTTGGAGGCTGAAGGTACCAGCGCCACCGCCGATGGTAACAAGAGCGTTGTTGGTGCCGGTGTTGATGTTAGTAGCATTGTTGACGTTGTTGTTAATAGACGTAGCGCCAGTAATAGTCAGACCGCCGGTGCCTTGGAGGAGACCAGTGCCGGAGTTGACGCCTACGGCGGTGACTGCGCCAGCAGTTGAGACCTGGAAGGCATTGCCAGTTCCAGCTGTTATACCAAGTCCAACATCCAAAGCATTATTTACTGTAGTAGTTCCAGTACTGGCACCAATACTTACAGTTGTTGCAGCAGCGCCCATGTTAAGAGTTGTGGCGTTGGTGTTAAATAGTGTTGCTGTGCCGGTAGACGTTGTTGTAATATCCGCGCCGTTTACAGCTAGGTCTGCAGCCAGTGTTACGTTGCCACCATCAGCTACAGTTAAGACTGGCGTGCCACCGTCTTGGACTTGGAAGGTATTACCAGTTCCCTGAATATTTACAGCGAAGCTAGCGTCTGTAGCCGTATCGGCCAAGTTAAATGTGATACCAAAGTTATCGCCGGTGGTGACAGTTGTTGCTTGGGTTAATGTGCCACCGAGTTGTACGGTGTTTGTTGAGCGAGTGAGACCATTGTTAAATGTAAGTGGAACTTCGTAGTCTGTACCAGCTGTAGCTACACTCAAGCGGCCAGTAGTAATTGCAGCCTTAACTAGTCCACCAGCGCTTAGTGAACTAAAGTCTATGTCACCAGAGCTAGAGACGCCAGTAGCTCCGGATATAGCACCAGCGTTAGAGATATCTATGTTAGTAGTTTGGAGGCTGAAGGTACCAGCGCCACCGCCGATGGTAACAAGAGCGTTGTTGGTGCCGGTGTTGATGTTAGTAGCATTGTTGACGTTGTTGTTAATGGTAGTAACACCAGTAATGCCAGTTGTGCCACTAACATTAACAGTGTCTAAGCTATCACCAATAGTGATGGTGTCTGCATCGGCGTTGTTACCTAGCTGAAGCGTGTCACAAGCTGCACTGTTACAGAGACTGACACTAGTAGCATTGACATTACCAAGAGCCAAAGCACCTGCGGCGTTGGTATCTAAGCCCTGGCCAGCCGCTACCGTGATAGCACCGCTGGTGGCAACATCAAAGTTAGTGAAGTTAATGATTGAGCTAGCACCGCCCAAGAGGCTGAGAGTACCGGTGCCATTACCAATAGTTGTCGCTGCTGTACCAGTGCTGTTAATAAGAGTAGCGCCAAGGACTGTCAGAGCACCGTTAATAGCCACTGTGTCATTGGCGTCACCAACAGTGATACTATCTGCATCGGCGTTGTTACCAATAGTAATGGTGTCACAAGTAGCTGAGTTACAGATACTAACACTGCTAGCAGTGCTGTTACCAAGTGTTAGAGCCCCTGAGGCGGCATCAACAGCTGGGGTAATGACTGATGTATCTGCGTACAGGGTACGCCAACCGATGCCTGAGCTACCTAGGTCAAGAGCATTGTCTGAACCAGCTATTAAGGACAAGTTAACTGCCACGGTGCCACTTAGGTTAGATAGTTGTTGGTTGGCACCACCACCAGCTGTTGTGACACTACCTACT
>CAYGIF010000228.1:0-2844 GCA_964349865.1 uncultured Gallionella sp. | reverse complement strand
ACAACACCGCCACCTTGCCGAAACGGGAAGGGGGAAGGGGGAAGGGGGAAGGGTTACTGTTACCCATGATTGCTTGTGTACTCACCAATAATTTTCACCTCGGTATGCAGCTTGATACCGGTCTTTTGCTGCACCACTGTCTGCACTTCGTCGATCAGATTCTCGATGTCCGCCGCCGTCGCGCCGCCCGTGTTCACGATGAAGTTGGCGTGCTTCTCCGACACTTGCGCGCCGCCGATGCGCCTGCCTTTCAGGCCGCACTGCTCGATCAGCCGCGCCGCATGATCGCCCGGCGGGTTGCGGAATACCGAGCCCGCATTCGGCAGGTTCAGCGGCTGGCTGGCGATGCGCTTGGCGAGCAGCTCCTTGATCTCCTGCCGGGCTGTCGCGCCGTCGCCCGGCGCGAACTTCAGCCATGCGGCGACGAAAAATTCCTCGTGGGGAAGGGGGAAGGGGGAAGGGGGAAGGGTAAAACCTTCGCACGCAGCCGCCTCACCACCCTTCACCCTTCCCCCTTCACTCTTCTCTCGCAACGCGACATGCCGATAGCCGATCTCATAATCCGATGATGTTCGCTCATGCAGCGCACCGCTCCGGTCAGCGACCAGCACGCGCAGCACCTTCTGCCAGGTCTCGCTGCCGTAGCAGCCGGCATTCATCGCCAGCATGCCGCCGGCCGTGCCGGGGATGCCGGCAAAGAATTCCGCGCCGCGCAGGTTATGCAGCGCGGCGAAGCGCGCCAGCTTTGCCCCCGGCACACCAGCCTCGGCATAGACGCTGACGTCGGTTTCGAGGCGCAAACCGCCCAGCGCGCCGTGCAGCAGCAACACCGTGCCGCGCAAACCGCCGTCGCGCACCAGCAAGTTGCTGCCCAGGCCCACCGCATAGAGCGGTTCGTCGTCCGGCAAGCCGCGCAGGAATGCGAGCAGGTCGTCGAGGTCGGCGGGCCGGTACATGCGCTCGGCCATGCCGCCCGCGCGCCAGCTGGTGTGCTTGCGCATCGGTACGTTGCGGCTTAACGTGCCGCGCAATACAGAGGTTTGTTTACCGCCAAATTTTGTCGGTTCGCTCATGTCCATGTCTTGCCTTGCGCCATCTGTTTCACTGCACCGGGCACGCCGCCGATCGTGCCTGCTCCCATCGTGATCACGACATCGCCGTCGCGCGCCATCTGCATGATGGCCTGCGGCATATCCTGGATGTTCTCGACGAAGACCGCCTTGTCCTGCCCGGCGACGCGCAATGCATGCATCAACGCGCGCCCGTCCGCCGCGACGATGGGCGGTTCTCCCGCCGCATACACTTCCGCCAACAGCAACGCATCCACGCCGCGCAGCACCTTGACGAAATCCTCGAACAGATCGCGGGTGCGCGTGTAGCGGTGCGGCTGAAAGGCCAGCACCAGCCGCCTGCCGGGGAATGCGCCGCGCGCGGCCGCCAGCGTGGCGGCCATTTCCACCGGATGGTGGCCGTAGTCGTCGATTAACGTAAAACTCGCTTTTTGGGGAAGGGGAAAGGGGGAAGGGTAAAAACTGAAGCGCTCCACGCGACTTTACCCTTCCCCCTTCTCCCTTCACCCTTCCCGATTTGGAGCAATCACCTCGCGGTTGCCGTTGCTCTGCATGGGCGTGACGATGCCCGCCGCCTCCATCTGCTCGACCAGGCGCGCGGCGCGGTTATACCCAATCCGTAAATGGCGCTGCACCAGCGAGATCGAGGCACGGCGGTTTTTGACGACGATCTCCACCGCCTGGTCGTACAGCGGGTCGGCCTCCGCATCCAGGCTAGTACCACCCTCACCGCCGCCCTCCTCCGCTTCTTCCAGCGAATTCAGCACGCCGTCGATGTATTGCGGTTCGCCGAGCGCCTTGAGGTATTCGGCGACGCGGTGTACTTCCTGATCGGACACAAACGCGCCGTGGACGCGCTGCGGATAACCAGTGCCGGGCGGCAGGTAGAGCATGTCGCCTTGCCCGAGCAGCGCTTCCGCGCCCATCTGGTCGAGAATGGTGCGCGAATCAATTTTGCTCGACACCTGGAACGCCACGCGCGTCGGCACATTGGCCTTGATGAGGCCGGTGATGACATCCACCGACGGGCGCTGCGTCGCGAGTACCAGATGGATGCCGGAGGCGCGCGCCTTCTGTGCGAGGCGCGCGATCAGTTCCTCGATCTTCTTGCCGACCACCATCATCAGGTCGGCGAGCTCGTCGATGAACACCACGATCAGCGGCAACTCTTCGAGCGCCTCGGGATTGTCCGGCGTCAGCGTGAACGGGTTGGTCAGCGGCTCCCCGGCCTTGACCGCGTCGCGCAGCTTCTGGTTGTAGCCCGC
Organism: uncultured Gallionella sp.; assembly: GCA_964349865.1. GTDB lineage: Bacteria > Pseudomonadota > Gammaproteobacteria > Burkholderiales > Gallionellaceae > Gallionella. Next base: position 509 of record CAYGIF010000228.1, on the reverse strand, counting down.
GATGTTGCGCACGCCCAGCGCGGACATCAGGCGGTAGCGCCGATCCATTTCCTGCACACACCAGTTGAGCCCCGATGCGGCCTGGCGCATGTCGGTGACCACCGGGCAGAGCAGGTGCGGGATGCCCTCGTAGACGGAAAGCTCCAGCATCTTGGGATCGACCAGCAGCAACCTGACTTGTTGTGGCGTACTCTTGTACAGCAGCGAGAGAATCATCGCGTTGATCGCCACCGACTTGCCGGAGCCGGTGGTGCCCGCGACCAGCACATGCGGCATCTTGGCCAGATCAGCGACCACCGGCTTGCCGGAAATGTCCTTGCCCATCGCGATGGTCAGCGCGGAACCCATGTCGGCATACACCTGCGAGCCGAGGATCTCCGACAGGTGCACCATCTGGCGTTTCGGGTTGGGCAATTCGAGGGCCATGTAGGCCTTGCCGGGGATGGTCTCCACCAGACGGATGCTCACCACCGACAGCGCGCGCGCCAGGTCTTTCACCAGATTGGTGA
>CAYGIF010000227.1:0-2860 GCA_964349865.1 uncultured Gallionella sp. | reverse complement strand
CGCGATGTTACTTCAAAAATCTTCCGGCTATCAACCTTCTTTTTCGCTTTTTTTACCGCCTCATGCGGCGCGAAAAATCGGGTTTATGAAAAGAAGCGCTGATGGGCTTCGGGAGGGATGTCCATACCCGTCGCTTGCGCGCGTTGCAGCAGTTCCCAGTAGTAGCGGTAGGAGGCGCGATCATGCAGTTTGCCTTCATGCTGGATAGGTCCCCAGGCCGCGTCCTGGGCGGCGGCCAGCAGGGCGGCGGCTTCGTCGACCTCCGCAAAATCCGGGCGCATCGCCTCGACGATTGGCAATATCTGATTCGGGTGGATGCTCCACATGCGCAGGAAACCGAGTTCCTGCCGGGCGCGGCGCGCGTCTTCCCGCACCACATTTGCATCGCGTATTTCGGTGGTGACGTTGTGGCAGGGCACGACGCCGTTGCCCAGCGCTGCGGCGGCAATCGCACATTTGGCGCGCACGACCAGCGCATGGCCGAACTGATCGGGCGAGCGCATCGCGGCGGCGGGAATCGCGCCGTGATGCGCCGAGACGAAATCCATCAGGCCGAAGTCGAGAGTCTCGACATGGGGCAGGCGGGCGATCTCCCATGCCTCATGCAGCGCGCCGGGTGTTTCGATCAGCACATGGACGGGAATCTCGCGGGCAATACCGTGGCGGTTTCTCAGTTCGTCGAGCGCGGCGATCTGCGTCGCAACATCCTGTGTATTTTCCGGCTTGGGCAATACGATATAGGCCACGCGCTGGCCGGCCCGGCTGATGATGATCTCCAGTTCGTCGCGCCAGAATGGATGACCGACATCGTGGATGCGGGCGCCGATACGGCCGAAACGATTTTCGCCGGACAGGATCAGCCCGGCGATCATGTCTGCATGTTCCCGTTCCTTGCCTGCCGGGGCGCCGTCCTCGCAGTCGGCGGTTATATCGAAGATGGATCGTCCATCGACCGATAATTCGACTTGAATCCGGAGCGCCTTGTTCAGCATTTTTTCGCTGCCGGCAAAATGCTCGCAGGCGGCAAGCCGGGGGAATGGCCGGCTGCCCGCGTAGAGCACGTCTGATGGGTGGAGGAGGTTTTTCATCCGAAAAAATCAGTTAGCCACATAACCAGCGACTAGGCTGGCGTTTCTTGCCAGCCTAGTCGAATGGCTAGTAGTCATATCAGAGAACACAGAGTTCACAGAGGGAAAGGCAATTGCGCCCTCCATCTCTGTGTCCTCTGTGATCTCTGTGGCCGAAACCACGGTTCTTTTGGCTCATGCACAGCATCACATCCTGCGCCTCTGGTTCGTCCAGATTTATTGGATTTCGACCAGAGTTTCGTCCGGCGCCACGCTATCGCCTTTTTTGACATGGACGCTGATGACGACGCCGCTTAGAGGCGCCTGGATTTCGTTTTCCATTTTCATCGCTTCGATGACCAGTACGCCATCACCCGCTTCGACTTTATCTCCGACCTTGACCTTGACATCGACAATGGTGCCGGGCATGGCGGTCACCACGCAGCCCTGATGGGACGGACGCGGGCGACCGGAGCCTGCTGCCGTCGCGGCAGCTTTTTTCTTGCCGTTGCCCTTGCCGCCGGAAACCTCGATTTCATTCAGGGTTTCGACCATGACTTCTTCCGAAATGCCATCGACGGAAACGTAGAACGGACGCTGGGCTTCTCCGTGGTGCCCGCTGCCGGTAAGTTTGATATGGAAGGTTTCGCCATGCAGCGTTACCTTGAACTCGTTGGGCGCATAACGTTCCGAAGAAGGGGTGGCGGCCTCCTTGGATAGCAATGGTTCGGGCTTGAGCGTGTTGGCGTTGCGCTCCTGCAGGAAGGTTTTCGCCAGTTCCGGGAACATCGCGTAGGTGAGCACGTCTTCCTCGCTCTTGGCCAGGTTTTCGCACTCGATTTTGAGCTTGTTCATCTCGTCTTCCAGCAGGTCAGCCGGGCGGCAGGTCACGACTTCCGCATCGCCGACCGCAAGTTTTTTGATTTGTTCGTTGACCTTGCCCGGCGCCTTGCCGTAATGGCCGAGCAGGTAGTTCTTGACTTCATTGGTGACCGATTTGTAACGCGCGCCGGTCAGCACGTTCAGCACAGCCTGAGTGCCGACGATCTGCGAGGTTGGCGTAACCAGTGGCGGATAGCCCAGGTCTTCGCGCACGCGCGGGATTTCGGCGAGCACTTCGTTCATGCGGTGCAGGGCGCCCGATTCCTTGAGCTGGTTGGACAGGTTGGAAATCATGCCGCCCGGCACCTGGTTTACCAGCACGCGCGTATCCACGCCGGTGTAGGCGCTCTCGAATTGCCAGTATTTCTGGCGCACCTCGTAGAAATAGGCGGTCAATTCCTGTATTGCCGCCAAGTCGAGGCCGGTGTCGTATGGAGTGCCTTGCAGCGCGGCAACGATGCTCTCGGTCGAGGAATGGCTGGCGCCTTCGCCGAACGAAGAGTTGCAGGTGTCCAGCATCGTGGCGCCCGCTTCCACGGCCTTGAGGAAACACATGCCGGACAGTCCTGAGGTGGAATGGCTGTGCAGGTGGATCGGCAGGCTGACGGCGGCACGCAACGCCTTGACCAGTTCGGAGGTCTTGTATGGGGTGAGCAGGCCGGCCATGTCCTTGATGGCGATGGTATCGCAGCCCATGGCTTCCAGTTCGCGCGCCAGTTCGACGAACTGGGGAATGCCATGCACCGGGCTGGTGGTATAGCTGATGCAGCCCTCGGCATGTTTGCCGGACTTCTTCACCGCTTCGATGGAGACGCGCAAATTGCGCAGGTCGTTCATCGCATCGAAAATGCGGAACACGTCGATGCCGTTGTCCGCAGACTTGCCGACGAATGCGCGCACCACGTCATCGG
>CAYGIF010000226.1:0-2861 GCA_964349865.1 uncultured Gallionella sp. | reverse complement strand
CGTTCACGCTGACGCTGCCGTTCATGCTGCCCTGGTACAGGTTGGCGGACAGCGGGCTGACGTTGACTTGGCCGTTGCGCGCCTTCACGTCGAGGCGCACGTTGGTGGATTTGACGTTCGCCACCTTCAGCGAGCCGATGCGCAGGCTGCCGTCCAGCTTGAGTTTGCGCAGCGCAGACAGGTCGAGCGGCTGCTCCGGTTCGTTGGCTTTTGGCTGACCTGATTTTGGCTCGTTGGCCGATTTCTTCGGCAAATATAAATCGGCATCGAACTGGTCCACGTCCACGTCGAAATGGATCGCCGGATCGGCAAAACCGTTCACGGCCACCTTGGCCTTGACCCGGCTTTGCAGCAGGCCGCCGGCGAGGTTCGCCTGCACGGTTTGTTTTGCGGCATCGACCTGCACGCTGCCTTTCATTTCGCTGCTCACCGATTTGTTCGGCAGCTTGTCGCCGCTGGCATTCACCGCCACGACCAGGTTGCTCAAGTTGAATTGCCGTGCCTGGAAGTTGCCCGACAGCGGCGAGGAAAGTTTTACCTTGAATGCCTGTTCGGGCTGCTTCACATCCAGATCGAGTGTCAGCGCGCCGCTCTTGAAGGATTGCGCGTTGCCTTCCAGGCCGGGCAGCGACAATGCCGCAACAATGTTTCCCGCCGCGCCGTTCAGTTTGGCGTTCAGCGTCAGCTTTTCGCCGGAGAATTTATCCTTGGTAAGGCTCAATGCGGGCGCATCGAGCATCGCCTCGAAAGCATCCTTCGCCTTCGTCCCGCTCGCGCTCAGGGAGAATTTCTGCGCGCCGAATTCCTGGGTGGACAGGTTCGCGTTTGCGTCGCCGCCGGCTTTGATTTTCAGGTTGCTGATGTCCAGGGCCGCACCGCCGGCCTGCAGGTCCAGCCCTTCCAGGCGGTATAGCTGCTTGTCCGGATCGAAGGTCAGCGTGGTTTTTAGTTGGATGTCGATGTCCAGCTTCGGCTGGTTCGCCTGCACAGCGGCCGACAGGCTGATCTTGCCCGGCACGCCGCTGGCGATGCGCCCGGTATGCAGGCTCAAATCCTTGATGGCGTAATGCGCGCCGCTGCCTTCGTCGCGGTAAGTGAGCGCCGTCTTTTCGATGGATACCGCGGCGATGTCGAACTTGAGCGGCTGCTTGTCGCCAGTTTTTTTCTCTGCTGTTTTCTCCTCTTTAGCACCGAGCAGATCGTCGATGTTGGTCGTGCCGTCCTTGCGCTTGACCAGCGTGGCCTGCAAGCCGCTCACCGCCACTTGGTTCACCACCGCCTGCCCGGAGAACAGCGGCAGCAACGCCAGCGACACGCGCGCCGAATCGATCGCGGCAAACTGCTTGTCGCTGTTGAATTCGGATAGCGACACCTTGCCTACGTTTGCGCCGATACTGGGAAAGAACGACAGCGTGATCTTGCCGTCGAGGCGCAGGTTGCGCTGCTTGCTGTCCTTCACCGCCCGGATGATTTGATCCTTGTAATTGTTCGGATCGAAGGTTGCCGCCACGTATATCGCGCCCGCCACGGTGATGCCGATTACAGCGCCCGTACCCAGCAAACCGTATTTAAGGATTTTGTTCATGTGCGCCCCACGATAAAGACAGGGGGATTATAGCGGAGAGCGCGTAGGGCGGAACGCATCGCGGTTCCGCCGCCGGGTTAGATCACCTTGGAATAGCGCGCATGCTCGGTGCGCGTGCGCAGGTATTTGTCGAACACCATGCAGATATTGCGGATCAGCATGCGTCCCTTGGGGGTCACTTCGATGCATTGCGAAGAAATTTCCAGCAGGCCTTCGCGTTCATATTCGCGCAGCTCTTCCATTTCGGTGGCGAAGTACTGGTCGAAGTCGATCAGGTAAGCGATGTTGAACGACTCCTTGGAAAGCTCGAAATGGCACATCAGCGCCTGGATGATGGCGCGGCGCACCAGGTCGTCGGCGTTCAGTTCCAGGCCGCGCATGATGGGCAATTCATTCCTGTCCAGCGCGTCGTAATAGTCTTCCAGTTCGCGGTAGTTCTGGCTGTAGGTCGGGCCGATCTTGCCGATGGCGCTGACACCGAGCGCGACCAGGTCGCAATCGGAGTGCGTGGAGTAACCCTGGAAATTGCGGTGCAGCCGGCCTTGGCGTTGCGCCACGGCGAGTTCGTCTTCCGGTTTGGCGAAGTGATCCATGCCGATATACACATAGCCAGCCTTGGTCAGCTTGTCCACCGCCATGCTGAGGATGTCCAGCTTGACCTGCGGCGCGGGCAGATCCTCTTCGTGGATGCGCCGCTGCGGCTTGAAGATGGTCGGCATGTGCGCGTAATTGTAGATCGACAGGCGATCCGGGTTGGCGGCGATCACCTTGTCCAGCGTCACGCCGAAACCTTCCAGCGTCTGCTTGGGCAGGCCATAAATCAAATCAATACTGACCGACTTGAAACCGTTGGCGCGCGCGGCATGGATGATGCGCAAGGTCTCTTCCTCGCCCTGAATGCGGTTCACCGCGCGCTGCACCTCGGCATCGAAATCCTGCACGCCGATGCTGATGCGGTTAAATCCCTCCTTGCCGAGCAGCGCGATGGTTGCATCGCTCACCTTGCGCGGATCGATCTCGATGGAGTATTCGCCGTTGTCCACCAGTTTGAAGTGCTGGCGTATCGCCGCCATGATCTGGCGAATTTCGTCATCGCTCATGAAGGTCGGCGTGCCGCCGCCGAAGTGCAACTGCTCGACCGCCTGTTTAGGCCCGAGCAATTTCGCTTGCATCGCCATCTCCTTGAGCAGGTAGCGCACATATTCGGCGGATTGGCTGCGGTCCTTGGTGATGACCTTGTTGCAGGCGCAGTAGAAGCACAGCGTATTGCAGAACG
>CAYGIF010000225.1:0-2887 GCA_964349865.1 uncultured Gallionella sp. | reverse complement strand
GGCGGCGTTAGAGGAGATCGCCAAACAACGCGGCGTGTACTACGATTCGCGAGTGGTGGATGCGTGTCTGGCTTTATTCCGGGAGCAGAATTACTCATTCAAGAGCTAATGTTATTCCACTTCTCTTTCAAAACAGCAATAACTATGTAGGGTGCATTCCACGCACCATTGCTATTGGTGCATGGAATGCACCCTACGATATTTCACTATTGATTGAGAAATGGAATAAGGAGGTTCCAGCCTCGTGCGACAACCCGAATTTCCGGTTGGCGGCTGCACACCTTCTCAGATTGTCTTTGGATGAGTCATCTCCGCCGCCTGCACCCGCAGGTCGAATTCGGCTTCCGTGACATAACCCGGCGCCAGCCTCGTAGGGTTAGGCATATCTGAACTCAATTTTGTGGACTTTCTTCAAATTCACAGTCTGCTTGGCTTGCCATAAATCGTAATTGTCTTGCATCATCAACCAGCTTTCAGGTGAGCGTCCCAATGCTTTGGAGAGACGAAGGGCCATTTCTGGACTCACGCCACTGGCTTCATTCAAAACGCGGTTAAGGGGCGATGCGGCAACGCCCAATTTGAGGGCGAGCTCCCTGCAACTGATTTCGTTCGGCGCAAGATAAACCTCTTGAATAAATGCTCCGGGATGCGGTGGATTGTGCATAGCCATTTGCCCCGCTTGAGCGCAGGGTTAGGTATGGATTGCGGATGCTATCAATGGAAAGGCGGCTGGGTTGCGTATGGACTCAACAGCCAAATCAATGTCCAGCGATGGCCAAAACAGATGGTTTTCAGCAGGCCGCTCGACCTCGCATAGCTGCTCGATGGTTGCGCCCCGAAACCACGGGAAATCAGTAAAGGGCAAAAACAACTCTTCATCGGCAAGCAATAGCCAGAAGCCATGTTTTGAAACATGTGTGATTTCAGCTTGGAAAGTGGATGTGCCAGGCATGGGTTATCTCCTCCATGTGAACAACGACAAGACGTTGAGCTTCCTTGATTTGCTTGGGCGAAAGCCCTGTGCTTGTCGCCAGCGCAAGTTCTGGCGACATCCAGAACTTGGCTTCTCCATCGGGATGGCTGACATGCACATGCATTCTCGGCTCTTCCCGCGAAAAGAAAAAGAACCGAAAACTACCCTCACGAAAAATTGTAGGTGACATAGCGCAAATTATAATGCCTAACATGGAGCATGGGGCTGCGCGAGTTTCAGTTAACCGGACGTCACACCCGTGCGGGTTCGAAGCTCACGTCCAGATTCAGGTCGTCGCAGTAATCGAGTAAATTTCCACGCAAGGTGGGGATGTGAACGCCCGCATGAATGCCCACCGTCATGATGACGGAAAACATGGTTGTGCCGGTGTGCGGCGCCGGGTAGGTGTCAGTCTGGAGCTCCTCGATATTGATGCCGTTCCTGGAGAAGAAAGCGGCCAGATTGCGAACGATGCCGGGATGATCCATGGCCACCACTTCCACTCTATAGGGGATCGCCGGTTGCGTCCGGTCCCGTTGCTGGGTTCGTTTGTGAATGATGCTGAGCCCCAACTGATCGCCCAGCAGCTCCATTTGCCCATCGAGCTTGGAAAGTGCGTTCCATGGGCCGGAAAGCAACATGATCAGGGCGAACTGTCCGCCCAATACGGCCATACGGCTTTCTTCGATATTGCATCCGCTCTCGGCGATCTTGCTCGAAAGCCGGTCGACGAGACCGACTTTGTCTTCTCCCGAAGCGGTGATCACCAGATAATCATTTTGAGTGTCCATGGTCATGGGTCGCTGAAAGGTTGAATGGCTTCCAGTGTAATGCCCAAAACGATAATTCGCTACTCCTCAGGGAATGTTGAAAAACGACCTGCCGCTCGAATTACGCATTGAAATCAGCATCCCAAACCATCACCGCTGATTTACAATTATAAATGATTACAAAACCCACTTTGGCATCCCCGCCGGAGACCTGAACTTTACGGCAACACAACGGTCTTTCCCGGGTAATCGGCTTTTGCCGGAACGACATTATTTAAAACCATTCCGCAGGGATTTCCTTCATGACCTCATCGCCTTTTCACGCCGGCGAGCTTGACGCGCAGCAACGCTGGGGCAACCCGGAGTTGTGGACCGAGGCGCGCATCAGCCAGCTTATCTGGGATCGTATCCCGGAGCAGTTCCACGCCAGGATCGAGGCGGCGCCGTTCTTCTTCCTCGCCACCAGCTCCCCCGACGGCCGCTGCGACTGCTCGTTCAAGGGCGGCGGGCCCGGCCTGGTCAAGGTGCTGGCAGAAAACCGCCTGGCTTTCCCGCATTTCGAAGCGCGGGTAAAAGGCAACGGCGCCTACATGAGCCTCGGCAACATCCTGCTCAACCCCCATGTCAGCATGCTGTTCATCGATTTCGCCGACGGCGCGCGCCTGCGCGTGAACGGGCGGGCATCCACCCACGAAAACGCGGCGATGATGGAGCCGTTTCCGCAGGCGGAATGCGTCGTCGTCGTGGACATCGAACTGGTCGCGCCGAGCTGTTCGAGCTATATCCCGCGCCTGATTCCTGCCGAACCGCTTCCCGGTACCTTGAAATGAGCAACTACCGTATCGCCGTCAACGTCGAGTGGACCAGCAAATGCAACGCGCTTTGCCCGATGTGCCCGAGGGGTTTGATCGAGTACCCCCAGCTCATGACCGAGCAGACCTGGCGGAAGACACTGGATCGCCTGACCCCGCAGGATGTGTTCCGCGTCGTCATCGCGGGCTACGGCGAACCCACCACGCACACAAGGTTTCCCCAATTCGTGGACGATATGCGCGGCCATCCGATCCGCTTCGACATGGTGAGCAACGGCCACCAGCTCGACGCCGAACGCATCCGGCACCTGGACGGCGCAATCGACCTGCTG
>CAYGIF010000224.1:0-2892 GCA_964349865.1 uncultured Gallionella sp. | reverse complement strand
GTCGTCTTGTCGGCCACGCCGCCGCTGCTGAGGCCACCGATGCTGCCCAGCGTGACGGTGGCAACGGGTGCCCAGATGTTGAGCTGCACGGGCGTATCGACCGCGCCCGCGTAGGAGTACGCCACCGCGCGCATCCCGCGTGAGACGCCGGATACGTCGTTGCCGCCGCCAAAGCCCACCATGGTAGACAGATCCCAGTAGGACGCCGACGGGCCGGCGGTGATCTCCGGCTTGGCGAACAAGGTTGCGTGGGCGCTGAGGGGGATCGCGTCGAGGTCAAGCGTCCAACTCGCGGCGATCAGCGCCGTCACCTTTTTCTTCGTCGCCCCGCCCTGCCACTCGTAGTCCTGCGACTCGTAGGCTGGCTTCAGCGCGTTGGGCCAGGGGAACTCCGTCTCCACAATCGTGCCGGTGTTGTTCGACTGGAAATAGACCTTGTAAAACTCGTAGACTTTGTAGTACGTTCCGTCAAAAGCCATGGTCGTGTGCCTCCATTGTTGACGTGGTTGGAGGCAAGGCGTACAATCAGCCTTGCCTATCTATAGGCGGCGGCGGGTGCGTGTCCTTGTTTCTCAGGCCAGAACACGCATCCTCCGATTGTTACCCCAATGCTCGATACGCCAGCGGCAAACGCATCCCTTGCAGGCCATTCAGCGCCGTGTCGATAAACACCTTGCCGCGCCGCCCAATCGTGACCCGCCCCGCGCTCACCACGAACGGGTTGGCGTAGGCTGCCTGTACGGCGTCGGCAAGCGCGTGGAGATCCCTTTCCGCAGCGTGCGGCGCGACGTAGATGTACCAGTCGCAGTACACGGCTGCCATCTCGCCCCGATCCCCGTCGCGCGCGTCGGTTGCCCAGACGAGCCAGGGGAGGACACGCCCCGAGGTGCTACGCAGCTGCGACCGATGAAAGACTGATGACGCCCCGCCCAGCAAGGCCAGCACGCCTGCATTGGCCCCAGGGACGGCGTAGAGCGCGTCATAGATGGTGTTCGCGGCGATCAATTAAGCACCTCATCTGCCTCAGGATACATGTGCAGCGTTGCGCCGGGATGCTCGGCCAGCAGCGCCGCCTGATCGCGGTAGGACGTAATGCGACCTGCGTTTTCCCAGATCAGCATGCGTCCATCCGGCAGCATCACGCCCGCGTATCCGGTATCGTCGCCGATCTCCACATAGCAGGCGCGCACATAAATCGGTGTTAGTGCCATGCGATCCCCCACTTTGGCAAATCGGCGTGATAGACAACCACATCCCCCGCAACGCTCACCCGCGCCGCGTGCCTGCACACGCTGTAGTGTTCGGTATGCCCCTTCGTCGGCGCGTAGCGTGCGCCGGTGTGGTACAGCGCGGCATTAGCGAGATAACACGTCCCCACGCTGCGCATCTCCCCGTCGGGATAGGGTGGATAGGGTCTGTCCACGCGCCGGCCCTGCATGTCGATAAACCCGTACACATCGTAGAAGCGGTTCGTCCCTTCGATCAGCGGGACAGGGGCGATAATGCCGGCGTCGTCGCGCGCTAGGAGCTGCGCGGCCAAGTCCTTGGGATAGTCCACCACATCGGCATCAATCCACAGCACATGGGTATGCTTCTCCTTGAGATAGAGATCAAGCATCGCATTGCGCGCCTCGGCATGGGCGCTGTACGGGCGCTTGTCGCCTTGCTCGGCGCATATCCGCACGCGCACCTCGCAGCCCTCCAAGGTCGCGGCCATGGCCCACGCATGGCTGGCGAGCGCGTCATTTCCCGATGCGCTGATGGGGATGAGCGCGAGGATCGTCATAGCCCCTCCAAGAACGGACGCCAATACCGCTCTGCGACCGCCTGCACATCGAACGGCAGCGCGCCCCGCCTGGCTATCGCGCGTGTCTCTGCACAGTCGCGCATCTGATAGGCGCGTTCGAGCATCTCCACAATCGCACTGGCGCGCGGCTGCACACCATAGCCGCCGAGATGCCCATACAGCGGATCATCGTAGATCGTGCGCCCGTACACCGTCGCCTCTAGCCGTGGGACTTTCCAGCCCGCAAAGCACAGCTCTGCGTTTGCCGTCCAACCGCCCGTAATCACCGGCGTGCCGCAGGCTTGCGCCTCCACAAGCGGTAGACAAAAACCCTCTTTCGTGGTCACACTCAGCAGCACATCCATCGCGCTATACGCAAGCGCCATGGTTGCCGGCGGCACACTCATCAGGTACGCATACTGATCGACAAAGAACACATCCTGATCAACCACCAGCCCTACCGTATCAAGCATCCTCAGTAGGTTCTCTGCCTTCATCTCGTTGCCGGTGTTCGCAAAGGTGTGGAGATATAAAAGCGCGTTGGGATGCTCGTCTTGAAAGTATTTGAAGGCACGCAACTGCGGCTCGAATGCCTTGCGGCTCGGTACGCCGACATTCGCCGCAACCATGCCGACGATGTAGCGATCTTGCGGCCAGCCAAGGATGTCGCGCGCGTGGGGGCGGTCGGTCGGCTGATAGATGCTCGTGTCAACTGAACACGGGATGTACGAAACAGTAAACCCCGCTTCCTGACACACCCGTTGCCCCCACTGTGAATACACGGCGGCGGCATGGAAGTGCGGCAGAACGGCGCGGAGCGCGGGCGATAGGGGCGCGTGGTCAACCGGAAAGAACGGCGCGAGTTTTAGCCCCGCCCATGCGCGCGGCTCGATGACCCAGGCGTCCATGATCGGGATCACCAGATCGGCCCCAAAGTGGCGCGCGTGACACGCTAAGTCTTGCCCCATGTCGGCAAACAGCTTCGGGTAGACCGGGAATCCATCCCAGAGGATCGGCGCACCATGCACGGAAGCGGATGCCGCCGCCGCTGCGTCGTGCCCAAGAGAGCGCAAGATGTGGAGCAAATGGGCCTGTTGGACGCCGTA
>CAYGIF010000223.1:0-2925 GCA_964349865.1 uncultured Gallionella sp. | reverse complement strand
GTTGCTCGACGTTCTTGAGGTGGATTTCATCACCGTTACCGAGGTCGAGCATCAGCGCGTGGAAGACGCGAGCCATTTCTACAAAGGCCGGGATGTCTTCAGATGTGGCAAATCGAATTTTCATATGTGCGTCGCCTATTTATTAAATTGTTTGTCCAATACGATTTACAGCGGGCTTGGGGCAGCCCCTGTTTTCATAATCCATTCTCACCGCTCCCTCCCCGCCTCCTGGAACGCCCCCAGCACCGGCGAGAGCAGGTATTCGAGGATGGTGCGGGTGCCGAGGTGGATTTCGGCGGTGACTTGCATGCCGGGCGTGAGGCTGTGAAGCACGCCGTCGGCGATGAGGTGTTGGGCCTTGAGGTCGATCAGCGCGCGGTAGGCGTACGGCAGGTTGCTGCCCGATTTGCCGGGCTGCTGCTGGTTGGGCGGGGTGTCGCTGGCGTCGGCGCTGAGGTGGGCTACTTTGCCTTCGACCATGCCGTATTTCTGGAACTGGTACGCGGCGAGTTTGAGCTTGACCGGCTCTCCGGTGTGGATGAAGCCGACATCCTGGTTGCCGACCCATACTTCGGCACGCAGGGTTTCGCCGTTGGGGACTATGGTCATCAGGATGGTGCCGGGGCTGATGACGGTGCCGGCGGTGTGGGTGGCGAGGTCTTTGACGATGCCGCCCTGCGGCGCCTTGAGTTCGTGCAGGCCGTGGCGGTATTGCTGTTTGGCGGATTCCTGCTCGAGCCTGTCGAATTTGTCGCTGATGTCAGCGCGTTCGGTTTGCAACTGGCGGCGGTAGTCGGCGGTGATCTGGGCTAGGCGGCGGAATGACTGAGTCAGGGTGGCCTGGGCGCTCCGGATGAGGTGTTCCTGCGATTTGAGGTCTTGTTCCTTTTCGATGCGTTCGCGCGCCTTGTCGGCGGCCATGATCTTGCTGGCGAAGCCGTCCCTGGCGAGCCTTTCGTAGGCTTCGTCCTGGCTGCGGTAATGCGGCAGGGTCTTGAGCAGTTTGGTGCGGATTTCTTCGGCGGCTGCAAGATCGCTCTGCGCCTTGTCGTGCAGGCTGCGTTCCTGAGACAGGGCGGTCTCGTAGGCTGCGCGGTTGGCGCGGTATTGGGCGAGGGCATGGGTGTAGAGGCTGCCGTGGTCAGCGGAGGCAAGGGGGTCGCCGGGTTGTCTGGTGAAGGAGCGGCCGGCGAGTTCGGCATCGATGCGGCGCAGGGCGATTTTCCTGCTCAGGTAGTCGGTCCGGATTCCCTTGCCGTCGGCTTCGGACAGGGTGGTGTCCATGCGCATCAGCACCTGCCCGGCTTTGACGTGTTCACCTTCGTTGACGAGAATGTCGCGGATGACGCCCTGTTCGGAGGGCTGGACGATCTTGAGGTAGCTTTGCGGGAGGAGCTTGCCTTCGGCGCTGGCGACGACGTCGAGCTTGCCGAAGATGGCCCAGATCAACAACAGACCGAGCAGGGTGAGCAGGCTGTACAGCAGGGCGCGGGCGAAGGGCGTGGGCGGCTGCGCCTGGATGCGCAGCAGGCCGGGAGAGAAGTCGAGCGGGTCGACGCCGGTGAGTTGTTTTTTCCAACGCTTGGCGGACAAAATGACCCCTCCTTTTGACGAACAGAGGGGCGGCCGGAAACAACCTTTGGCGACCCCGCTGTCATAGGTTTTACCCCTTAGACCGGAAACTTTGCGTCCCTGCCTTTCGGCAGGTTTGCCTTTTTCACTGGCGCCGTCGGAAATATCCGGCGGCTAATTATTCTGATTTAGCGTAACCATAACCCACGGAGGGTCATTAAACAATATGCCAAAATGCCTATGTATTTCGGCATATTGATATTTGGTCGGTTTTATGCTCGGCGGGGATTTCAGGGACGGGAACTACGTGAGGGGGCGATTGTTCGGATGGGTGAGACCCATCACGCCGTAGCCGCTATTCTGTCCGGCGGATACGCATTCGATATATCTGCCAGACGGCCGCTCCCTACAACAATTTCATTCCGGCGGACTTGGCGGCAGCCTTGTCGAAGGTGGCGGTATACAGGCAATCGTGCGCATGCCCCAGATGCTCGATCAGGCAATCGGAGAAATCCGCCTTGCCGGCAACGAACTGGCGCAATGCGCGCCATGCCGTTTCGGCGTCCTGTATCTTGAGTTGTTTGACGCGCAGCAGCCGTTCGAGGATGGCGGCAATATCCGCGCGGGAGCAGCCGTAGCAGCTTTCCAATACCCAGACCGTTTCAACCAGCGCGATCAGCGAAACGAATCCGGGGGTTTCCGGGCTCACTTCGCTTTCGATCAGCCGGCTGGCCGATGCGGATTGCCTCTTGTCGTCCTGCGCCAGGTAACGCACCAGCACATTGGTGTCCAGCCCGATCACTTGCCCGCCCCGCGTTTGGCGATGGCGCGGTTCATGCCCTCTATCGTAACGGGCGTTTTTGGTTTGCCGACGATGCCTTTCAGCGAAGAAATATCTTCTGTCGCGGCGACGATACCGAATTGCCCGTTGCCCAATTCGACAAACTCGATCCGGTCGCCCGCCTCCACGCCGAGCTTGCTGCGCACCGGAAGCGGGATGGTGATTTGCCCTTTGCTGGTCAGCACGGCGGTAGTCATGACGTACCCTCCTGGTTATTCCTTACCTGATTGTAAGGATTATCGGAAAAAGTCAAATCATGTTTGGCGGCGCTTTCGCCCCCGCCTCAGGCCTGCCGAACTCGATCACCTCGTCCACCTGCAACGCCTTGGGCAACTGGTGGGTAATGAACAGCATCGTGACCTTGCCCTTGAGCTTGTTGACGGTGCCGGCGAAGTGTTCGGCGGTCTGCATGTCGAGGCTGCTCACCGCTTCGTCGAAGATCAGCACGCGCGGGCGTTTGAGCAGGGCGCGGGCGATGGCGATGCGCTGGCGTTGCCCGCCGGACAGGCCGA
>CAYGIF010000222.1:0-2940 GCA_964349865.1 uncultured Gallionella sp. | reverse complement strand
ACCAGCAGACCACGTTCCACGAATCGGAACATCAAAATCTGTAGCACGTGCGCTACTTACAATAGTTAACCCAATTAGAAGTGCGGCTGTCGCAAAGATGGCTTCCAGTTTTTTCATGAGAACTCCTTACACATAAAAAGTATAGACCTGGATCAAGAACATATTGGCCGGGGGTGCTAGAAACAACGCCTAAGGATTTTAGTAGAGTATGAAATGTGAAATTTCCTCCACAGCGTGGGGCCTGGGCCACTGCGCTTCTTAATGGGTTCAGTGCTTCATGTAAAAGCGCTAATCCGTGAAGCCACTAATCAAAGATGGCACTTTCTCAGTATCGGTTTCCATGTTGCCGTGGTGATTACAATAGGACTAGCCACTAGTTCCTGGTGGTTAACTATTCCATTTACGTTCGCACTGTTGTAATGAAACCGGGGATGAGACCAGGCAGGATTGGTGCGATCGAATCAGTAATTGCACTCCTAGTTGTCGCCTGTACCGTAATCGCGCAGAGTTAGAAGTTACTTCGATGTGCAGGTTGGAGTTATAGGAAACCCAGTTAAGGTGCCACAGTAATTGATTTTTGTGAGAGAGCTATCGCGCTCCAAAACATTTGACCCAAGAGTTACTAATCCTTTGGGAAACGAAACCGTCGTCAATGATGAATTAAATGCAAATGCTTGAGTACCAATATTTTTTACTGAATTCGGGATGATTACCGATTTAAGTTTCGTGTTGGCAAATGCTTGAAAACCGATGCTTGTTACTGATTTTCCAATGGTAATCGAAGTAAGTGGGGTGCTAAAAAACGCCTGCAAACCAATACTAGTTACGGAATTCGGTATTATCACTGACGTGAGTTTGGAGTTAGAAAATGCCATCAAATCAATACTAGTTACGGAATTTGGTATTGTAACCGAAGTAAGTTTGGAGCTAGAAAAAGCATGCTGGAAAATTATTTTTACTCTTTTATCTGGCACAAGCGAGCCAGAGCATTCTCTCCCATCCACGGCAATTCCAGTTGGCATCAGCACAGAGTAAGTCGCACCATCGCTTCCACAAGTTAGAATTAAAGTATCAGCATCGACTGCCGGAGTAAAAGGAAGCGATGAGTATCCCTTTGGGCATATTGCTTTGATGGCAATTATTTTCTTAACTAATTTTCCTTTTTTGCAGGTAATGGTTGACTCGTGAGCTGATGTGCCAATGCTTATCCAATCCCCTTTTGTAAATCCATATGATTTCCCATCTTTTATAACATGCCCACTCATAAAGTCTTCGAAGAATTTGAATGGGTGAGATGGATCAATTGTTGTTGCATAGTAATCAGGGTCATTTCCATAGTTGTAATGGACGTCGTCCGGAGGCAAGCCTTTCTCTAGAGTGCGCCCCTCAGCATTAAAAACAGCTAAGTGCAGCCATTCATGCCAAAGTAATCCGATATATGGGGCTCCAACATCAGTACGAAGAAGATCCTCCGGCAGGATTGGAAACACAATGCGCCCGGCCGGTCCCGCAGCACCAGTAAAAAATGCGCGTTCACCGTGATCGGGATATCGAAACATGACAGCGTCATAACCGTTAATAAAATATTCTGCCTGTATCACATCTAATCTCATATTTGCTTCAGGAAAAATGTTATCCCCCATATCCCAAATATCTACATCGGCAGTAACGCCACACTCGGACGCCTTGGCGATGGCATTAAGAAATGGTTGCACTGACATCGTCCCCACCCGTGTCACGCTGGCATCACGGGGCAAAGTTGTACCTTTTGAATCGATAAAATATTCGAGCATCGCCATATGCCAGTGTGTAGAGCCTGGGCATTTAGGAGAGCTAAATGAAGATGTAATTTTCGGCGCCTGTGCTGCCATGGCAGATTCAAAGTTCGCAGATGTAGAAACGAGAGCAACCACCATTATTATCACAACCAAAATATGACGAGGCGAACAACTTAGCCTCCGGAATTTGGTCAAAAGTTCATCCTGGTGGCATCGATTCCCCATAATGGCATCACCCGATTCAAATGTTTTAGTTGACTCTAATGGCCATTTACTTTGCCCGCAAGATGAGTAACCAAGCAACTGCCACAACTTCTCAAGTAGATTAGTGACTATGAGTAAGCACTCTTTGAGGCAGAGTTTGCTCTGGTCTGTCGCTTTCGCGATAGCAGGGGCTTTTCAATTTTGGCGGGGAGCGCCAACCGACGGGGTAATCTTTCTTCTCGCCATTGCTTACTTAGCACTTGTGCGATTTAGGTCTATCGGGACCTCAACCGAGAAGTGTCGCAGCGCTTGCCAGGTCCTATATCTTCTTCTTATCTTCTTACTAGTTAGCGCAAAGATTCACTCTGTATTCTCGCTCATTTTGATCCTAATGTTTGTTCCAATTCTAATTTTAATTAAACAGGACGAGGTCGAATTAGAAGTTCCAAATACCCCGATGTTTCGAAGTGTGATTTCTTGGGCATCGCTAGCTATTGGTGTTTGCATTTGGGAATTAGCCAGTTACATCGCCGGTGAGCTAACTAAAAATTCGGTCCATTACCCGACTATTTCTATGTTGACCGACCCGATGCTTCAAGACGTCGTTGGTAAGGGTTTTTTCGTGCTCGCCTGGGGTTGGGTTGGGTATGAGTTGATATTCAAGCGGGTGGCACAAAAATGAACTTTTCTACATCCTGGGTTTTTGGTGGATTTCTGCTGATCGGTTTCTTAATTACTGGATATTCGAACTTGCATCCAACAAAAATTGCTCGATTAAGTGAACTCTTCTACTTCACTATTTCCCATCGAGTCTCAAGAGTTTCATTAATAATCATTTGGTGGTGGTTAGGTTGGCACTTTCTTGGTTCGCTTCAACCTATTTAAAGTTACTAGCTGGCTTATTCAGAAACAGAGATTCTTAATTCTTCAGCCTCTTGGCTGAGTGCATCTATTACCA
>CAYGIF010000221.1:0-2951 GCA_964349865.1 uncultured Gallionella sp. | reverse complement strand
GGTTGCACCATGGGCGAATATTTCCGCGACCGCGGCCAGGACGCGCTGATTGTTTACGATGACCTGACCAAGCAAGCCTGGGCATACCGTCAAATCTCCCTGCTGTTGCGTCGTCCGCCGGGCCGCGAAGCCTATCCCGGCGACGTGTTCTATTTGCACTCCCGCCTGCTGGAACGCGCGGCGCGCGTGAACGCCGACTATGTGGAAGCGTTCACCAAGGGCGAAGTCAAGGGCAAGACCGGTTCGCTGACCGCGCTGCCGATTATCGAGACGCAGGCGGGCGACGTATCCGCCTTCGTGCCGACCAACGTAATTTCCATTACCGACGGCCAGATATTCCTTGAAACCGACCTGTTCAATGCCGGCATCCGCCCCGCGATCAACGCCGGCGTCTCGGTGTCCCGCGTCGGCGGCGCAGCGCAAACCAAGGTGATCAAGAAGCTCGGCGGCGGCGTGCGTCTGGCATTGGCTCAGTACCGCGAGTTGGCAGCCTTCGCGCAGTTCGCTTCAGACCTGGACGAAGCGACCCGCAAGCAATTGGAGCGCGGGCGCATGGTGACCGAGTTGATGAAGCAGTTGCAATATGCACCATTGTCGGTCGCCGAAATGGCGGTCACGCTGTTCTCCGTCAACAAAGGCTTTTTCGACGACGTGGCCGTGCCCAAGGCGCTGGCGTTCGAGTCGGCCTTGCATGCCTACCTTAAATCCAGCAACAAGGCACTGATGGATGCGATCGAGTCCAGCAAGGATCTGAATGCCGACAACGAAAAACTGCTGTCCGCAGCGATTGAAACGTTCAAGTCTACGGCTGTTTATTAAGGCGGGGTGAGAAATGGCTGGCAGTAAAGAGATCCGCGCAAAAATCAAGAGTGTGGAAAACACACGCAAGATCACGCGCGCCATGGAAATGGTCGCTGCTGCCAAGATGCGCAAGGCACAGGAACGTATGCGCGCAGCGCGCCCTTACGCAGAGAAAATTCGCAATGTTGCGGCGCATTTGTCGCGCGCCAACCCGGAATACAAGCACTCATTCCTGGCCAAGCGCGAAACAGTCAAAAATGTCGGCCTGATCGTGGTTACTTCCGACAAGGGTCTGTGTGGCGGTCTGAACACCAACATTCTGCGTCTTGCAGTGAGCCACATGAAGGCCTGGGAAGGCGAGAGCAAGGGCATCGTGGTTTGTCCGATCGGCAACAAGGGGCTGGGCTTCATGTCGCGTATCGGCGCCAAGGTCAAATCCAACCTTACCGGATTGGGCGATACGCCACATATCGAAAAGCTGATCGGCGCAGTGAAGGTGATGCTGGATGCTTATGCGGCAGGTGAAATCGACGCCATCTACCTGAGCTATAACCACTTCATCAATACCATGAAACAGGAGCCGTGCGTGGAGCAATTGCTGCCGCTGAGCGGCGAGCAGTTGGGAACCACCGAGGGCAATTGGGACTATATCTACGAACCGGATGCCAAGCAGGTGATTGACGAGCTGCTGGTGCGCTACATCGAGTCGCTGGTTTATCAGGCCGTGGTGGAAAATATGGCTTCCGAACAAAGCGCGCGGATGGTGGCGATGAAGGCCGCATCGGATAACGCGAAGAGCGTGATCGGCGAGCTCAAGCTGGTATACAACAAGGCGCGCCAGGCGGCCATCACCCGCGAAATTTCAGAAATCGTGAGCGGTGCGGCTGCGGTTGGTTGATAGATAGCGGATTAAAAATTAATTTAGACGGGGAATCATCAAAAATGAAACAAGGAAAAATTGTTCAGTGTATCGGCGCGGTGGTCGACATCGAGTTTCCGCGCGATCAAATGCCCAGAGTATATGAAGCGCTGCAACTTGCAGACGTGGGATCTTCTACTGCAGAGGCCGGTTTGACCTTTGAGGTGCAACAGCAACTCGGCGACGGCGTGGTGCGCACCATCTCGATGGGTTCTTCCGACGGCTTGCGTCGCGGGATGCTGGTGAATGCCAGCGGCAGCGGAATCAGGGTGCCGGTAGGAAAAGGCACGCTGGGCCGCATCATGGATGTGCTGGGCCGCCCGATCGACGATGCCGGCGAAGTTGCCTGCGACGAGCGGCGCGAGATCCACCAGAAGGCGCCGAAGTTCGACGAGCTGTCCCCTTCCGTTGACCTGCTGGAAACCGGCATCAAGGTGATCGACCTGGTTTGCCCGTTCGCCAAGGGCGGCAAGGTCGGCCTGTTCGGCGGCGCGGGCGTGGGCAAGACCGTGAACATGCTGGAACTGATCAACAACATCGCCAAGCAGCACGCCGGCCTGTCGGTGTTCGCCGGGGTGGGTGAACGCACCCGCGAAGGCAACGACTTCTATCATGAAATGTCGGAAGCGGGCGTTATCAAGCTGGACAATCTGCCCGAGTCCAAAGTGGCCATGGTGTTCGGCCAGATGAACGAACCGCCCGGCAACCGTCTGCGCGTGGCGTTGTCCGGCCTGACCATGGCCGAGTATTTCCGCGACGAAGGCCGCGACATCCTGTTCTTCGTCGACAACATCTATCGCTTCACCCTGGCTGGCACCGAAGTGTCCGCGCTGCTGGGCCGTATGCCTTCCGCGGTGGGCTACCAGCCGACACTGGCCGAAGAAATGGGCCGCCTGCAAGAGCGCATCACTTCGACCAAGACCGGTTCGATCACTTCCATCCAGGCCGTATACGTGCCGGCGGATGACTTGACCGACCCGTCGCCGGCGACGACCTTCCTGCACCTGGATTCGACCGTGGTGCTGTCGCGCGATATCGCCTCGCTGGGTATCTACCCGGCGGTCGACCCGCTGGACTCCACTTCGCGCCAGCTCGATCCGCTGGTGGTGGGCGAAGAGCATTATTCCGTGGCGCGCGCCGTGCAATCCACGCTGCAGCGTTACAAGGAATTGCGCGACATCATCGCGATTCTGGGCATGGACGAACTGGCGCCGGAAGACAAGCTGGCCGT
>CAYGIF010000220.1:0-3026 GCA_964349865.1 uncultured Gallionella sp. | reverse complement strand
TTCCGCCGCTCGCGCATCATCGGGCGGCGCTTCCAGATAGTGCATGTGATGTTCGGCGAAGAAGTGGTCGAAGTTTCCACCTTCCGCAGCATGATCGAAGCCGAAGACGCGCAGACCGACGAGCATGGCCGCCTGCTGCGCGACAACCAGTTCGGCGACCAGGAGCAGGATGCGGCGCGGCGCGATTTCACCGCGAACGCGCTGTTCTACGACCCGGCCACCCAGGAGATTCACGACTATCACCACGGCTATGCCGATACCCGCAAACATCTGCTGCGCATGATCGGCGACCCGCTGGTGCGTTACCGCGAAGACCCGGTGCGGATGCTGCGCGCGGTGCGCCTGTCCGCGAAGCTTGGCATGAAGGTGGATGCGGCAACCGCCGCGCCGATCGCGGGGATGAAAGACTTGCTCGACAACGTGCCGCAGGCGCGCCTGCTCGACGAAGTGTTTAAGATGCTGCTGTCCGGGCATTCGGTGGAATGCATCCAGCAATTGCGCAAGATGAATCTGCATCATGGTTTGCTGCCGCTGCTGGATGTGATCCTGGAGCAACCGATGGGCGAGAAATTCGTCATGCTGGCGCTGC
This sequence comes from uncultured Gallionella sp., assembly GCA_964349865.1. GTDB lineage: Bacteria > Pseudomonadota > Gammaproteobacteria > Burkholderiales > Gallionellaceae > Gallionella. Next base: position 2,437 of record CAYGIF010000220.1, on the reverse strand, counting down.
GCAATACCGACGAGCGCCTCAGCCAGGACAAGACGGTTTCGCCGGCGTTCCTGTTTGCCGCATTGCTGTGGCATGAGGTGCTGGCGGCATGGAATCTGCGCTTGCAGCAAGGCGAACGTCCGGTGGGGGCAATGCACGCGGCAATGGATGAGGTGCTGGCCAGACAGAAGGCGCAGCTCGCCATCCCGCATCGCCATGATGCGGTGATGAAGGAAATCTGGCTGCTGCAGCAACGCTTCGAGCAGCGCGCCGGACAACGCCCGTTCCGCTTGCTGGAGCAGCCGCGCTTCCGCGCCGGGTTCGACTTTCTGCTGCTGCGCTGCGCCAGCGGCGAAGTGGATGACGAACTCGGGTTGTGGTGGGATGAATTCCAGGATGCCGGCGCCGAGCGGCAGGCGGAAATGCTGCAACCGGAACAAGCCGGAGACAAAAAACGCCGCCGCCGCAAACCGCGCAAAAAACCGGAAGCATCCGTAGCGGATGAGCCGGCGGCATAATGTCGCACACCGCCTTCATCGGGCTGGGCAGCAACCTGGAAGACCCGCACAGCCAGTTGCAACGCGCCTTTGCCGAACTTGGCCGGTTGCCGGAAACGCGCCTCGTTGCCCGTTCGTCGCTGTACCGCAGCGCGCCGCTGGGCTATCCGGATCAGCCGGAGTTCGTCAATGCGGTGGCCGAAATCGAAACCGCTCTGACCCCGCAGGCCTTGCTGCAAGCCTTGCTGCAAATCGAGCGCCGGCATGGCCGCGAGCGCACCTTTCGCAATGCGCCGCGCACCCTTGATCTGGATGTGCTGCTGTATGACGATAAGCAACTGCATGAGCACGGTTTGACCATTCCGCACCCGCAGATGCACTTGCGCGCCTTCGTGTTGCATCCATTGCTGGAGATCGCGCCGGATGCAGTCATACCCGGCATGGGCACGGTGCGGCAGGCGTTGCAGAATTGCCCGGATCAGTTACTGGAGAAGCTTGCCGATGTTGCCTGGTAAGTACCAATATATAGCAGTGGAAGGGCCGATCGGCGCAGGCAAGACCAGCCTGGCGCGCCGCCTCGCGCAGCATAGCGGCGCCGTGGCGCTGCTGGAAAAACCGGAGGAAAACCCCTTTCTCGCCCGGTTTTACCGGGATCCGCCGCGCCATGCGCTGGCGACGCAATTGTTTTTCCTGTTCCAGCGCGGCAACGAAGTGCGCGACCTGGCGCAGATGGATATGTTCAGTACCAGCACCGTGGCGGATTACCTGTTCGACAAGGATACGCTGTTTGCGCGGCTTAACCTGAGCGACGCGGAGTTCGCGCTGTACCAGCAGATTTTCCGCACCCTGCAACTGGAGGCGCCCGTGCCGGACCTGGTGATCTATTTGCAGGCCGCGCCGGAAACGCTGGCAGGGCGCGTGCGCCGCCGCGCCAAACCTTACGAACAGGCCATTTCGGATGATTATTTGCTGCGCGTGGCACAAGGCTACGGCGATTTCTTCTATCATTATGACGCGGCGCCGGTGTTGACGGTGAACACCGAGCGCCTGAACTTCGAAGATGATGCCGGGGATTTCGCCCTGCTGCTGCAACGCATCGAGGGAATGCGCGGGCCGCGCGAATTTTTCAGCCGGGGTGGATGACAGGTGCCTTTGTAGGTGCGAATTTATTCGCACTCGCCCATATGTATAGTGCGAATAAATTCGCACCTACGAAACCGCCAACTGCCGTTTTTAAGTTCAAGTAGGCAAGCTGCGTAGCGGATGCTCGAAAAAAATGGAATTCATGGAGATACCCAGATGCGAACTACATTGACCACATTGCAAGCGATGCGCGGCAAGGACGAAAAAATCGCCGTGCTGACCTGCTATGACGCGAGCTTTGCCGCGGTGCTCGAGGCGCAGGGCGTGGACGTGCTGCTGGTCGGCGATTCGCTCGGCATGGTGCTGCAAGGGCACGAAACCACCTTGCCGGTTTCGCTGGACGACATGGTATACCACACCGCCTGCGTGGCGCGCGGCGCGAAACAGTCGTTCATCATCGGTGACATGCCGTTCGGCACGTTCCAGATCAGCCCGCAGGAAACCTTTGCGCATGCCGCAAGGCTGATGGCGGCGGGCGCGCAGATGGTCAAGCTGGAAGGCGGCGCCGCGATGGCCGAAACGGTGGAATTTCTCACCGGGCGCGGCATCCCGGTATGCGGGCATATCGGCCTGACGCCGCAATCGGTGCATCAACTGGGCGGCTACCGCGTGCAGGGCAGGGAAGCCGCCGCCGCGCAGCGATTGCTGGAGGACGCGGCGGCGCTCGAGCAGGCCGGTGCGGGGATGCTGGTGCTGGAAACCATCCCCGCGCTGCTGGCGGCGGAGATCACCGCCGCGCTTTCCATCCCCACCATCGGCATCGGCGCGGGCGCGGCCTGTTCCGGTCAGGTGCTGGTGCTGTACGACATGCTGGACAT
>CAYGIF010000219.1:0-3085 GCA_964349865.1 uncultured Gallionella sp. | reverse complement strand
CAGATTGTGGTCTCGTCGCTTTCATTTTCGGCTACTTGTTCAGACCTTCCTTAAGGTTTTGTCTCCGCGTTGCGGAGGGATTTTTCATCAACTGGATTCTGGCCTGCGCCGGAATGACGAATTTATAAATTTCCTTACGGATATATCGATGAATTCTTTTTTACCTTTTTCCCGCCCCACCATAGACGAAGCCACCATTGCTTCAGTGGCTGACGTGCTGCGCTCCGGCTGGATCACCACCGGCCCGAAGGTGCAGGAATTCGAGAAGCAATTATCGGAATATTTCGGCGGACGCCCGGTGCGCACCTTCAACTCCGGCACCTGCACGATGGAAATCGCGCTGCGCATCGCGGGCATCGGGCCGGGCGACGAGGTTATCACCACGCCGATCTCGTGGGTGGCGACCGCCAACGTGATCCTCGAAGTCGGCGCGACCCCGGTGTTCGCCGACGTCGATCCGGTCACGCGCAATATCGACCTGGACAAGGTCGAGGCGGCGATCACGCCGCGCACCCGTGCGATCATCCCGGTGTATCTGGCGGGCAAGCCGGTGGACATGAATAGGTTGTATGCGCTAGCCAGCAAGCACAAGCTGCGCGTGATCGAGGATGCCGCGCAGGCCATCGGTTCGAGCTGGCAGGGCAAGCCCATTGGTTCGTTCGGCGACTTCGTCTCGTTCAGCTTCCAAGCCAACAAGAACATCACCACTTCCGAAGGCGGCTGCCTGGTGCTGAACAACGAAGAAGAAGCCAAGCTCGCGGAGAAATACCGGCTGCAGGGCGTCACGCGCAGCGGCTGGGACGGCATCGAGGTGGATGTGCTGGGCGGCAAGTACAACATGACCGACGTTGCAGCCGCAATCGGCCTCGGCCAGTTCGCGAAGCTCGACGCCATCACCGCACAGCGGCGCAAGCTGGCGAGGCATTATTTCGAGGTGTTGGGTGTGGACTTCGAGGCACAGACCGGCGCGCAACTGCCGCCACAAGATTTCGAGAGCACCAACTGGCACCTGTTCCAGGTCGTGCTGCCGGAGCGCATCGCGCGCGCCGACTTCATGGCGCAGATGAAGGAGCGCAACATCGGCATCGGCTACCACTACGCGCCGATCCACCTATTCAAGCTGTACCGCGACTTGGGCTTCAGGGAAGGCATGTTCCCGGTTGCCGAGCGCGTCGGCAAACAAATTGTCTCGCTGCCGATGTTCTATGCGATGAACGAGGCGGATGTGGAGCGCACCTGCGCGGCGATGCGCGAAGTGTTGGGGATGTAGTGGTAATTCCCTTTCAAAGCAGCAAGCGTAGGATGGGTTGAGCGTAGCGATACCCATCAATCAAAATCAACACCGCCGGGGGTTGCCCGGCAGCAAGTCACTTTTTCTTGTGTCGCCAAGAAAAAGTAACCAAAAAGAAGGTGCCCCCGGTTTGCCGCCGCTTCGCGGTTCCCTGCGTTGCTCGGTCGGTCAGGCGGCTGCGGAACTCGCGCTTCGCGCTCGGACATAACCAGCGACTTGGCTGGCGTTGTGTGCCAGCCTAGTCGAATGGCTAGTTGTTTCATCAGTCCTCGCCGACTTCCCCTGACCGGCCTCCGCTACTCGGCGGCGCACAGGGGAAAAGGAAAAGCGGTTTTGTGTGCGCTGCGCGCACGGCTTTTTGTTGGGTATCGCTGCGCTCCACCCAACCTACCCAAACAATTCCCGATTTCGCTAATCTCCGCCCCATGCGGTAAAATGCCGCCCTTATGAGCAATCCCCAACTTTCCGTCGTCATTCCCGTCTATAACGAAGAGCAGGGCCTGCAGGCGCTGTTCGACCGGCTGTATCCGGCATTGGACAAGCTCGGCATTCCGTATGAAATCTTGTTCATCAACGACGGCAGCCGCGACCGTTCCGCCGCGATATTGCGCGAGCAGTTCCAGAAGCGTCCCGATGTGACGCGGGTGATCCTGTTCAACGGCAACTTCGGCCAGCATATGGCGATCATGGCGGGCTTCGAGCACAGCCGCGGACAGCGCGTGGTCACGCTGGATGCCGACCTGCAGAACCCGCCCGAGGACACCGGCCTGCTGCTCGCGAAGATGGACGAGGGGTACGATTACGTCGGCTCGATCCGCCGGCAGCGCAGCGACAGCTGGTGGCGGCATGTCGCATCGAAGGCGATGAACGGGCTGCGCGAACGCATCACGCGCATCAAGATGACCGACCAGGGTTGCATGTTCCGCGCTTACGACCGCCATATCATCGATGCGATCAACAGTTGCAAGGAGGTGAACACCTTTGTTCCGGCATTGGCGTATACCTTTGCGCGCAACCCCGCCGAGGTGGTGGTGGGGCATGAGGAGCGCACCGCGGGCGAATCGAAATATTCGCTGTACAGCCTGATCCGTCTCAACTTCGACCTGATGACCAGCTTCTCGCTGGTGCCGTTGCAACTGTTCTCGATGGCCGGGATGCTGATCTCGGTGTTCTCCGGCCTGTTCTTCGTGTTTCTGGTGATACGCCGCTTGGTGATTGGCCCGGAAGCGGAGGGCTTGTTTACCCTGTTTGCGCTGATGTTCTTCCTGATCGGTATCGCGCTGTTCGGCATCGGCCTGCTCGGCGAATACATCGGGCGCATCTACCAGCAGGTGCGCCATCGGCCGCGCTATCTGGTGGAGGCGGTACTGGAAAGCAGCGAGAAGGGAAGCGTGAAGCGTGAAAAGAGAAAACTCACTGCGCAGGTTGCAGGCGAAGCTGATCCTTTTGCTGTGACTGAACCCGGAAAAAAGAGAGAAAAGGCAAAACCGGCCGGCGCAGCGGCACACCCCTCATTGTTTTCGGATAGTCAGGAATGAGCCGGGCAATCGTGTTCGCCTACCATAACGTGGGTGTGCGTTGCCTGTCCGCGCTATTGGCGCACGGTGTGGATGTCGCACTGGTAGTCACGCACCGCAACAATCCGAAAGAAACCATCTGGTTCGACAGTGTCGCGGAGCTGGCCGAATTGCATGACGTTCCGGTGATTACACCGGACAACCCGAATACGCCAGAAGTGGTGGAGCAAATCCGCGCGTTGCAGCCGGATTTCTTCTTCTCCTTCTACTACCGCGA
>CAYGIF010000218.1:0-3098 GCA_964349865.1 uncultured Gallionella sp. | reverse complement strand
CAACATCACGCTGATCCACCACCTGTATGCGGCATTGCGCGCGCATAACCTGTATCACCGCGACCAGCAATATGTCGTGCAGGACGGCGAAGTCGTGATCGTGGATGAATTCACCGGGCGTTTGATGGCCGGGCGGCGCTGGTCTGACGGCCTGCATCAGGCGGTGGAAGCCAAAGAGGGCGTGGCGATCCAGAAGGAAAACCAGACGCTGGCCTCGATCACCTTCCAGAATTATTTCCGCATGTACCACAAGCTGGCCGGCATGACCGGTACGGCGGATACCGAGGCCTACGAGTTCCAGCAAATCTACAGCCTGGAAACCGTGATCGTCCCGCCGCATCGCCCGACCATCCGCAAGGACATGATGGACAAGGTCTATCTCACCGCGAAGGAGAAATATCAGGCGGTGATCGACGACGTCAAGGACTGTTACCAGCGCGGCCAGCCGGTGCTGGTGGGCACGACCTCGATCGAGAACTCGGAACTGCTGTCGCATCTGCTGGAAAAGGACAACCTGCCGCACCAGGTGCTGAACGCCAAGCAGCACGCGCGCGAGGCGGAGATCGTCGCACAGGCCGGGCGACCCAAGATGGTCACCATCGCCACCAACATGGCGGGCCGCGGCACCGACATCGTGCTGGGCGGCAACGTCGAGAAACAGGTCGAACACATACTCGCTGACGCAAGCCTGGATGACGCAGCCCCGGGAAATATTGGCAGGGAGCAGCGCATCGCGCAGTTGAAATCCGAATGGCAGCAGTTGCACCAGCAGGTGCTGGCCAGCGGCGGGCTGCATATCATCGGCACCGAACGCCACGAGTCGCGCCGCGTGGACAACCAGTTGCGCGGCCGTTCCGGACGCCAGGGCGACCCCGGTTCCAGCCGCTTCTATCTGTCGCTGGAAGATCCGCTGTTGCGCATCTTCGCTTCCGACCGCGTCGCGGCGATCATGAACCGGTTCAAGCTGCCGGAGGGCGAGGCCATCGAGCATAGCTGGGTGACGCGCGCCCTCGAGAATGCGCAACGCAAAGTCGAGGCGCGCAATTTTGACATGCGCAAGCAGATCCTCGAATATGACGATGTCTCCAACGACCAGCGCAAGGTGATCTATCAGCAGCGCAGCGAGCTGCTGGAAAGCTCGGATATTTCCGAAACCATCCGGGTGATGCGCGAGGGGGTGCTGGAAGATACCATCAGCCAGTACATTCCGCCGCACAGCATGGAAGAGCAATGGGATGTGCGCTCCCTGGAAAAGGTACTGGCTGCCGAATTCCGCCTGGAATTGCCGCTGTTGCAATGGCTGGAGGAAGACAAGCAGTTTAATGAAACAGCGCTGCGCGCCCGCGTCGCCGAGCATTCGCAGCAGCAATATCAGGCCAAGGTCGACGCGGTGGGCGCGGAGGTCATGCATCACTACGAGCGCGTCATGATGCTGCAAAGCCTGGATACGCACTGGCGCGAACATCTTGCCGCGCTGGATCACCTGCGCCAGGGCATCCATTTGCGCGGTTATGCGCAAAAGAACCCCAAGCAGGAATACAAACGCGAGGCTTTCGAACTTTTTTCCCTGATGCTGGATGCGGTCAAACGCGAAGTGACGCAGGTATTGATGACTGTGCAAGTGCGCAGCGAGGCGGATGTCGAGTCGGTAGAAGCGCCCCCCGCGCCGGAAAATGTGCAGTATCATCACGCCGATTATGACGAGGCGTTGGCACAATCGACCGGCCAGCCAACCGATGAGGAGCATAAACCGTTTGTGCGCGACGGGCAGAAGGTGGGGCGCAATGATCCTTGTCCATGCGGATCAGGCAGGAAATACAAGCAGTGCCATGGTAAATTGAATTAAATAAATTAACATGCGAAAAGGGGGAAGAAGATATGTCACTAGTGATTGATACGTTGCGCACCTCAACAATAACCGAGGAATTGAGCGATGCCGAAGTGGAAATTCTCGCGGGATTGTTTGAGGTACGCGATTACAAGGCTGGGGATGCAATTACCAAACCGTCCGACGCAAAAAATGACAACCTGTTCATTCTCGCGCATGGCGATATCGAGGTGAAAATCCTGAGCGGCCACGAGGAAGCCACCATCCATGTGCTCAAGCCCGGCGATTTGGCTGGCATCATCACCTTCGTGGGCGGCGCAGCTTCACACATCAGCGCGACGCTCTATGCCGTCGGCGACACCAAGGTGTTGAGCCTGGAGCGAGCCAGGTTTGAATCGCTGATCAATTCGCACCCGATGATCGTCTATAAGGTGATGCGCGGCGTGGTGCGCAATGTGCACGGCATCGTGCGGCGCATGAACGTCCAGTCCACCGAGTTGAGCAACTATATTTTCCGCACCCACGGCCGTTATTAGACAGCAGGTAGCGAGTAGCCTGTAGCAGGTAGCCAACCGGTTTTGCTACAGGCTACCAGCTACCGGCTACGAGCTATCAATATTTAGAATCAGGAACTAGTTCATGCCGGTCAATCTGACACCGCCCGCCAAGGCACAACTGCTGCCCGTTGCGGGCGTTTCTTTGGGCGTCACCGAAGCGAACATCAAGCGCGAGAAGCGCAAGGACTTGCTGGTGATGCAGTTATGCGAAGGCGCAAGGGTCGCGGGCGTGTTCACCCGAAACCGCTTTTGCGCCGCGCCGGTGATCGTCGCGCGCGAACACCTTGCCCAAGTAGCACTTATAGGCTCCGATGGCATCCGCGCGCTGTTGGTCAACACCGGCAACGCCAACGCCGGAACCGGCGAACAGGGCATGCGGGATGCGCGCACCACCTGCGCGGCATTGGCGGGGCTGCTGAACTGCAAGGCCAGCCAGATATTGCCGTTCTCCACCGGCGTCATCATGGAGCCGCTGCCGGTGGGCAAGATCGCCGCCGGTCTGCCCGGCTGCGTCGCGAACATGCGCGCCGACAACTGGTACGACGCCGCGCACGCGATCATGACCACCGACATCGTCGCCAAGGCGATTTCCAGACAAGTCGAGATCGGCGGCGTGACCATTACCGTCACCGGCATCGCCAAAGGCTCCGGCATGATCCACCCGAACATGGCGACCATGCTCGGCTACATCGCCACCGATGCCGCCATCGCGC
>CAYGIF010000217.1:0-3109 GCA_964349865.1 uncultured Gallionella sp. | reverse complement strand
GCGCAATTTAATTGTTAAAGGATTTATTGTCAATGAAAAAGAAAAATAATTTACGTCTGCAAGACCCCTATCTGGAACGCGAACGCGAGCAATACGAGCATCCGCTGCCGAGCCGCGAATTTGTTTTGCAGATTCTTTCCGAGCAGGGCGCTCCGGTCAGCGACGAGGAGTTGCTGCAATTGTTGCACATCGAGGCGCACGAGGAAGACCTGTTTGCGCGCCGCCTGCGCGCGATGGAGCGCGACGGGCAGATCATGCGCAACCGCAAGCGCGCGATTTGCGTGATGGAAAAACTCGATCTGACCAAGGGCAAGGTGCAGGGACATCCGGACGGCTTCGGCTTCCTGATCCCGGAGGACGGCAGCCCCGATATGTTCCTCAGCGAAAAGGAAATGCATCAGGTGTTGCATGGCGATGTCGTGATGGTGCGGCAGAGCGGCGTGGACCGGCGCGGGCGCCCGGAAGCCAAAATCGTCGAGGTGCTGGAGCGTGCCAATAATCGCGTGGTCGGACGCTTGTATGAAGAGCACGGCATCCGCTATGTGGTGGCGGAAAATCGGCGCATCACCCAGGACATCCTGGTCGCTCCCGGCGAATCCGGTGGAGCCAAGGCCGGGCAGGTGGTGATACTGGAAATATTGAAACATCCCGACAAGCACGCCCAGCCGATCGGGCGCATCGTCGAGGTGCTGGGCAACTATGCCGACCCCGGCATGGAAATCGAGATCGCGGTGCGCAAGCATGACCTGCCGTACGAGTTTCCCAAGGATGTCGAAAAACAGGCCAGGCAAATTTCACCGGTGGTTGCCGCCGCAGATTGGGCGGGGCGTGAAGACATCCGCAACCTGCCGCTGGTGACGATCGACGGCGAGACCGCGCGCGATTTCGACGATGCGGTGTACTGCGCGCCGGAAAAAGGCGGCTACCGGCTGGTGGTGGCGATCGCCGATGTCAGCCATTATGTGCAGACCGGTGGTGCGCTGGACCGCGAGGCGATCCTGCGCGGCAATTCGGTATACTTCCCGCGCCGCGTGATCCCGATGCTGCCGGAAGAATTGTCCAATGGCCTGTGCTCGTTGAACCCGCAGGTGGATCGGCTGTGCATGGTGTGCGACATGTATGTCAGCAGCAGCGGCGACATCGGCAAATACCGCTTCTATCCTTCTGTGATGCATTCGCAGGCACGGCTGACTTACACGCAGGTCGCCGCAATGCTGGCCGAACCGGACGGCGAGTTGGCCGGGAAAAACTCGGCCATCGTGCCGCATTTGCAGAATCTCTACGAGTTGTTCCAGAGGTTGCTGAAAGCGCGCGAGAAGCGCGGCGCGATCGACTTTGAGACCGTCGAGACGCAGATGATCTTCACCGATCAGGGCAAGATCGAGCGCATCGTACCGGTGGTGCGCAATGACGCGCACAAGCTGATTGAAGAGTGCATGCTGGCTGCCAACGTCTGCGCGGCGGGCTACCTGCATGAACACGGCCACACCGTGTTGTATCGTATCCACCAGGGGCCGACACCGGAGAAGCTGGAGGCGCTGCGCGAATTCATGAAGGAATTCGGTTTGCAGCTCACCGGCGGAGACGATCCGCAGGCCGCCGACTATTCCAAGCTGCTCAAAAGCATCAAGGGCCGTCCCGATGCAGGCTTGCTGCAAATGGTGATGCTGCGTTCGTTGCGCCAGGCCAAGTATGAGCCGGAGAACATCGGGCACTTCGGACTGGGCTACGAGGCCTATACGCATTTCACCTCGCCGATCCGCCGCTACCCAGACCTGCTGGTGCATCGCGCCATCAAGGCGGTGCTGCACGGCAAGCAATACAAGCCCGCGCAGAAATGGGGCGAGCTGGGCGCGCATTGCTCGATGACCGAGCGCCGCGCCGATGATGCCACGCGCGATGTCGAGGCCTGGCTGAAATGTTTCTACATGCGCGACCATCTCGGCAGCGTGTTCACCGGCACGGTTTCCTCGGTCACCGGCTTCGGCATGTTCGTTTCGCTGGATGACCTGTATGTCGAAGGGCTGGTGCATATCTCCGAACTCGGCAAGGATTATTTCCACTTCGACGCCACCAAACATCAGCTGCTCGGCGAGCGCACCGGACAACGCTATCGTCTCGGCGACCGCGTGCAGGTGCGCGTGGTCAAGGTAGACATGGAAAGCACCAAGATTGATTTCGTGCTGCATGAACTCATCGAGAAACCCGGCCACGAACAGGCGCCGAAATCGACAAAGCAGCCTGCCGCGAAGAAGCCCGGCGCAAAGTCAGCAAAAAAATCAGGCGACAAGAAACGTCATGGCTGACCTGCGCCTGATTTACGGCTTTCACGCGGTCACTGCGCGCATCCGCCAGAATCCTGACGGCGTGCTGGAAATCTACCTGCAGGCGCAACGCCAGGATCCGCGCATGCGCGACCTGATCAAGCTGGCGGAAGCGAATGGCGTGCGCATCATTCCGATAGAAGCGGCGCGCCTCGACGGCATGGCGGGCAATGCGCGGCATCAGGGTGTGGCGGCGCGCGTCGATGCGTCGCGGCGCGTGCTGCATCTGGAGGATGTACTGGACACGCTCGATGAGCCGCCGTTGCTGCTGGTGCTGGACGGTGTGCAGGACCCGCATAATCTCGGCGCGTGCCTGCGCAGCGCCGATGCGTTCGGCGTACACGCGGTGATCGCGCCGAAAGACCGCGCGGTCGGCATCACCGCGACGGTGGAAAAAGTCGCCTGCGGCGCGGCGGAAACCGTGCCGTACATCACCGTCACCAATCTCGCGCGTACCCTGCGCGAATTGCAGGAACGCGGCATCTGGGTGGCCGGCGCGGCGAGCGAGGCCGAGCAGGACTTGAACGGTTTCAAGCACAAAGGCGCGCTGGCTTGGGTGCTGGGCGCTGAAGGCGAAGGCCTGCGCCGCCTGACGCGCGAAACCTGCGACGAACTGGTGCGCATCCCGATGCTGGGCAGCGTGGAAAGCCTGAACGTTTCGGTCAGCGCCGGCATCTGCCTGTTCGAGGCGCGGCGGCAGCGCAAGCAATTGTAGGGTGGCGGCCATGACACGGCGTTGCGAAGCATCCGGGGCGGGAATGGCCGCCTCACACCCGCTCCCGCAA
>CAYGIF010000216.1:0-3137 GCA_964349865.1 uncultured Gallionella sp. | reverse complement strand
GCGGACATGGTCGGCATGACCGGCATGCCGGAAACCGCGCTGGCGATGGAGCTGGAACTGAATTACGCCACCATCGCCGTGGTCGTGAATTACGCGGCAGGGCGCGGCGACAACAGGCAAGGTATCGACATGGAGCAGGTCAACGCCGTTGCGGGCGCGGCGATGGAACGGGTGCGCAGCATCCTCGAATGCGTGGTGAGCTGCGATGGCGATTAGGCCGGTATTGCGCATGGGCGATGCGCGGCTGCTGCAGCGCGCCGAGCCGGTCAGCGGCTTCGGCAGTGAAGAGTTGCGCGCCCTGCTGGAGGATATGCGCGACACCATGCAGGCCTTGAACGGCGCGGGGCTGGCCGCGCCGCAGATCGGCGTGAACTTGCGCGTGGTGATTTTCGGCGTGCAGAAGAACCCGCGTTATCCGGATGCGGAAGAAGTGCCGGAAACCGTGCTCATCAATCCGTCCATCATGGTGCTGGAAGAGACCATCAAGGACGATTGGGAAGGTTGCCTGAGCCTGCCCGGCATGCGCGGGCTCGTGCCGCGCTTCCAGAATATCCGCTATCAGGGTTATGACGAACAAGGCGTACGGATCGACCGGACAGTGAGCGGATTCCACGCGCGCGTCGTGCAGCATGAATGCGACCATCTCGACGGCATCCTATATCCGATGCGCATTCGTGACATCGCCAAGTTCGGTTTTACGGAAGAACTGTTTCCAGGGCAGACGTTGCAGGACGAGTAGCGAGACACCAGGATAGTTGCAGTTAGGCATTTTGTAGTCGTGCATTCCATCAATCCGGAGAACCTGCCATGACGCTTAACCTGTTCAATACCCGCCAGTCCTTTACTCTCGCCAGCGGCAGGCAAGGCATGCTGTATTCGCTGCCCGCGCTGGAAGCCGCTGCCATTGGAAAGATTTCGCGCCTGCCGGTGTCGATCCGCATCGTGCTGGAAGCGGTGCTGCGCAACTGCGACGGCAAGAAAATTTCCGAGGCGCATGTGCGCCAGCTCGCCAACTGGCAGCCAAACGCGCCGCGCAGCGATGAAATACCGTTCGTGGTGGCGCGCATCGTGTTGCAGGATTTTACCGGCGTGCCGCTGCTGGCCGATCTCGCCGCGATGCGCGATGCCGCCGCAAGTATGGGCAAAGACCCGAAGATCATCGAGCCGCTGGTGCCGGTGAATCTGGTGGTGGACCACTCGGTGCAGGTCGATTACTACAACCGCCCGGATGCGCTGCGGCTCAACATGGAAATGGAATTCGAGCGCAACACCGAGCGTTACAAGTTTATGAAATGGGGCATGCAGGCGTTCTATACGTTCAAGGTCGTGCCGCCCGGCATCGGCATCGTGCATCAGGTCAACCTGGAATATCTGGCGCGCGGCGTGCTGCAAAAAGACGGTGTGTACTATCCCGACACGCTGGTCGGCACCGACAGCCATACCACGATGATCAACGGCATCGGCGTGGTCGGCTGGGGCGTGGGCGGCATCGAGGCGGAGGCCGGGATGCTCGGCCAGCCGGTGTATTTCCTCACCCCGGACGTGGTCGGCGTGCATTTGAAAGGCAAACTGCGCGAAGGCGTCACCGCGACCGACCTGGTGCTGACTGTCACCGAGCTGTTGCGCAAACACAAGGTGGTCGGCAAGTTCGTCGAGTTCTTCGGCGCAGGCGCGGCGGCGCTGACCGTGCCGGATCGCGCCACCCTCGCCAACATGGCGCCCGAATACGGCGCGACCATGGGCTTCTTCCCGGTGGACGATGTGACGGTGGACTATATGCGCAACACCGGGCGCAGCGACGAGGAAGTGGACGCCTTCCAGTCCTACTTCAAGGCGCAGAATCTGTACGGCATCCCGCAGGCGGGCAGCATCGATTACAGCGGCGTGGTGGAGCTCGACCTCGCTTCCATCGAGCCGTCGCTGGCCGGGCCGAAGCGCCCGCAGGATCGCGTTGCGCTGCCGAAAATGAAGGAGACCTTCAACACCCTGTTCAGCAAGCCGGTGGCGGAAAACGGCTTCAACAAGCCCGCCGCCGAACTGGGTCAACGCTACTTCACCGGCCTGCCGGAACGCAGAGGAAACGTCTGTACGCCGATTGCCGGGGGCGGCCTGCAGGAGGCGGGCAGGACGCGCAACGGCAGCGAGCTGGAAATGCTCGACGATCATCCCAACCCCGCCGTGCGCTGCGAGACTAAGGAGGAAATGTCGACTGCGGTGCAGATCGGCCACGGCGATGTGCTGATCGCCGCGATTACTTCCTGCACCAACACCTCCAACCCGAGTGTGCTGCTGGCCGCGGGATTGCTGGCGAAGAAGGCGGTTGAAAAAGGGCTGCATGTGGCGCCGCATATCAAGACTTCGCTGGCGCCCGGTTCGCGGGTCGTGACCGAATACCTGAAGAACGCCGGTCTGCTCGAGCCGTTGGCGCAACTCGGCTTCAGCCTCGCGGCCTACGGCTGCACCACCTGCATCGGCAACTCCGGCCCGCTGGACGCCAGGATCGAGGAGGCCATCGTCGCCCACGACCTGATCGCTGCGGCAGTGCTGTCCGGCAACCGCAACTTCGAGGCGCGCATCCACGCCAACATCAAGGCCAACTTTTTGGCTTCGCCGCCGCTGGTGGTGGCCTATGCGATCGCGGGCAGGGTGAACATTGATCTCGACAGCGAGCCGCTTGGCACCGGCAAGGATGGCCGGCCGGTGTATCTGAAGGACATCTGGCCGAACAGCACAGAGATTCAGGCCGTGATGAAATTCGCCGCCGACCCCGACATGTACCGCGCGCTGTATTCCGACTCGACCCGCGACCTGCCGCTGTGGAGCGCGATCCCCGCGCCTGCCGGCAACCAGTACCGGTGGGACGACTCGACCTACATCGCGCGCCCGCCGTTCTTCGAGAGCTTCAGCATGGCGGCTGGCGGCATGAACGAAATCCGCAACGCCAGAGCGCTCGGCATCTTCGGCGATTCGGTCACTACCGACCACATCAGCCCGGCGGGCAGCTTCAAGCCAACCACCCCGGCAGGCAAATATCTGCAAGCCAGGGGCGTCGCGGTCAAGGATTTCAACAGCTACGGTGCGCGGCGCGGCAACCACGAGGTGATGATGCGCGGCACCTTCGCCAACGTGCGCATCAA
>CAYGIF010000215.1:0-3144 GCA_964349865.1 uncultured Gallionella sp. | reverse complement strand
TGAGGGGGAAGGGAGAAGGGGCAAACCCTTCCCCCTTCACTCTTCCCCCTTCCCGCGTTTTAGTTTGCAAAGTTTGTTGAGTAAGAATACAATGCGCGCCCTCGCGTGGGCTGGGCACGGTTCCTGAACATGCGATTCGTTCTTTAATTAGCGGCATTGCCGCGTAAAAGCAAGAGAAAATTATGCAAAGTCAAAAAATTCGCATTCGCCTCAAGGCGTTTGACTATCGCTTGATCGATCAGTCTGCGGCGCAGATTGTAGAGACTGCCAAGCGTACCGGCGCGGTGGTAAACGGCCCGGTGCCTTTGCCAACCAAGATCGAGCGTTTCGATGTGTTGCGTTCCCCGCATGTCAACAAGACTTCGCGCGACCAGTTCGAGATTCGCACCCATCTACGTTTGATGGACATCGTTGACCCCACCGACAAGACGGTAGACGCGCTGATGAAGCTGGATCTGCCGGCCGGCGTGGATGTCGAGATCAAGTTGCAGTAGTAAACCAGTTGTCAGACGTTAGACGTTAGTTAAGGCAGGTTCCGCGAAGCGGACAAAACCAACTAACGACTAGCGACTAATAACCAACAACTAAAGTTTTTGTAATAAAAAATCGGCTAACCAATTGAAGTTGGCCCCTTAACAAGAGGAAATTAAAATGAGCTTAGGACTTGTCGGTCGCAAGATTGGCATGACCCGCGTGTTTACCGAAGACGGTTCATCGTTGCCGGTAACCGTGCTGGAAGTGTCCAATAATCGTGTCACTCAGGTTAAATCCGTTGATACCGATGGCTATACCGCCGTGCAATTGGCACATGGTGTGCGCCGTCCCGGACGCGTCAGCAAGGCTGCCGCCGGACATTACGCCAAGGCGGGTGTTGAAGCCGGGAGTGCACTAAAAGAATTCACCGTATCTCCCGAACAACTGGCCGGCCTGCAAGCAGGCTCCACGGTCAGCGTGGAAATTTTTCAGGTGGGTCAACTCGTTGACGTGACGGGCGTATCCAAGGGCAAGGGTTACGCCGGCACCATCAAGCGTCACCATTTCAAATCGGGCCGTGCCTCGCACGGTAACTCCAAGTCACATAACGTGCCTGGCTCTATCGGTATGGCGCAGGATCCGGGACGCGTGTTCCCCGGCAAGCGCATGACTGGTCATCTGGGCGATGTGCAAAGAACCGTGCAGAATTTACAGGTCGTGCGCGTCGATGTTGCGCGCCAGCTGTTGCTGGTAAAAGGCGCTGTTCCGGGCTGCACAAACAGCAGCATTATCGTGCGTCCCGCAGTGAAGGCAGGTGCGTAATGGAACTCAAAGTCATTAACGATAAGGGCCAGGCGACCGCGAATCTGAGCGCGTCCGACGAATTGTTCGGCCGTGAATACAACGAGGATCTGGTGCATCAGTTGGTCACCGCCTATCAGGCGAATGCGCGTGCCGGCAACAGCAAGCAAAAGGGCCGTAGCGAAATCGCCAAGAGCACCCGCAAGCCGTTTGCGCAAAAAGGCACCGGCCGCGCGCGCGCCGGTATGGCCTCCAGCCCGTTGTGGCGCGGCGGCGGTAAGATTTTCCCGAATACCGGCGAAGAGAATTACACCCAGAAAATCAATCGCAAGATGTATCGCGCGGGCTTGGCTGCGATTTTGTCGAAGCTGGTCAGCGAGAACCGTCTGGTGGTGGTGGACAGCCTGACGGTTGATTCTCCCAAGACCAAGCTGCTGGCGCAAAAGATCAAGGGGATGGGGCTGGATGGCCGTCTGCTGATTATCACCGACAATGTGGACGAGAATTTATATCTGTCTTCGCGTAACCTGCCCAACGTGTTGGTGCTGGAAGCCAATCAAGCCGACCCGGTCAGCCTGGTGCGTTTTCCGAACGTGATCGTGACGCGCAATGCGGTGGCTAAAATTGAGGAGATGTTCGCATGAGTACCCAACAATTTAGCCAGGAGCGTTTGATGAAAGTGTTGCTCGCTCCGCAAATCTCCGAAAAGGCAACTTATGTTGCCGACAAGAATGAGCAGGTGATCTTCCGTGTCGCCACTGATGCGACCAAGCATGAGATCAAGGCCGCCGTTGAAATGATGTTCAAGGTGAGCGTGGATGCCGTGCAAGTGGCCAACGTCAAGGGCAAGGTCAAGGGCGGCCGCTTCTCCGGACGCCGCAACAACTGGAAGAAGGCTTACGTGTGCCTGGCAGCCGGTCAGGAAATCAATTTTGCCGCAAGCGAGCAAGGATAACCATCATGGCATTGATTAAACTAAAACCAACAACTCCTGGGCAGCGTGCGGTAGTGCGCGTTGTCAATCCTGACCTGCATAAAGGCAAGCCGGTCGCCGCGCTGCTGGAAAAGCAAACCAGGACCGCAGGCCGCAACCATAACGGCCACATAACGACCCGCCATATGGGCGGCGGCCATAAGCAGCATTACCGGCTGGTGGACTTCAAGCGCGACAAGGATGGCATTCCGGCGACTGTAGAACGCCTCGAATACGACCCGAACCGCAGTGCGAACCTGGCGCTGTTGTGCTACGCCGATGGCGAGCGCCGTTACATCATTGCACCTAAAGGTATTGCGGCCGGGGCCACTCTGGTGAGCGGCTCGGAAGCGCCGATCAAACCGGGTAATGCTTTGCCGCTGCGCAATATCCCGGTTGGCTCGACCATCCACTGCATCGAAATGTTGCCGGGCAAGGGCGCACAGTTAGCGCGATCCGCCGGCACTTCCGTGCAGTTGCTGGCGCGCGAAGGCAGCTATGCGCAATTGCGGTTGCGCTCCGGCGAAATCCGCAAGGTGCTTATCGATTGCAAGGCGACTTTAGGCGAAGTAGGCAATTCTGAACACAGCCTGCGCTCTATTGGCAAGGCGGGTGCGATGCGTTGGCGCGGTGTCCGTCCGACGGTGCGCGGCGTGGTGATGAACCCGGTCGATCACCCGCATGGCGGCGGTGAAGGCAAGACTGCAGCCGGCCGTCATCCGGTCAGCCCATGGGGCGTGCCGGCCAAGGGCTTCCGCACACGCCGCAACAAGCGCACTAGCGGCATGATCGTGCGCCGTCGCTTTCAGGTTTAAGGGGTAGATAGATATGGCACGTTCGGTTAAAAAAGGTCCATTTGTCGACGCTCACTTGCTCAAGAAGATTGAGACAGTGCG
>CAYGIF010000214.1:0-3191 GCA_964349865.1 uncultured Gallionella sp. | reverse complement strand
CCGACGGTGCTGGCGGATTTGTTCAAGTCGCAAAAAGACGGCATCCTGGGCATGTTCAACATGTTCTCGGGCGGTGCGCTGGAACGTTTCACGATTTTTGCGCTGGGCATCATGCCGTATATTTCCGCGTCGATCATCATGCAGTTGGCTGCGATAGCGGTTCCGCATATCGAGCAGTTGAAGAAGGAAGGCGAAGCAGGCCGCCGCAAGATCACGCAGTACACCCGCTACGGCACATTGGCTTTGGCGCTGTTCCAGGCGTTTGGCATCTCGGTGGCTTTGCAGTCGCAGCCGGGATTGGTGCCGAATCCCGGCGCAATGTTCCAGTTGACCTCGGTGATTACCCTGGTGACCGGCACGATGTTCCTGATGTGGCTGGGCGAGCAGATTACCGAACGCGGCTTGGGTAACGGTATTTCGTTGATTATTTTTGCCGGTATCGCGGCGGGGCTGCCCAGTGCGATCGGCAGCACGCTGGAGTTGGCGCGCACCGGAGCCTTCTCCATCCCGCTGGTGTTGTTGCTGTTCTTCGGGGCGATTGCGGTCACGGCTTTGGTGGTGTATGTCGAACGCGGCCAGCGCAAGATACTGGTGAACTATGCCAAACGGCAAGTGGGTAACAAGGTATATGGCGGGCAAAGCTCGCATCTGCCGTTGAAGATAAATATGGCCGGTGTAATTCCGCCGATTTTCGCTTCCAGCATCATTTTGTTTCCGGCGACAATTGCGGGCTGGTTTGGCAGCGGGGAGGGCATGAACTGGCTGAAGGATATCAGCGCCATGCTGTCACCAGGTCAGCCGATATATGTGCTGACGTACGCGGCGGCGATTATATTCTTCTGTTTCTTCTACACGGCGCTGGTGTTCAGCCCGAAGGAAACGGCGGACAATTTGAAGAAGAGCGGCGCGTTTTTACCCGGCATCCGCCCCGGCGAACAGACTGCGCGCTACGTTGAAAAGATTATGCTGCGCCTGACCATGGTTGGCGCGGTGTATATCACCCTGGTTTGTCTGCTGCCGGAATTTCTGGTGGTGAAGTGGAATGTGCCGTTTTATTTTGGCGGCACATCGCTGTTGATTCTGGTGGTGGTGACGATGGACTTTATGGCGCAAGTGCAATCTTATCTGATGACGCATCAGTATGAAAACCTGCTGAAAAAAGCCAATTTCAAGGGTGGACTGGCGCGCTAATGGCTAAAGAAGATGTGATTCAGATGCAGGGCGAGATAGAGGAGTCGTTGCCGAACGCGACTTTCCGGATCAAGCTGGAAAATGGTCATGTGGTGTTGGGTCATATTTCGGGGAAAATGCGCATGCACTATATTCGCATCCTGCCCGGCGATAAAGTAACGGTGGAGTTGACTCCATATGATTTGAGCAAGGCGCGTATTGTGTTCCGCGCTAAATAGTTGAGCGAGTAAGGAGAAAAAAATGAGAGTCCAAGCATCAGTAAAAAAGATATGCCGTAACTGCAAGATCGTTATCCGCAAGCGCGTGGTGCGCGTCATTTGCGCGGAGCCGCGGCACAAGCAACGCCAGGGTTAATTGAATGAAACTGGTTCCAGGTGATATAATTTTTGTTTTTTCAAAGATAGGGTAGCTGCATGGCACGTATTGCAGGGGTCAATATCCCCAACCATCAACACGCTGTGATTGCCTTGACTGCAATCTACGGTATCGGGCGCTCCCGCTCGCAAGATATTTGCAAGGCGGCCAGCGTGAATTCCAGCACCAAGATGAAAGACTTGACTGACGCAGAGGTGGAGAAGCTGCGCGAACAAGTCGCCAAGTTCACGGTGGAAGGTGATCTGCGTCGTGAAACGACGATGAACATCAAGCGCCTGATGGATCTGGGTTGCTATCGCGGCGTGCGCCATCGCCGCGGTTTGCCGTGCCGCGGCCAGCGCACCCGCACCAACGCGCGTACCCGCAAGGGGCCGCGCAAGGCGATTGCCGGCGCCAAGAAGTAAGTTTGCTATAACGCATTAGAGGATTAGATTATGGCCAAGCCAAGCACGAAGGTGCGCAAGAAAGTCAAGAAGAACGTTGCAGAAGGCATCGCGCATGTTCACGCTTCCTTTAACAACACTATCGTCACCATTACCGACCGACAGGGCAACACCCTGGCATGGTCGACCAGCGGTGCGCAGGGTTTCAAGGGTTCGCGCAAAAGCACGCCGTTCGCAGCTCAGGTGGCGGCCGAAACAGTGGGCAAGGCTGCGGTTGAATGCGGAGTCAAGAATCTTGAAGTGCGCATCAAGGGACCCGGCCCAGGCCGCGAATCCGCAGTGCGCGCATTGAATGCGGCTGGTTTTAAGATCACCAGCATTTCCGATATTACACCGGTACCGCACAACGGCTGCCGCCCGCCTAAAAAGCGTCGTATCTAATCCTATCTAATTCTTGGGGAGAGCCGATCTTGGCTAGAAATCTTGATGCAAAATGCCGTCAGTGCCGCCGCGAAGGCGAAAAGCTGTTCCTGAAGGGCGAAAAATGTTTTACCGACAAGTGTGGTGTTGAGCGCAGGGCCTATCCGCCCGGCCAGCACGGCCAGAAAAAGAACACCCGTCTGTCCGAGTACGGCGGCCAATTGCGTGAAAAGCAGAAGGTTCGCCGCATTTACGGCGTGCTGGAAAAGCAATTCCGTCTGACCTACAAAAAAGCGGAAAGCCAGCGCGGCATCACCGGCGAAAGCTTGTTGCAAATTCTGGAATCGCGCCTGGACAATGTGTCCTATCGCATGGGTTTCGGCGCATCGCGTGCCGAGGCACGTCAAGTGGTTCGCCATAATGGCGTTCTGGTAAATGGCCAGCGCGTCAACATTCCTTCCTATCAAGTGCGTCCCGGCGACGTGGTTGAAGTGGCCGAAAAATCCAGGGCGCATCTGCGTATCAAAGCGGCGCTTGCTGCGGCCGAGCAGCGCGGTTTCCCGGAATGGATCGAAATGGACACCAAATCGCTCAAGGGAACATACAAAGCCAAGCCGCAACGTGCCGAACTGCCTGCAACCATCAACGAGCATCTCGTGGTTGAGTTGTATTCCAAGTAATCCACGCGGAGTAGCGTATGCCTAAGAATGAATTTTTGAAGCCCCGCATCATTGATGTGCAAAAGATTTCCGCCACCCAGGCCAAGGTGGTGATGGAGCCTTTTGAGCGCGGCTACGGCCACACATTGGGCAATGCATTGCG
>CAYGIF010000213.1:0-3227 GCA_964349865.1 uncultured Gallionella sp. | reverse complement strand
ATATGCGGCGCGCTAAAATTTCTTTCGCGCCTTGTCTCGCTTAGGATTTTGAATTTATAGAGGCGCCCACAAACAAAAACGGGAGCTTACGCTCCCGTTTTTATCATGCCGGAAAACCTGCGGGCAATCAGCCGCGCACTGCCAGTTTTTAGTTCCGGCATAACGCCTGCTGGCGCAGGCATTAGCCTTCTCTGAAAACTCACCTTGCGGCGAGTTTTTCCTTGATACGCGCCGACTTGCCGGAGCGGTCGCGCAGGTAGTACAGCTTGGCGCGGCGCACCGAGCCGCGACGCTTCACTTCGATGCCGGCGATGATCGGCGAGTAAGTCTGGAAGGTGCGTTCCACGCCCTCACCGGCAGAAATCTTGCGCACGATGAATGCGGAATTCAGGCCGCGATTGCGCTTGGCGATCACGACACCCTCGAAGGCCTGAACGCGCTTGCGCTCACCTTCAACCACGTTCACGCTGACCACTACCGTGTCGCCGGGCGCAAACGCGGGAATGGTCTTGCCCAGGCGGGCAATTTCTTCTTGTTCCAATGTTTCGATCAAATTCACTTTACTGCTCCTTTAGTTATCGGATCTTGTTCCTTCTGGAACTGTGCCAGAAGCCGAGACTCCTCTTTTGTCAAATCACGCCCGGCCAATAAATCCGGCCTGCGCAACCACGTCCTGCCCAACGACTGCTGAAGCCGCCAGCGCTGTATTTCGGCATGATTGCCGGACAACAACACCGGGGGCACGGCCTCACCATTAAATATTTCCGGGCGGGTGTAGTGCGGGCAATCCAGCAGACCCTGCACGAACGAATCCTGCTCCGCCGATTCGGCATCGCCCAACACACCGGGCAGTTGCCGCACCAAGCTATCCATCAACACCATTGCCGCCAACTCGCCACCGGACAACACGTAATCGCCGATGGAAATCTCCTCATCCACATACCGGCGCAGCAGGCGTTCATCGATGCCTTCGTAACGCCCCGCCAGCAAAATCAAACCTTCATCCGGCTGCGCCACCAGCTCCTTGACCACCGCATGGGTCAGCAACCTGCCTTGCGGCGACATATACACCACGCGGCTCTTCTTCACGCCGCTGGCCGCTTGTCTCTGTTTGGCTGCAACTATCGCGCCTGCCAGCGGCTCCGCCAGCATCACCATCCCGGGGCCGCCGCCGTAGGGGCGGTCATCGATGGTGCGGTAGCTGTCCGTGGTGAAATCGCGCGGATTCCACGTCCTTAATACATAATTGCCCTGTTCTGCCGCGCGCCGCGTGATGCCGTACTGCGTCAGCGCATCGAACATCTGCGGAAATAACGTGACGACATCGAATATCATCTCAGGTAATCCGCTTAATAATCCAAAGTCCAATCCACCCGGATGATCTTGTTCTTCACATCCACCTGTTTGATGGCCGAAGCCACAAACGGGATCAGGATTTCGCCGCCGTCACCCTGCACGCTCAACACTTCGTTCGCGCCGGTTTCCAGCAGGTTTGCCACCGTTCCCAACAGCACGCCCGCTTCATTCACCACCGCGAGTCCGATCAAATCAGACCAGTAGTATTCGCCTTCGCCCTGCTCCGGCAGGCTATCGCGCGGCACGGCAATCAGCAAACCTTTCAGCTTCTCGGCTGCGGTACGGTCAGGGCAATCCGGCAATTGCGCGGCCAGTATTTTGTTATGCACCTCGCACTGCCCGACTTCCACCTCGCGCCACGGGCCGTGCTCATGGCCGATCCACCATGTCCGATAATCCAGCAGGCTATCGACGTATTCGGTGAACGGCTGTATTTTGACCCAACCACGAAGGCCATGTGCAGATGCCACGCGCCCCATGATCACCATGGAGCCTGCTTCGTCAGGCTTGGGCAGCGGCACTTAAAATCAAGCTGCCGCAGCTCCGGCGCGCTTGACCAGTTTGGCAACGGTGTCGCTCAACTGCGCGCCCTTGCTTTGCCAGTGGCTCACGCGCTCCAGTTGCAGGCGCAACGCTTCCTGGCCTTCCGCTACGAGCGGATTGTAGAAACCGACACGCTCGATGAAACGGCCGTCGCGGCGATTGCGCGAATCCGCCACCACCACATTGAAAAATGGACGGTTCTTGGAACCGCCACGGGAAAGACGAATGATGACCATATAAAACCTATCTAAAAAATTAGCCCAGCGAAAGGGCGCGGATTCTACGACATTTTGAGCACTTCTTGCAACCCATAGAAAATCAACGGGTTTTCATCTATGCAATAGCACTTCCAGAACAAACTTGGTGCCCAGGTAAGCCAACAGCAAAAACACGAAGCCGCTCACCGTCCAGCGCACCGCAGTACGCCCGCGCCAGCCATAGAAATAATGCCCCCACAGCAGCACGGCGAACACGCCCCAGGACACAAAACCGAACAGCACCTTGTGGTTGAACTGCCACGCCTTGCCGAATATCTCCTCGGAAAACACCACACCGGATGCCAGCGTAAGCGTCAGCAGCGCAAAGCCGATGCCGATCATGCGGAACAGCAGGGTTTCCATGGTCAGCAGCGGCGGCAGATTTTGCAGCACGCGCGGCAGGTTTGCGTGATGCAGGCGTTTTTCCACCTGCGAGATCAGCACCGCGTGCAGCACGGCGATGGTGAACAGGCTGTAGGCAAGCATCGCGGCGGCGATATGCGCCTTGAAGGCGAGCAGGTCGATATTTTCCAGTTGGTGCGCCGACGGGAAAAGTTCCTGCAGCAGCACGGCCGCCGCCGCCATGGGCAGCACCAGCGCCTGCAATCCGCCGATGGGATAGAAAAAACGCGCCACCGAGTACACCAGCAATGTCAGCCAGACGATTAGCGACAGCGCGTTGGCCATGCTCAGGTTGAACCCGCCGCCGGCAAACACATCCTGGGTGAGCAGGTAACCGTGCAGAGCCAGCGGGATCAACACCAGATGCCCCATCGCCCCGCGGCTCAACACATCCCCCTCGCCGCGCGCCTGCGCCCGCCAGAAATAGGCGGCCAGCACGCCATATGCGGCGGAAACAATCAGTGAAAGGAGAATGTTAGGCATTTTTGTCAGTATGTTTTAGACTTCGCGGATTCTACACTAAACTCTCACAAAACAATTATGTTGAACAATCTCACCAATCGCCTTTCCGGTGTAATCAAAACGCTGCGCGGCCAGGCGCGCCTCACCGAAAGCAACATCCAGGACACCCTGCGCGAAGTGCGCATGGCGCTGCTCGAAGCCGACGTC
>CAYGIF010000212.1:0-3229 GCA_964349865.1 uncultured Gallionella sp. | reverse complement strand
TAAATATCTGGCGGGATGCGGCTGTCGTAGAAAGCGAAGATCAGCTCGTCGTCCACCAGCACGTCGGGGCGGCGCGCCTTGTGCTCCAGCGCCTCGACGTCGGCGATCAGTTTGCGGTTGTGCGCGAAGAATGTCGCCTGGGTATTGAACTCGCCTTCGACCAGCGCCTGGCGGATGAACACCTCGCGCGACTCGGCGGGGTTCATCGGCCCGTAATGCACGCGCTTCTTCGGGTTGATGACCAGCCCGTAGAGCGTGCTGCGCTCGAAGGCGCTGACCTGCGCCGCCTTCTTCTCCCAGTGCGGATCGTAATAATGCCGCTTGATCAGGTGCGCGCCGACCTCCTCCAGCCATTCCGGCTCGATGCGCGCGACGCAGCGCGCATACAGGCGGTGAGTCTCGACCAGCTCGCTCGCCATCACCCATTTGCTGCCCTTTTTTGCCAGCACCGAATTCGGCGCGATGAAAAATTTGATGCCGCGCGCGCCGAGGTATTCGTTGCCTTCCACGCTCTTCATGCCGATATTGCCGAGCAGGCCGCACAGCAGCGCCTTGTGTATCTGTTCGTAGGTCGCGGGCTGCCCAGAAAAAAATTTCTCGCCCTCGCGCATCCCCATCTCGGCGACCTGCGCGTGCAATTGCTGGTGCAGTTCGTGCCATTCGCGCAGGCGCAACGGCGACAGGAAATTTTTCCGGCATTCTTCCGCCAGCAGGCGGTTGGATTTTTTGTGCGCCACCGCCTGCTCGAACCAAGCCCACAGTTTCAGGTAAGCCAGAAAGTCGGAACGTTCGTCGGCAAAATGCTTATGCGCGGCATCCGCCGCCTCCTGCCGATCCAGCGGGCGTTCGCGCGGATCCTGCACCGACAGCGCGCTCGCGATGACGAGGATTTCCGTCAGGCAGTGATATTGCCTTCCGGCCAGCAACAGGCGCGCGATTTTCGGATCGAGCGGCAGCCTGGCGAGTTCATGGCCCAGCGGGGTCAGTTGCCGCGCCTCGTCGATCGCGTTGAGTTCGGCGAGCAACTGGTAGCCGTCCGCGATCATGCGCGAGCTGGGCGGCTCGATGAACGGGAACTCGGAAATGTCGTAGCCCCGCCACGGTGGAGCGGAGCCCTCTGGTGCGGGTGGGGCTACGAGGCGGCCGCTCCCGCAATCGGCTGGCTTCGCCAGTAACGTGTCGCGGCCAGCCCCAAGTTCCAGCGCGCTCATGCGCAGGATCGCGGTCGCCAGCGACACGCGGAAAATCTCCGGGTCGGTGAATTCGGCGCGCTGCAAGAAATCCGCCTCGTCGTACAGGCGTATGCACACGCCGCTCATCACCCGCCCGCAACGCCCGGCGCGCTGGTTGGCAGAGGCGCGCGAGGTTTTCTCGATGTGCAACTGTTCGACTTTCTGCCTGATGCTGTAGCGGTTCACCCGCGCCAGCCCGCAGTCGATCACGTAGCCGATGTTCGGCACGGTCAGCGAAGTTTCCGCGACATTGGTCGCCAGCACCACGCGGCGCTGTCCACCGGTTTTGAACACCCGATCCTGCTCCGCAGCCGACAGCCGCGCGAACAGAGGCAGCACTTCAATCCCTCCATGACGCATACTTGGCGGGTGATGCTTGCGCAGCGCCTCCGCCGTGTCGCGTATCTCGCGCTCGCCCGGCAGGAACACCAGCACGTCGCCTCTTAGCCCGCCAGCGGCAAGCTCATCGAGCGCGGAACTCACCGCCTGCGGCACATCCTGCGCCTCTCCTTCGTCACTGATCTGCAACGGGCGATAGCGTATCTCAATCGGGTAACTGCGCCCCGACACCTCGACCATTACCGCATCGAAATGCCTGGCGAAGCGGTCCGCATCCAGCGTGGCCGAGGTGATGATGAGCTTGAGATCGGGGCGGCGCGGCAATAACTGCTTGAGGTAACCGAGCAGGAAGTCGATATTGAGCGAGCGCTCGTGCGCCTCGTCGACGATCAGCGTGTCGTAATTTCTCAGCAGCGGATCGCCGTGGATTTCCGCCAGCAGGATGCCGTCGGTCATTAATTTTATACTGGTGTCGGGCGACACCTTGTCGTGAAAGCGCACCTTGTAGCCGACTGCGCCGCCCAGTTCGGTCTTCAGTTCAAATGCGATGCGCGATGCCACCGACCGCGCCGCCACGCGGCGCGGCTGGGTATGGCCGATGCAGCCGTGAATGCCGCGCCCCAGCGTCAGGCAGATTTTCGGCAACTGCGTGGTCTTTCCCGAACCGGTCTCGCCGCACACGATGACCACCTGGTTACCGGCAATGGCGCGCGCCAAATCTTCGCGCTTGCCCACCACCGGCAGATCGGCGGGAAATTCGATCGCAGCAAGGGAATCGAGCCGCGCCTTGCGCCTCAAGGCACTCGCCGATAACACGGTATTCATGGGCAAAGAACCCCTAATAAAAGAAAAAACGGCTCGCATTACTGCAAGCCGCGTATCAGAGGTGGCCTCGATAATTCGGACAGCCCGATAAGTGGTAGCCTTGCTCAACCCAAGCCGTGAATATCACGGTAAACAGAGGAGCAAGCGCATGAAAAGGACGAGAAGGAATCACGCACCCGAATTCTAAGCCAAGGTGGCCTTGGCGGCAATACGTACGGGGCGACAAGACACTGGCAGAGTTGGCTGCCGATTTTGAGGTTCACCCGAACCAGATTTCGGATTTGCCGGAGCCAGGATGCTGAGCAAAATGCTCAAGCGCGAAGGCAAACCGGCAGGGCGCCGTCACGTTTCCACGCTGATGGCGCGGATGGGAATCGATGCCTTGTACCGCAAACCCAACACCAGCAAACGGCGTCCGGCGCACCCGGTCTACCCCTACCTGCTGCGCAACCTGACGATCAGGCTCTACAACCAGAATAGACCTCACTCGTCGCTTGACGACAAAACGCCGGATGAGTTCTACTTCAAAATTTGCCTACACTGCAAAAAGCAGCGTAGGTGTTAACGGCAAGGCTTCCACTTAAGAAATAGGAAATGCTGTCCAACTAAGCGGAGCCACTTCTCCATGCCGCAAGTTGCCGCGCGTCGGGACGAGAAAATGCAGCCTGCGCGCATTCCCTGTAAAATCGCGCCCTCATTTCAAACTTGGCAGTCACCCTCATGCGCGTCTCACAATTTTTCATCTCCACCCTGAAAGAAGCACCATCCGAGGCCGAACTGCCCAGCCACAAGCTGATGCTGCGCGCCGGTTACATCCGCAAACTGGCCAGTGG
>CAYGIF010000211.1:0-3241 GCA_964349865.1 uncultured Gallionella sp. | reverse complement strand
GGACATTGCTTTCCAGCAACTGCTTGATTGCAAAGTTGAGTTCCGCGACGCGCAAAACGCGGTTTTTTTCTTCAAAAAATAGGCCTAAAGGCATATTGACATCTCTAAATAATCCACAAAACCAGCAAATCCGCCATTTCTTGCGACATCACCCCGCACCAAAACGCTCAACTTGCGATAACATATTGTTTTTTATATGTATTATCGCCATACAAAAAATAGGCAATGTAACAAAAACCCTTACCAGACGCCATGTTAATGTGTTGTCCACGGGAATTATCCACAAAGTTATCCACAGATTTTGTGGGTAAACGGAAATACTCTTTATCGAATGGCAGGTTAGCGAAATATAGCTGAAGTAAACCCTGAGAAATGTTGCTCAACTCAGTGCGACACGCTACAGTTGCGGCCTGAAATTTCAAGCCCGTTTAATTTAAGCACATTTGGAGAATCCGCGTGTTTGCAATTGTAGAAGCGGCCGGTTGGCCGATCTGGTTTTTGATCCTGGCATCCATCATTGCAGTCGGCTTGATCGTCGAACGTTCGATTTTTCTGCGCGCGAACCGCATCTCCCCTCCCGCGTTGCTGGATGAAGTCATCAAGGAGCTGAAGCAGCGCGGCGTCAGCGAAGGCATGCTGGCCAGGCTGGCCGAAAGCTCGCCGCTGGGGCGCATCTTCGCCGCCGGCCTCAAGGACATCAAAAGCCCGCCCGAGGTGATGAAGGAATCCATCGAAGAAGCGGGGCGGGCAGTCGCGCACGATCTGGAGCGTTTTTTGACCACTCTGGGCACGATCGCTTCCATCAGCCCATTGCTGGGGCTGTTCGGCACCGTGGTAGGGATGATCGAGATTTTCGGCTCGCAAACTGCGGTGGGCAATAACCCGGCGGTACTCGCCCACGGCATTTCGGTGGCCTTGTACAACACGGCTTTCGGCCTGATTGTGGCGATTCCCAGCATGATTTTCTACCGGCATTTTCGCGCCCAGATAGACAGCCTGTCCATCGAAATGGAGCAGCAGGCGGTCAAACTGGCGGAAATCGTGCATGGCCAACGCAAGGGCTAGGCGACGATGAATTTTCTACGCGGGCGCAGCCGTGAGGAACCGGAAATCAACCTGATTCCGATGATAGACGTGCTGCTGGTGATCCTGATCTTCCTGATGGTAACCACCAGCTATGCCAAGTTTTCCGAATTGCAGATCAATCTGCCGCAAGCCGGCGGCGAAGCAGCCGCCGAGTCGGCCAAGCCGATCAATATCGCGATAGATGCCTCGGAACGCTACGCCATCAATAACCAGGGGCTTTCCTACTCCGGCGTGGCGGCGTTGGCAGCCTCCCTAAAAAATGCCGCAGGCGACCAGGCCGACCCCACCATCGTCATCAATGCCGACGCCAAGGCGCCGCACCAGTCCGTGATAAACGTGATGGAAGCGGCGCGGCTGGCGGGATACGGGCGCATTACCTTTACCACCCAGAACGCCCCAAAATAAGGATGTTCGACCTGCAACACCACTGGTACCGCATCACCCCGCTGCACCTGATTCTTTTCCCGGTTAGCCTGTTGTTTCGCCTGCTGGTGGCATTGCGCCGCACGCTGTACCGCAGCCGCATCCTGTCCGGCCATAAATTGCCCGTGCCGGTCATCGTGGTCGGCAACATCAGCGCCGGCGGAACCGGCAAGACCCCGCTCACGCTTGCCTTGGCGCAACAACTTATCGAACGCGGCCGGCATCCGCTGATCGTCAGCCGCGGCTACGGCGGCGCGGCGCAACAGCCCCGGCAGGTCAATGCAAACAGCGATGCGCAGCAAGTGGGCGACGAACCGCTGCTGATGGCGCGGCGCAGCCTCTGTCCGGTCTGGATCGGTAAAGACCGCGCCGCCGCCGCGCAAGCCGCCCTGCGAACCCATCCGCAGTGCGATGTCGTGCTGTGCGACGACGGCTTGCAACACTACCGCCTGCGGCGCGACGCGGAAATCGCGGTAATCGACGGCGAACGCGGTTTCGGCAATGGCTTGATGCTCCCCGCCGGGCCGCTGCGCGAGCCGGTAACGCGATTGCGGACGGTGGATGCCGTGGTGGTGAACGGCGGCGAGACTTCGACAGGCCAGTACGCGATGCGCCTGTCGGGAGAGATTTTCCATAACCTGCATGATCCCGGTAAAACAGTTGCCGCGAGCCATTTTCATGCGCTGAACAATCATGCCGTGGCCGGCATCGGGCATCCGCAGCGCTTCTTCAACCATTTGCAAACGCTGGGCATTCCCTTCACGCCGCACGCATTTCCCGACCATCACCCCTATTCTGCGGCCGACCTCGCTTTTGCCGGGTGCGATGCGATACTCCTGACCGAAAAAGATGCGGTAAAATGCGCCGCATTCGCCGATGCCCGATACTGGGTGTTGCGCGTGGATGCCCAAATCGACCCGACCTTGGTCGACCACCTACTGCGAAAGATAGAATCCCATGGACGCAAAACTGCTTGATATCCTCGTTTGCCCGCTGTGCAAATCCCCGCTGGTCTATCAGAAAGTCGCGCAGGAATTGATCTGCAAGGCCGACCGGCTGGCCTTCAGAATCGAAGACGATATTCCGGTGATGCTGGCCGACGAGGCGCGCAAGCTTAGCGCCGAAGAAGTCGAAAAACTTTAATGATCGCTTTCCACGTCGTCATTCCGGCGCGGCATGCCTCGACCCGGCTGCCCGGCAAACCGCTGCTGCCAATAGCCGGCAAGCCGATGGTGGTGAGGGTTGCGGAACGGGCGGCGCTAAGCGGCGCGCAGCAGATCTGGATCGCCACCGACCATCACGCGATTGCCAACGTGGTGCATGAGCACGGCTTCAAGGCATGCCTGACCAAGGATACCCACGCCAGCGGCACGGATCGCATCGCCGAGGTGGCGGAACAGCACAACTGGCCGGACGACACCATCGTGGTGAATGTACAGGGCGACGAGCCGCTGATACCGCCCGAACTGATCCGCGCCGTCGCCGAGCATCTGCACAGCCACCCGGAATGCGCGATTGCCACGGCCTGCCATACGCTCCACGATGAGGCGTCGCTGCGCAACCCGAACATCGTCAAGGCGGTGCTCGATAAAAACGGCAACGCGCTGTATTTCAGCCGCGCGCCGATCCCCTGGCCGCGCGATGCGTTTGCGCAGCAACAGCCGCTGCCGGCCGATTTGCCGGTGCTGCGCCATATCGGCATCTATGCCTACCG
This sequence comes from uncultured Gallionella sp., assembly GCA_964349865.1. Lineage (GTDB taxonomy): Bacteria > Pseudomonadota > Gammaproteobacteria > Burkholderiales > Gallionellaceae > Gallionella. The sequence continues at coordinate 18 of CAYGIF010000211.1, read as the reverse complement.
CGTGAGCTTCCTGCGCGC
>CAYGIF010000210.1:0-3313 GCA_964349865.1 uncultured Gallionella sp. | reverse complement strand
CCGCTCGTCTCTCTCGATCCCTGACCTGATCCACTCTTCTAGCTGCCGGTCAATACTCGAACTTCTTGAAACGTCCCCGGAGTTCCTGACGCTGTGCATATCCAACCCAGCCTCACATAAGACGCAGCAACACCCGGAGCGACACTGCCCCTGACGGTCGCATTGCTATCTCTAACGAAATCCCCCACAGCGTAGGAAACTGCTGTCCCGCTTGGGACACTCGCTTGCGCTTGATACTTTGCCGAGATTCGTTCTTCGGAAAGCTGGTTAGTCGTGTTGCAGATCGACCTTACGATGTCCGCAATGACCGCCTTGTTGTATTCGGCCGGGACTTTCTGATCTAGCCAGAGCTTCACTCTGGGCCGTCCTGCGCCCACTCGGGACTAAAACCGGCCATCTCCCAATCACCCACTAGCGCCATCGTCCCTCTGTGCCAACGAGCCGACCTGAGAATGTCGAACTTACCGTCTGCAAGTGCCACCGCAGAATCGGCGGTCAACGTGACTCCCGTATTGTTCCGGTGGTAGTGCGTCCACGTCGCTGAAGTAGGCTGGGTAAGGAATCTCGGTCTGATCCTGGAAACGGTACTAACCATCACGTCATCGCCCAAGTCGCCTGTAGTAAAGCTTGAGTCAGTAGCAACCCCGGTCAGCGTCTTAAGGTTGTTGTTCGTGTCAAAAATCGCCGGAGTCGGCTGCGCCGAGGTCAGGAAGGCAAGGTCATAGGGCAGGTTCGGAAGGTCGGCATAGGTCGAGTATTGCCCCCCCAAGGCGTCGTAAGTCACCCCAGAAGATGCAAAGTCAGTTGCAGCCTGGATCTGCCTGTCGTCAACACCCCATCTATCAGTTCTGTAGTTGTAAACAACGCAATGGTCAGGGAAGACCGAATCCGCCACTGGAAAGTAGAAATAGACGACGTTGTTCTTGCGGTCGTGCAGAGCAGAACAAGCGTAGTACCGACTCTGCATGATCGAACCAAAGACTGTTTGCTTTACCCTGCTAGACCCAATCGGGATCGGCTTCGCGCCGTCATAGAGGTAGAAATCATCCTCCCCCATGAAAATATGCTTCGGATACTCAACCGTCCCGATGTTGACCACAGCCTCTTGCGACATCGCCCCAGCATTTCCGGGGATCTGCTCGAACTGCCAGATATTCGGAGGGCCAACATTAACCCCGAGATACATCGAAGTCTTTTTGTAGACCACGATTGCAGAGCCAAAAGCCCTCCCAGCAGTGATAGGGCCTGGACTCGGACTCAGGACTCCGCTTACCGCTTGTGTTGCAATGGAGGTCGTCCAGCTCGAATAATCACCAAGGGCTGAGGTCTGCCAGCCGTTCGTGTTTGCCGAAGTGTTAAGAGCAAAGACGAACTGCCCGACGTTCTCCACAATCGCCGCAATCGGAGCGCCGGCAATGCAAGAGAAAGCCCCGCTCGACACAGAGGCTTGGATGGTGTCCGACCCATTAGCCGCTAGGCTCACGTTATTGTTCTGGGCGAATCTCCACTTGCCTGTAGATACAGTTGTATAGGCAGCAGCCCTGCTTACATCCGTCCACGTTGAGACTCCGGCCTCCCAAAGCTTCGCAGGAGAACCGGCAAAGAACCTGTTAGTGCCGTCGAGCTTGTAGAGAAGAGCTGCACCTTGGCAGGTCACTCCCAACGACGCCATGCCAGCAGAAGCAGGACTCGGAGCCGCCTTCATGCCCTTGAGGGACGGAATAACCCCGGAGCAATTCGTCAAGACTCCGGGGATCGTTGGGTCTGAGTCTGGCGCGTACCCCAGAAGCTTTACAAGAACGCTCATCCCGGCGTCATTGCGAGAGGCCCGCCGGAGAAGTTCTCGGCGTTACTCTCGTCCTGAATCAGCTCAATCATCTGCTTGTAGTGCGCAGCCCAAATGCCAATGCGCTTGTCGTTCTTGAGGAACCCTTCAGCCTCTAGAAGGGCCCCGTACAGCCAAAGCCCTGGGTAAGCGAGAAAGATTGCGTTGGTCGCACTCGCAAGAGGCAGAAACCTGTTGTAGTAGACAAACTTGACCGTAACGCTGTCAGAAGCATTCGGCCCGAAGATGAAGTTAGACCCCTCCCTCGCAATAAAGCTAGGAGTGTCACCACCCGACCTGTCCGGGTATTGCTGGTAAATCCACTCCGCAGTCTTGCGGTCGAGATGGACGTAAGGCGTTACCGAAGTGACATACGCGCTCTTCAGCTCGATGTAGTTCGAGGGGATTGCGATTACCCCGGAGGCCACCACCGTGGACATGGTGGTTTCCATCTGCCGGATGCGGAGCTTCGCGTTTAGTTTGCTCTCGCATCTCTGAATGAAATCGGGAATGTAGCTAGTGAGGTCCGAGCGGTGCAGCTCGTCTGCGATTGCTGTCTGCACACCCGCGTAAGTTGAAATCATTCACGATCTCCGCGATTCTTTGAACTTGTTCTTGGGAGACGTGCGGTCCCGTAGGCAATGCGAGGTGCCGCATCCACACTTCTTCCGCTACCCGATACTTCCCCTTTGCATACGCCCTGAAAGCCGGCGAAAGGTGCAATGGTGTAAAGACCGGCCTGCTGTCTACTCCGTGTTCCTTGAGGTGCGCTTGCAAACCCCGAGGGTCTTCCGTTTCGGCGCAGAAGAGCCATTTACCCTTGCCACGCAGTTCTTTCTCATATCGCTCAGCGTTTGCGAGCCGCAGACCCAGCAACTGATCGAACCGTTCGAGCTGTGCAAGTCCGACCGCAGCCTGCATATTGCTGAGGCGATAGTTAAGACCCGGCACGACGTTCCGGTAGTCTTTGTCGAAGCCGCCGTCACGCCATTCCTTAGCTTTGCCAAATCCACCGCAAAGCATTCCGCCTTCGCCGGTAGTGATACTTTTGTTCCCGTAGAACGAGTGACACGCCATCTGTCCACGGTACGGAACCATCCCCAAAGACTCGCAAGCATCTTCGATTACTGGGATGCCAAACTGCGCGAAATCGCCTGCATCGATCCCGTAGAGATGGACCGGAATGATCGCTCGGGTCTTTTTGTTAAGCACTCCGAGGAGCCGGTTCTTATCCAATCCCCAAGTGTCCCCGTCCACGTCAACGAGTACCGGCTTAGCTCCAACGGCGAGCACGACCGATGCTGTGGCTCCGAATGTGAGCGCCGGGACCACGACTTCATCCCCCGGTCCCACACCCAGGCTGAGTAAGGCCAGATGGAGCGCACCCGTTCCGCTAGAGGTCGCAAGGGCAGTGGTATTGAATCTAGAACTGAACGCTTGCTCGAACTCACGCTCAAAACGCCCTGCATGGGTTACATACCCTTCATC
>CAYGIF010000209.1:0-3327 GCA_964349865.1 uncultured Gallionella sp. | reverse complement strand
ACGCCGCCCGCCCCGGCATTGCCCTGCAACGCGGCGATGGTGAGCTGGCTGCCGGTGGTGGCGAAGGCACGAGTCAGGTCGTTCATCGCGTTGATATTGCGCCAGGATTCATCTGCCGGGCTGACGGCGGCTTCGATGCAGTTGAGATGGATGCCGTTCGACCAGAAGTCCGCGCCGCCCATCAACACGATCACGCGCACATCGCGCCGAGTGGCGGCCAGATAAGCGTCGCGCAACCGCTCGCACTGTGTGCTACTCATCGCGCCGTTGTAGAACGCGAAATGCAGGTAGCCGACGTTGTTTTTTTGTTCAAACCAGATGTCGCGGTAGGTCTCGCCGCTGCATGACGAAAATGGGTCGAGCGGCGCTTCCGGTATGTCGGCGAGATGTCCTTCCAGCGCCAGTGTGGCGGGTAATTTGAGCGCAAGCTCGCCTTCGGTCTTGCGCTTCAGGTGGCCGATCCACACCGCGCCGTCGAGTGTGGCGCGGCAGATCGCACCGTTGCGTTGGGCGATGATTGCACCCGGCTCACCGCCGCGCAGCGTGTCCTCGGCGCAGGCATCAAACAGGTAGTACGCCTCGCCGCACAGCGTGTCGAGCACGCCCGGAAATCCGTCGGCGGCATGGATCTTCCTCAACACCGTGCGCGTGTCGTCGCTGCTCCAGTCGATGGTGCGGTCGGCCTGTTTGATCGGCGCATGCAACCGGCCGCGGACCTCTGGACGAGAGTAATCCAGTGGCTGCGGCTTGAAGTTGCCGGACTGGAAGCGCTCCACCGCCGCCAGCACCGCGCGCACCGCCGCCTCGACCAACTCGTTGCGGTACAGGCTGCTCTTCTTCGCCAGCCGCATCGGGAAGGTTTTCGCCGCCCAGATGTCGCCGCCATCCATTTCGCCGCTGGCCTGCAACACCGTGACGCCCCATCCCGGGCAATCGCGCATGATCGCCCAGTCCAGCGCCGACGGCCCGCGGTCACCGACGATGCCGGGATGCACCACGAAACAAACATGGTTGCGCCACACCGCCTCGGGAATGGCGCGCTTGAGGAACGGCGCAACGATCAGTTCGGGGCGATACAGCTCGACCGCCTGCACCGTGACCGCATCGTTGATGTCGAACTCGATGGATATCTCGTGCCCGCGCCGTGTCAGCTCGATATACAGGCGTTGCGCCAGACTGTTGAAGCTGTGGGTGAGGAACAGGATTTTCATGGCGATACCGTGTTAGCAAATACGCGGGAGTTGTTCACCCGTCAGCCAATCGACCACGCGCCGCCCGCCGAACGCAGTCTCCATTTGCACGAAATGGTGCGGGTCTTCGATCACCTCGCCGACGATGGCGGCATCGCGTCCCAGCGGATGCGCGCGCATCGCCTGCAACAAGAGGTCGGAGTCCTGCGGCGCGCAGATCGCCGCCAGCTTGCCTTCGTTGGCGACATACAGCGGGTCGAGCCCGAGGAATTCGCATGCCGCCTTGACCTGTTCGCGGATCGGCAATTTGTTTTCGTGCAGCATCATGCCCACCGCCGACTGGCGCGCGATTTCGTTGAGCGTGGTGGCGAGTCCGCCGCGCGTGGGGTCGCGCAGCACGTGGATGTCCGGCACCGCCGCGACCATCGCCGCCACCAGCCCATGCAATGCCGCCGTATCGGATTGGATGCTGGTGTGGAAGGTCAAATTTTCGCGCAGCGACATCACCGCGACGCCGTGGTCGCCCAGCATCCCGGACACCAGAATTTTGTCGCCCGGGCGGGCGCGCTCGCCGGAGATATTGACGCCCTCCGGCACCATGCCGATGCCGGTAGTGGTGATGAACACGCCGTCACCCTTGCCCTGCTCGACGACCTTGGTGTCGCCGGTGACGATCGGCACGCCAGCATCCCGCGCCGCCTGCGCCATCGATTCGACGATGCGCTTCAGGTCGGCGAGCGGGAAGCCCTCCTCCAGAATAAAACTGGCGGAAAGATACAGCGGCTTCGCGCCAGACATCGCCACGTCGTTGATCGTGCCGTGCACCGACAGGCAGCCGATGTCGCCGCCCGGAAAGAACAGCGGCGACACTACATGGCTGTCGGTGGACATCACCATGCGCCCCTGCGGCGCTGGGAAGCGCGCCTGGTCGTTCATCTGGCGCAGAAACTCGTTGTCGAACGCCGCCACGAACAGCTCGTCGATCAACTGCGCCATCGCGCGCCCGCCGCTGCCGTGTGTCATGTCCACGCGGCCATGCTTGAAATCGAGCTGGCGCGTGTAGTTGGGTTTGATTGTGCTCATGGCTTTTCTTCCATTTTCAAAACAACTTGCGTAGGGCGCATTCCATGCACCCTTGCTATTGGTGCATGGAATGCGCCCTACGATATTTCATTCATCAGGCAGCTTCCCGGAATCTTCCATAACTGTAATGCGCCGCACATGCTCCTTCGCTCGATACCATGCACGAACCGACCGGGTTGTCCGGCGTGCAGACCGTGCCGAACAGTTTGCAGTCCTGCGGGCGCTTCACGCCGCGCAGGATCGCGCCGCATTCGCAGGCCCTGTTGTCAGCGATTGAAATCTCAGGTATCCGGAAGCGCATTTCTGCATCGTAACCGGCGTATTGCGCCTTGATGCGCAGTGCGCTGTAAGGCACCATGCCAAGGCCGCGCCACTCGAACACGCGGCGTAGCTCGAACACTTCCGCGACCAGCAACTGCGCCTTGGCATTGCCGTCGCGCGTCACCGCGCGGGAGAATTCGTTTTCCACCTCGGCGCGGCCTTCGTTCAACTGGCGCACCAGCATCAATATCGCCTGCATCACGTCGAGCGGCTCGAACCCGGCGATCACCACCGGCTTCTGGAACTCATCGGCGAAATATTCGTAAGGGCGGCTGCCGATCACCGTCGAGACATGCGCCGGGCCGATGAAGCCGTCCAGCGCCAGCACGCCGAGCTGGCGTATTTCGGGCGATTGCAGGACATGCGCAATCGCCGACGGGGTCAGCACATGATTGCAGAACACGCTGAAATTTTTGAGATCAAGCGCCTGTGCCTGCCGGATCGCCACCGCCGTCGGCGGCGTGGTGGTCTCGAAGCCGATTGCGAAAAACACCACCTGCCGCTCTGGATTCTCCTGCGCGATGTTCACCGCGTTGGCGCTGGAATACACCATGCGCACATCCGCGCCGCGCGCCTTGATCTTCAGCAGGCTCATGCCGTCGGCGGCCGGCACGCGCAACATATCGCCGTAACAGCACAGGATCAGCCCCGGCGTTTGCGCGAGTTGGATCGCATTTTCCACCCGCCCCGCCGGCAGCACGCACACCGGGCAGCCGGGGCCGTGGATCATGCG
>CAYGIF010000208.1:0-3332 GCA_964349865.1 uncultured Gallionella sp. | reverse complement strand
CCCTGACGGGGTTCCCGCCGCCCCACCCCCCGGGGCGGCGGGTACCGCCTCGGTGTGTCCAGAGTCCAACACGGGAGGCAAGTATGACGAACGACCCAAGGCGGTTCAATCGCAACGGCACGTTGGTCGGGTTCCACGAGCGGCGCGGTCTCGTCGGTGGCGGGGAGAGCTCGCTGAGCGTCCAGGTCGGGGCGCTGCTCGAGGTGACCCGTGAGGAACAGCTCGAGCTCGCGGAGCTCGCGGCCGCGATGCGAGCTGTCACGATGATTCGCTCGAAGGGTTGGCTCGAGGAATTCGTACGAGCTCACACCCAAGCCGCGCGGGTCCTACGCGGTGCGATCTCTCGAGCTCACACGTAATTCCGCCACCCCGGAACTTCGGCGTGGGGCAGGTCGCCCTCGATGACGTGGAAGCCGTACGCTCGACGCACGGCGACCCACCAGCTCATGAGCTCAGGCGAGACGACGCTGTCCCACGCTAGACCGAACTCGTGCGCGCTCTCGCCCGGACGGTTCGCAGGATACTGGCAATCGCGCGTCCGCCCGAAGTTTCCTGAGGCGAGGCATTGCTGGTAGTTCCGATACAGCCGGGCTTGCTCGGCCCTCGAGCGTTTCCCTGAAACGACCGTCACCGAGACGCCGAATCGATCGGCGTACGCGAGGCACAGCTCAGCGGCCGCCTTAACGTCGCGCTCGAGCCCTTGGAGCTTGGTGGTGCCGAAAGCCATGCCTAGGGCAGCTGATACTCGTCCCACTCGATCGTCACGACGAGCTCGCCGGCGACGACCACGTTGCAGAGCGAGAGGCCGCTCAGGATGTTCGGGCTCGTCGACCCCAGCATGGCGATCCACGGCCTGATGTGGAGCATCCGCCGATCCGCGATGATGGGAAGCTGGAAGCGGCCCCCGACCAATGCGTTGTTGATCGCGCCGCCCGCGAGCGATGCCGACTGGAGCACGAAGTTGGGCGGGGTCCCGCCCCCGAAAAGCGCGTTGGGCGTTCGCACTCGAGCGTCGGTGAACCGAGCCGTTTGCACCGTGCCCGCGACGACGATACCGCTCGAGTAGGCGATGCGGAGCTCATCGCTCGCGGCGGTCCCGAACGCGTAGATGTCGGTAACGACCGCGAGCGTTCCCGGGTCGTTCGAGGAGAGCTCGAAGAAAGCGTTTTGAAGCGCGGCCGCGACTTGCGAGCCCTGAGCTGCGCAGTGCCGTCGACGCACCGGCGCCGAGCTCGTGGAGAGGTCCCCGACGAGAACGGTCGGGAGCACTCCCTCCTCGAGCTCGGGGCGAACCGAGCCGGTGAGGCGAAAGAACTCCCGGAGGTTCTCCCCGACGATCGGGAGCTGGATCTTCTCGGCCACGAGCTGCTCGAGCTCGAGCTCAGCTGAGCGGCGTAATGCGGAGCGACGTGCGGAAGCTGGCCACCGCGCCCGTGCCGTTGACGGCCTGGACGCCGAGACGCTCGCCAGCTCCCGCAACGTCGTTGAGGTAGTAGTGGTCGGGGTACAGGATAGGCGCGGCCGTCGCGAGGATCGGCATGGTGCTGTTTTGCATCAGCACATCCGACCCGGAGAAAACGGACAGCGTGAACGTGTCGCCGGTGTCCGCGTAGATCGCGAACTCGACGAGCGCGTCGTAGCTCAGCACTTCGAACTGCGAACCGATCAGCGGGTTCGTCGTCGAGCCAGCCGCGGCGTCGGTCGTTTGCACGAGAATCGAAGGGCTCATGAGCTGCTCTCCTCGGGGAGGTCCCATATGTAGGGCCGTTGCTCAGGATCTTCGACGAGCTCCTGGAGCGAGACGCCGGCGCGAATCGCGTTGTTCAGGAACTTCTCGAGCGGCTTGGCGCCCCTGAACTCGACGCCGATCGCATTGCAGAACTCGCTCACGCGCTTCGCATCGGCGCAGAGCTGGACGAGCTCCGGGTCTCCGGGAGCTCCCTCGGTCGGGCGTTTCTTGCTCACGACTTCCTCCGGCGCGACGGCTTCTTGCCGCTCGTCGCGATCTTCTTCGGGTTGGGCGGCTTGAAGCCGAGCCGCTTGAGAGCGTTCCCCGTCGACGCGATCCGACCGAGGCTCCGATCGAGGGCTCGAGGGTTGAGCGGGTTCCGACGTCGATTCTTGACGCAGCGGGTCCCGACGTCGACGAACGTTCCGTCGCGCAGGAAATACGCGGTCTTGTTCGGATGGAACCCGCTCGAGCAACCGCCACCTAGGCCCGTGTCACCACCCGGGAGAGCCCTGGCGATCGCCGCGCGGACGCCCGTTCGAGGAGCTCCCATCGGGGCGCCGGGGAGCTGCGGAGTCTGAGCGACGAGCCGAGCGCTCGGAGCTGCCGACGTGCTGAGCGCCACGTTCGCCACTCGAGCGATCGGCGCCGGGGCGAGCACGCTGACGGCCGTGCGAGCGACGGTCTTGAGAGCTCCGCCGATCGACGAGAGGATGCCGCCGCCCTGAACGTTCTGTCTCCGCGAGATCCCGCCCGCGCCCGCAGCTTGTGCGCTACGAATTGCTAAGCTCACGGATTACCTCCGTTCTGATGCGGGAACGAGATCCCTCGAGCTGCGGCCGCCCGGCGGCGGAGCTCGCTCTTGTCGCGAGCTGGCCCCGCAGGGGGCTGGGCGGCCGCAGGAACGACGTCGAGCTCGAGCTGCTTCACGATCCGTTTGCGCTCGACCTTCGCCTGACGAGCGAGCTGAGCAGAGAGCCGGGTGAGGATGTCCCCGAAAATCTGCTTGTACTCGAGCCACTCGGCCTGGAGCTGGGTGTTCGTGAGCTCACGACCTCGGAGCACGGCCCATGCGTGAGAGAGCCGCCCTCGAGGACGCTCGAGCTCGACGCGCTCAGCACACCCGCAATCGGGCTCTGGGTCCTCGCTGGGTTCGTCCTGGTGCTCGGAGGGCTTCATGGCTCAAACGGCGACAAAAGGCGACATCGGCCAACTTGTCCGATAATCTGCTCTCGAGCTGCTTTCGGCAAGAGCATCGACCGCGTAGAATGCCCCAGGATCGATTTTCGGAGGCCGGGGGGCTACCGAGGTCTGGGGACCCCACCCGGGTCAACGGCAGAGACGGCACGGCGAAATTGGGGGCAGCTCGGCAAGTGGGCCGAGCATGGAGCTCGAGACCGAGATGAGCTCAAGTGGCGGCGGCTCCCCGCGCACCAGCGCGTTGGGCGTCCGGCAAGTCCGTCTCGAGCTCGAGCTGCTCAACCCTCTCGTTGTAAAGCCCTCGAGAGACCGAACTCCTCGAGCTCCCACCCCTGAACAGCATCCGTTTGAAGCTTCAGGGGCGAGCGGATGGGAGGCTAGCTCGAGAGCGGTGGATGGGGGG
>CAYGIF010000207.1:0-3347 GCA_964349865.1 uncultured Gallionella sp. | reverse complement strand
ATTTGCCGAACGAGAACGCGCCGCCCTTGCCGCCGCCCTGCATCTGGCGCATGAAAAATATCCACACGCCGATCAGCAAAATCATCGGGAACCATGACACAAAAATATTCATCAGCAGGGATTGCTCTTCTTCCGGCTTGGCTTCAATTTTCACGCCATTCTTGAGCAGGTCGGAAACCATCCACAAGTCGCTCGGCGCATAGCTGGTGATGCGGCTGCCGTCGGCGGTCGTCGCCTTCAGGGTGCGTCCCTCGATGGTCACCTTGGTGATATGCCCCTGCTTCACTTCCTCGAGGAATTGCGAATAGTCGAGTTGCGTCTGCGGGGTTTGCTGCTGGCGGCTGTTGAATTGGTTAAAAACGGTCATCAGCACCAGGGCGACAACCAGCCAAATTGCAATACTCTTAAACATGTTATTCAAAATAGCTCCTTAAGCGGCAACATTGCAGTTGCCATGCCGGGTCATTAAACTATGGATTGCCTGATTACTCAAGTTTTCCGGTAGCCAACAGATATATTTCGCTGCTCCGGTCGCGCGAGGCTTTTGGCTTGCGCGTGGTCACTTTGGCGAAACGGCTGCGCATCAGCTTGTAAAAATCCTCGAACCCCTCGCCCTGGAATACCTTGACGAGGAAGCTGCCCTCCGGCTTCAGGTGTTCGAGCGCAAATTCCATCGCCAGTTCCGCAAGATGCATCGCGCGCGCCTGATCGGCCGAGGCCACGCCGCAGATATTGGGCGACATGTCGGAAATTACAAGGTCGACCGGCTTGCCTTGCAGCAGGCCTTCCAGTTGCTTCAGCACGACTTCGTCGCGGAAATCGCCCTGGATAAACTCCACTCCGGCCAGCGGGTTGAGCGGCAGCAAATCCAGCGCGATCACCTTGCCGTTGCGCCCTACCTTGCTTGCTGCGACCTGCGCCCAGCCGCCCGGGGTCGCGCCCAGGTCAACCACCACCGTGCCGGGCTTGAGCAGGCGATCCTTGGCATCGATTTCCAGCAGCTTGTAGGCGGCGCGCGAGCGGTAGCCCTCTTTCTGCGCGAGCTGCACAAAAGGGTCGTTGATATGCTCGCGCATCCATTGTTTGCTGGTCTTGTTTTTTTTGCCAGGGTTTTTTTTGATTGGGGAAGGCTTCATCGTTTACAATCCATGCCTTAAATCTGGAAACCCATTATGTTATCCCTTACCGTATCCGAACGCCTTGCCCTGAAAGGCCGCGCCCACCCCTTGAGTCCGGCGGTGATGATAGGCAATGCAGGCCTGACCGAAGCGGTGTTGAAGGAAATCGCGGCCAGCCTGAAAATTCATGAACTCATCAAGATCCGGGTCATGGCGGAACGGCCGCAACGCGAAGCTATCCTGGCGGAGATATGCAACCAATTAAACGCCGCGCCGGTGCAACATATCGGCAAAATCTTGGTAATCTACCAGCCCAACCCCGAGGCGCATTTACCCGAAATCAGAAAGGCACCGCGCCACAAGGGCAAGAAGCCGCTGACCAAGAAACAACTGGGCAGCCGTACCTGAGGAAAGGGATAAGGGGGAAGGGTGAAGAGTAAAAAAACCCACTTTCCGCAAATGAAGAGGTTTTACCCTTCTCCCTTTACCCTTCCCCCTCTCCGCCTTTAGATGTACTGCACATTCACCACTTCGTATTCCCGTATCCCCCCGGGAGCCTGCACTTCGGCGATATCGCCGCTGTATTTGCCGATCAGCGCGCGCGCGATCGGCGAGCTGATGGAAATCTTGCGTTCCCTGATGTTTGCTTCGTCATCGCCGACGATTTGATAGGTGACGACGTCGCCGTTGTTGGTGTCTTCCAGCACCACGGTCGAACCGAACACGCAGCGCCCGTCGGCGCTGATGGTTTTAGGGTTGATGATCTGCGCGCTGCCCAGCTTGCCTTCCAACTCGACGATGCGCCCTTCGACAAACGATTGGCGCTCCTTGGCGGCATCGTATTCGGCGTTTTCGGACAGGTCGCCCTGCGCGCGCGCTTCGGAAATCGCGTTGATTACCGCCGGGCGTTCTACCGTCTTTAGTTGATGCAACTCCTGGCGCAACAATTCCGCGCCGATGACAGTCAATGGAATTTTACTCATGCCGATACTTCCTTAAGTTTTGTTAACGAGTATGGCAAATATGCCACCCCTGATGATGAAATCTGCCATACCCGTTTCCCTCACCCCAACCCTCTCCCGGAGGGAGAGGGAGCAAACGAACCGCTACGCGAGCTTCTCGTTAAGGCAGGCGCTGGTGCAGCGTCTGCAGGTCATATACCTGTAATTCGACGAGGTGCTGCATCCCGACGCAGGCGGCGCGCGCGCCGGCCAGCGTGGTGTAATAGGTGATCCGTCCCTGCAATGCGGCATGGCGGATGGAGTACGAATCGCGCATCGCGGAAGGCTTGCTGTCCACGGTGTTGACGATGAGGCTGACCTCGCCGTTCTTGATCATGTCCACGATATGCGGGCGGCCTTCCGCCACCTTGTTTACCACCGTCACCGCAACGCCGGCATCGCTGATTAACGCCGCCGTGCCGCGTGTTGCCAGGATAGCGAAACCCAATTGCGCCAGCGAGCGGGCGATTTCCACTACGCCCGGCTTGTCCGCCTCGCGCACGCTGATAAACACCTTGCCGTCCTTGGGTAATTTGACGCTGGCGGCCAGTTGCGATTTCACAAAAGCCTCGGCGAAGGTTTCGCCGACGCCCATCACCTCGCCGGTGGATTTCATTTCCGGACCGAGGATCGTGTCCACGCCGGGGAACTTGATGAACGGGAACACCGCTTCCTTGACCGAGTAATACGGCGGAATCACTTCCCTGGTGATGCCCTGCTGTGCCAGCGTCTGTCCGGCCATGCAGCGTGCGGCGATTTTCGCCAGCGGCACGCCGGTCGCCTTGGACACGAAAGGCACGGTGCGCGAGGCGCGCGGATTCACTTCCAGCACGTACACGGTATCGGCCTGAATGGCGAATTGCACGTTCATCAGTCCGATTACGTTGAGTTCCTTGGCCATCGCGACGGTCTGGCGGCGCAATTCGTCCTGCATCTCCTGCGACAGGCTGAACGGCGGCAACGAGCAGGCCGAGTCGCCGGAGTGCACGCCGGCCTGCTCGATATGTTCCATGATGCCGCCGATAATCACTTGTTTGCCGTCGGACACCGCATCCACGTCCACCTCAATCGCGTCGTTGAGGAAGCGGTCGAGCAGGATTGGCATGCGCTCGGGGTAAATCTCGGACATTTCCTCGGCAGCGCGCATGTAGCGCTCGAGGTCGGGCTGCGCATGGATGATCTCCATCGCGCGACCGCCCAGCACGTTGGAAGGACGCATCACCAGCGG
>CAYGIF010000206.1:0-3355 GCA_964349865.1 uncultured Gallionella sp. | reverse complement strand
GGACGACGTGTTCGATGCGGCGGTGAGCCGCGTCGGCGTGGTGCGCGTGCAGACCATCACGCAACTGTTCACCGCCGCCAAGGCGCTGTCGTGCGGCTTCCGCCCGGTCGGCAACCGCCTCGCGATCGTCACCAACGGCGGCGGCCCCGGCGTGATGGCGGCCGACCGCGCCGCCGATCTGGGACTCGCGATGGCCACCTTGTCGGACGCCACCATCGAATACCTCAACGGGCACCTGCCGCCGAACTGGCCGCACGCCAACCCGGTGGACGTGATCGGCGACGCGCAGGCGGAGCGTTACCACCATGCCGTCAAGGCCTGCCTCGAAGACGACAACGTCGACGGCGTGCTGGCGATCCTCACGCCGCAGGCGATGACCAAGCCGCTGGAATCGGCGCAGGTGCTGATCGACCTGGCCGACACCCACAGCAAGCCGCTGCTGACCTGCTGGATGGGCGATGCGCAAGTAGCGGCAGCGCGCGAGGCGTTCAACAAGGCGCGCAAGCCGCATTTCCGCACGCCGGAACCGGCGGTCGAAGTGTTCTCGCACCTGTCCGCCTACTACCGCAACCAGAAGCTGCTGATGCAGATGCCCGGCCCGTTTTCGCACCATGTCGAGCCGGATGTGGAAAGCGCGCGGCTGATCATCGAGGGCGCGATGCAGGAACACCGCAAGGTGCTGACCGAGATGGAATCCAAGGCGCTGCTGTCGGCGTTCAACATCCCCGTCGCGCGCACCATGGTCGCGCATTCGCCCAACGAGGCATTGCTGATCGCACAGCAACTCGGCTTCCCGGTCGCGATGAAAATCAATTCGCCCGACATCACGCACAAGACCGATGCCGGCGGCGTGGTGCTCAACCTGAACAATGCCCATGAGGTGCGCGCCGCCTACCAGCACATCATCGACAACGTGCGGCACAACCGCCCCAACGCGAAGATGGACGGCATCTCGATCGAGCCGATGGTCGTCAAGCCGAACGGACGCGAGCTGATGATCGGCGTGACCAGCGACCCGGTGTTCGGCCCGGTGATCACCTTCGGCGCGGGCGGCACCATGGTCGAAGTCATGGGCGACCGCGCCGTCGCACTGCCGCCGCTGAACAATTTCCTGGTAAGCGAACTGATCCAGGATACGCGCATCGCCAAAATGCTCGGCGCCTTCCGCAACATGGCGCCCGCCAATATGGAGGCGCTGGAGGACGTGCTGCTGCGCGTCTCGGAAATGGTATGCGAGTTGCCGCTGCTCAAGGAGATGGACATCAACCCGCTGATCCTCGACGAGCATGGCGCGCTGGCCGCCGATGCGCGCGTCGTGGTGGAATACCGCCAGCCCAGCGCCGACCGCTACGCGCATATGGCGATCTACCCCTACCCGACGCAACTGGTCAGCCAGTGGCAGCTCGCCGACGGCACCGACATCACGATCCGCCCGATCCGCCCGGAAGACGCCGAACTGGTGCAACGCTTCGTGCATGACCTGTCGGAAGAATCCAAGTATTTCCGCTTCATGAACAGCATCCAGGAGCTCACCGAAACCATGCTGGTGCGCTTCACCCAGATCGACTACAGCCGCGAAATGGCGCTGATCGCCGTAGCCGTCGAAGAAGGGCAGGAAGTCGAACTCGGCGTGGCGCGCTACGCCACCAACCCGGACGGCGACACCTGCGAATTCGCGCTGGTAATCGCGGACAACATGCAAGGCAAGGGCCTGGGACAGAAGCTGATGGTCGCGCTGATGGAAGCCGCACGCGCCAACGGCCTGTCGGTGATCGAGGGCGAAGTGCTGAGCAACAACCACAAGATGCTCAAGCTGATGAGCCGCCTCGGCTTCGCCAGCAAAATCAGCGAAGAGGATCAGGGCATCGTGAAGGTGAGCAAGCCGCTGTAAAAATTCGCGGGGCCGGCCTTAAAGTTGGATGCGCTATGCTCGCTAGCGCACAGACTGCGAGCTTGGCAAGGAAGACTATGCAAGCTGGGCAGATGATGAGGGATGGTACGAACCAACAACTCTATCGGTGTCCACGAACAATTTGTCAATTTTTTACTTGGAGATCACTATGAAGCGCATTCCCTCGCAAACGAATTACCTGCTGGCTTTTGTGTTTGCCGGAATACTGGCGGCCGGTCCGGCCATCGCGGACAAACCATCGCGGGATGGCGGTGATGGCGACAAAAAGAGCAAGCACGAAAACCGGAAGACCGAACAACGTGGTGGTGACGATAAATCGCGCGACCATGCCGAATCCAGAGTCAAGAGAGGCGAATATTTTGACGACCAGCGCCGGATGGCCGCCCGTGAGTACTACCACGAGCAGTTCCGCTCCGGCCGATGCCCTCCGGGGTTAGCCAAGAAACGCAACGGTTGCATGCCGCCCGGCCAAGCCAGGAAGTGGGCTACCGGCCGGCCGTTGCCGCGTGACGTGATCTATTACGATGTACCGCCGGCGCTCGTCGTGAAAATCGGTCCGCCACCAGCCGGACATCGCTATGTGCGAGTGGCGACCGACATCCTGTTGATCGCGGTCGGGACGGGGATGGTCATGGATGCGATTGAGGATCTGGGGAGGTAACAAATAACAAGGGGCCGGTTTCATGCCTACCCTTTTCCGCTATCCTGTATCCGGCAGTCGAGCAGACTAAAACCTGCTCGACTGCCGTTTTCCAGATTCGGTGCGGCAGGCACCCAACTACTTTTCCAGTTTGCCGCGTTCGCGCCAGGCATTTTTTCCAGAAGCACGGATCGCCTATATCTTTCGACACTATATCTTTCGGCATATTGTTAATGCGGGGTTTTGCTGGTAGCGTGCATTCCGTATTCCTCGATCCCGTTACTTGAACGGGAATTTTTCGATTTATTTCGTTGCCGCATAATTTACAGTTTGCTGCTTAGGAGAACTCTATGGCAAAAAATTACCCCGCCTTTGTAAATGCAACTGGCACAGTTACAAAGATTCTAGAGAAGATCAAAGTTGCTGCGACACCTGATAGATTTACTCAGGACTATTTAGCAACAGAGTTGGGATTCTCTGGTGGTGGCGCAAGAGCATTTATTCCCCTAGCAAAGAAACTTGGGATGCTCGCTAGCGATGGTGCGCCGACAGACCTCTACAAGCAATTTAGAAATACGAACTCTGTCACGTCGAAAGCTGCAATGGCAAAGGCGATCAAGGCAGCATACGCTGACGTGTATGCCCGGAATGAATATGTCCATAGTCTAAATCGGTCTGATCTAGAAGGATTAATAGTCGAGATGACGGGGTTGGAAAAAGGCAATCAGACTGTCCGAGCGATTGTAGGTTGACCTTCCCCCGAAAAATAGTCTTCCAAGGGTGACGTAAAATTAACGTTACTT
>CAYGIF010000205.1:0-3365 GCA_964349865.1 uncultured Gallionella sp. | reverse complement strand
ATCCACTGGTACGGGCTGATGTACCTCGCCGGCTTCATGGCCTTCCTGTGGCTGGGGCGCAGGCGCATCGCCGCGCTGAACCATCCGCAGATCAATGCCAAGCTGCTCGACGACCTGCTGTTCTACGGCGTGCTCGGCGTGATCCTCGGCGGCCGGCTGGGCTATGTATTTTTTTACAAGGCGTCTTATTATCTCGATCACCCGCTGGAAATTCTTGCGGTGTGGCAAGGCGGCATGTCGTTCCACGGCGGTTTTCTCGGCGTGCTGGTGGCGATGGCGTGGCTCGCGCGAAAGCGGCATTTGCGCTGGCTGCAAGTGACCGATTTTATCGCCCCGCTGGTGCCGCCCGGCCTGGCCTTCGGGCGCCTCGGCAATTTCATTAACGGCGAATTGTGGGGGCGCCCCACCGATGTGCCGTGGGCGATGATTTTTCCCCAAGTGGATAACCTGCCGCGCCATCCCTCACAGCTTTATGAATTCGCGCTGGAAGGGTTGTTGCTGTTCGCGCTGCTGTGGCTGTATGCGCGCCGGCCGCGCCCCGTCGGCGCAGTATCCGGCATATTTCTGATCGGCTATGGCAGCTTCCGCTTCATCGCGGAGTTCGGCCGCGAACCGGACGATTTTCTCGGCCTGTTGTCATTCGGCATGAGCATGGGTCAATGGCTGAGCCTGCCGATGGTGATCGCCGGTATCTTGCTGATGGCGTCAAGCGCCCGGCGCGCCGCTTGACACCCGCACATCTCTCGCACACTATTCCCGCCATCAAATATCGCTGAAACCTCACCTTGGACGACATCTCTTTAGGCACGCTGCTTGGCGTGTTGCTGTTACTGATCATTTTTGGCGCATGGTTTTCTGCAGCCGAAACCTCCATGATGGCGATCAACCGCTATCGGTTAAACGTGCTGGTGCGCAAGGGAAGCAAAAGCGCAAAGCTGACCTCAAGGTTACTCGCAAAAATAGACAAGCTGCTCGGTTCGATCCTGTTCGGCAACACTTTATTAAACGTGGCCGCCGCAGCCGTGACCAATGTGGTCATCATGCGGCTGTTCGGCGCCGATGAGTTGACCCTGCTGCTGGGAACGCTGGGCATCACCTTCGTGCTGCTGGTGTTCAGCGAGATCATGCCGAAGATCCTGGCTGCCAGCCATCCGGAACGCATCGCCTTGCCTTCCAGCTATCTGCTCGCACCGCTGATCACGCTGTTCCATCCGGTTGTGTCGGTTGCGACCGCGATTGTCAGAGGGCTGCTGGGGATAGCCGGAATCAAGGTGCAAACCGACCAGAGCAAGCAGAAAATGACGCTGGAGGAATTGCGCGGACTGGTATTGGATGCGGAGCATTTCCTGCCGCGCAGGCACCAGAAGATGCTGCTGAACCTGGTCGATCTGGAGCGTATCACCGTGAACGATGTGATGGTTCCGCGCAACCAGATCGAGGCGCTGGACATCAACGCCGGCGCCGACGAACTGCGCCGGCAGATCATCACCTGCCACCACACCTTGCTGCCGGTTTATGTCGACACGCCCAGCAACATCATCGGCATCCTGCATCTCAAACGCGTGCCGGCCCTGTTGCAGGAAGCGACGCTGGATGTGGCGCAACTGCGCGAAATACTCAACGAACCCTATTTCATTCCTTCCGACACGCCGCTGCTCAAGCAGTTGCAGCAGTTTCAGGAACGCCACGCGCGGCTGGGGCTGGTGGTGGATGAGTACGGCGAGTTGCTCGGCCTGGTGACGCTGGAAAATATCCTGGAGGAAATCGTCGGCGAATTCACCACCCAATCGCCGTCGCAAACCGGCAAATTCCTGCGCCAGGAGGATGGCAGCATCCTGCTGGAAGGCAGCAGCAGTTTGCGCGAATTGAACCGCAAACTGGGATTGCACCTGCCGCTGGTCAGCGCGAAAACGCTGAATGGCCTGATTCTCGAACATCTCGAGGACATGCCGGAGGCCGGCGTCAGCCTGAAAATTGCGGGTTATCCGATAGAGATCATCCAGACGCAGGACCGCATCGTGAAGGTGGCGCGCATTTTTCCGGCGCAGACGGGAAAACAGTAGGAAGTGGGAAGTGGGGCGGGTTTTTCCGCTCACTACTTCCTGCTCCCCACTCTCCACTTCAGCTTTACAAGAGGCATAAAGCTCGGCATCATGCCCGTCAACATTAGAGATTGACCCGAGGGAGACGCTATGGCTGTTGCACCAAAAGCCGCAAAGGCAAAAGAATATTCCTATCTCTGGGAAGGCAAGGACAAAACCGGCAAGAGGGTCAAGGGTGAGATGCGTGCGCCCGGCGAGGCTACCGTATCCGCCCATCTGCGCCGCCAGGGAATCAATATCTCAAAGGTCAAGCGGCTGCGCGGCGGCACCAAGCCCGTTTCCGAGAAAGACATCTCGCTGTTCACCCGCCAGCTTGCCACCATGATGAAATCGGGCGTGCCGCTGCTGCAGGCATTCGACATTGTCGGCAAGGGGCACAGCAACCCCTCCGTGGCGCGGCTGCTGTTCGATATAAAAACCGACGTGGAGACCGGCAGCAGCCTGCAACAGGCTTTCAAAAAATACCCGCTGTATTTCGACGAGCTGTATTGCAACCTGATCGGCGCGGGCGAGGCGGCAGGTATCCTGGACACCTTGCTGGACCGGCTGGCGACCTACAAGGAAAAAATCCAGGCGATCAAGAGCAAGATCAAAGCCGCATTGTTCTACCCGGTTTCCATCATCGTGGTGGCCTTCCTCATCACCGCCGTGATCATGATTTTCGTGATTCCCGCGTTCGAGGAATTGTTTTCCAGTTTTGGCGCGGATTTGCCGGCGCCGACCTTGGTCGTCATGGCCATCTCAAAAGTCTTCGTAACCTACTGGTGGGCAATTTTCGGCGGGATCGGCGGCGGCTTTTACACCTTTTTCTATTTCTGGAAACGCAGCAGAAAAATGCAGGATGCCATGGATCGGCTGATGCTGAAACTGCCCATTTTCGGCCATCTGATCAAAATTGCCAGCATCGCGCGCTGGGCACGTACCCTTTCCACCATGTTCGCGGCCGGCGTGCCCTTGGTCGAGGCTTTTGATTCGGTGGCGGGGGCGGCGGGCAATGCCGTGTATTTCGATGCCACGAAATATATCCAGCGCGAGGTCACCACCGGCAACAGCCTGACCGTAGCCATGCAGAATACCGAGGTGTTCCCAAGCATGGTGCTGCAAATGGTGGCGATCGGCGAAGAGGCCGGCTCACTGGATGCCATGCTGAGCAAGGTGGCCGACTTCTACGAGCAGGAAGTGGACGATGCAGTGGAGGCGCTGTCCAGCCTGATGGAGCCGATCATCATGGTGGTGCTCGGCACGCTGATCGGCGGCATGGTG
>CAYGIF010000204.1:0-3385 GCA_964349865.1 uncultured Gallionella sp. | reverse complement strand
AAGATCATGAGCCGCGAAATCGTGCGCGACCAGGGCATCATGCTGCTGCTCGGCTTGATGCGCGCCGAAGAACGCCTGGCCGCTTTTTTGCTCAACCTGTCGCAGCGTTTTGCGGCGCGCGGCTATTCGCCCACCCAATTCCAATTGCGCATGTCGCGCCAGGAAATCGGCAGCTATTTAGGGTTAAAGCTGGAAACCGTAAGCCGCGCATTTTCGAATTTTCAGGATAGCGGCCTGATTAGCGTCAAAACACGCTCGGTGGAACTGCTCGATTTGCCCGGTTTGCACGCATTGGTCGGCAAACAGCAGTAACCTTGCCTGTGCGGGTGCAACCCTTCCAGAACGCGCAGGAATGACCATGGAACGCAAACTATACTGGGGCGTCGGCATCCTTTCGGTTCTGATTTTCGCGGGTTCGTTTTTCATGCCGGGAAAACCCGGCGAGGAATATGACCTGCCATGGCATATCGAACATCCCACGCCGGACACAACACGCATCTTTGGCCTGACACTGGGGCAGACCACTACCAATGAGGCTGAGCGGCGTTTCCACGAGGAGGCCAAGCCCAGCCTTTTTAAATCGCCGGACGGGCAACTGGTCGCCGAGATGTTTTTCGAACAGGTCACCCTTGCGGGATTGAAATCCAGAATCGTCATCAATATTGCCGTTCCAGCGGCGGAGTTGCAGGCCATGTATGAACGCGGCTTGCGCATCAGCGGGACGGGAGGCGGCAAAAAAATCATGCCGGCGCCAGATGATGTAGCCAGGCTGCGCGCGCTGCCGATCGGCAGCCTGACCTATATGCCGTCGGTTCGCTTGGAAGGAGAGATTTTCAGCAAGCGTTTCGGCCAGCCGGGCCAGCGTATCAGGGAAAAGGAAAGCGGCGCAGTCCACTGGCTGTACCCGCAAGACGGCCTGGACATCACACTGGGCGGCGAGGAAAAACCCGTGCTGCAA
The DNA here is from genome assembly GCA_964349865.1 of uncultured Gallionella sp. Lineage (GTDB taxonomy): Bacteria > Pseudomonadota > Gammaproteobacteria > Burkholderiales > Gallionellaceae > Gallionella. Next base: position 2,427 of record CAYGIF010000204.1, on the reverse strand, counting down.
TATGTTCCGCCCAAAGACTTCGGCAAACTGTTGCAGCCCTTGCTGGCAAACGGAGAAATGCTCAAGTAGGGTGCGTTCCACGCACCCTGCTATCTGGCTTACCCAGCATGAGGTTGCATCTGCCTCCATGCATATCGCCGGCGTTTTTTGCCGGCGTGCCATTAAAACCAGTCATTGTCAATTAGCCGAAATGCATAGGCATTTCGGCATATACACATTCCAACGGACGGCATGTATAACTCCGCAGCGCTCACAATAACCGGAGGTCGCCGTAATGTTTGTATGGTCGAGAGAGTTAAGCATCGGAAACAGGGTAATCGATTCCGAGCATAAAAAACTGCACGGCATAATTAGCGAAATAGCCAGCTCAATTGTAGCAAGGAATGTTGCTGCTCTGCAGGAGACATTTGGGCAACTGGAAAGTTGCCTATTCGCCTATTTTGCCGTCGAGGAGTATATTGCACAGGCAGTCAATTTCGACTTCACCCAACACCGGCTTGCGCACCAGCATTTGCTGGGTGAGATGCGGCGTATAAGGAACGTGCTAACGGCCGGCTTGCCGCCGTGCCCTGACGATGAAAATTATCCCCGTCGTTTGATGGATTGCCTGATCTGGCACATCAAGGAAGACAGCAAGCTGTTGAAGGTAGTGCTGGACACTCATTTATACGACTTCCATCCGTGACGGATTTTTGGAGATTTCCGCATGCAGCAATTTTTTCTCGCACGCCAGCCTATCCTCGACCGCAATGAAAGCCTGTGCGCTTTCGAGCTGTTGTTTCGCTCCGATGGCAATGCGGCGGGCGCGGATGTTGCGGATGATACCCAGGCCACCGCGCAGGTGATGCTGAATGCGTTCGGGGAAATGGGGATTGCCGAAGTGCTTGGCGCACACAAGGGGTTCATCAACCTGGATGCCAGGTTCCTGTATAGCGACACGGTCGAATTGCTGCCCAGGCAGCAAGTGGTGCTCGAACTGCTGGAAACCGTTGTCATCGATGATGCGGTCATCGCCCGTTGTTACGAATTGAAGGCCATGGGATTCAGCCTGGCGCTGGACGATGTGCTGGAATTGTGCGACGGGATCAGGCCGTTGCTCGGTATCGTGGACATAGTCAAATTGGATCTGATGCAGATCGATCCGGCCCGGCTGCCGGCGCTGATCAAAAACCTCAGGCAATATCCGGTGAAGCTGCTGGCGGAAAAGGTGGAAGAACGCGAGCAGGCGCGCCGCTGCATGGAAATGGGCTTCGACATGTTCCAGGGCTACTACTTCGCCCGCCCCGAAATGCTTTCCGGCAAGCGCGCGGACCCTTCCAAGGTGGTGCTGTTGCGCATCCTGACGCTGATGTTGAGCGATGCCGAGAACGAAAAAATCGTGGATGCCTTCAAGGAGCATCCAACCTTGGCCTACAACCTGTTGCGCATAGTGAATTCGGCAGGCAGCAACCTGGCCGTCAAGATCAGCTCGCTCAACCATGGGCTGATGGTGTTGGGGCGCCGGGCGCTGCAGCGCTGGGTGCAATTGCTGTTGTATGCATCCGGCAAGGGAGGGGGCGCGGCCAATCCGCTGATGCAGCTTGCCGCCACGCGTGCCAAGCTGATGGAGCTGGTTGCGCAGCAGGAGCGCCCGCGCGACCTCGACTATGTCGACCGCGCCTTCATGGTTGGAATGTTGTCATTGCTCGAAGTGCTGATGGATGAGCCGCTGAAGGAGCTTGTGCCATGCATGAACCTGCGGGAAGACATTGAGACAGCGTTGCTGGAGCGCAGCGGGGATCTCGGCGAGTTGCTGGCCCTGTGCGTGGAACTCGAGTCGGGTGATGTCGCAGCCGTGCAAGAAAGGGTGCGCGCCCGTCCCGGCCTGACCGTGGATGCACTCAACGTAGCGCAACTGGAGGCGCTGAGCTGGGCCAACAATATCGTCATGTAGCAGTCCGTTACGGTTCGGGTTTTTCCTTGTCTGCTTTGCCACTCTTGCTGTCACCTTCCTTGCCATCATTGGCGTAGCCCATCAGGCCTTCATCGTCGTCGAGCAATATCCGGCTGGCATTGCCTTCCATGTCCTCGTACTGCCCCTTTTTCACCGCCCAGATCAGCACCACGAGAAATATCAGGCCGAAGAACATCATGCCGGGGATCAAGCTGTAAATCACATCCATGGCGACCTTTATGGTTTCCTGAATAAAGTGCGTATGCGCGCCGCATTGCCGATCACCACCAGCGAGCTGATCGGCATGGTGATCGCCGCGACCAGCGGCGTCACCAGTGCCATCATCGCCAGCGGCACCATGATAGCGTTATAAACAAAAGACAACCCGATGTTCTGCTTGATGGTGCGCAGCGTGCGGCGCGACAGCAGCGTGGCCAGCCGCACCTTGTCCAGCTCGTTGTGCATCAGCACGATGTCGGCGCTTTCCACCGACA
>CAYGIF010000203.1:0-3400 GCA_964349865.1 uncultured Gallionella sp. | reverse complement strand
CTGGCGCAATCGCAGGCGACCGTGCTGATCAACGGCGAATCCGGCACCGGCAAGGAACTGGTGGCGCGCGCGCTGCACCGCCACAGCCCGCGTGCCGGCAAGCCGTTCATCGCGATCAACACCGCCGCGATCCCCAAGGATCTGCTCGAATCGGAACTGTTCGGCCACGAGCGCGGCGCATTCACCGGCGCGGCGGCGACGCGGCACGGCCGCTTCGAGCAGGCGGAAGGCGGCACGCTGTTTCTCGACGAGATCGGCGACATGCCCGCCGACCTGCAAACCCGCCTGCTGCGTGTGTTATCCGACGGCAACTTCTACCGCGTCGGCGGGCATCATCCGATCAAGGCCAACGTGCGCATCATCACCGCGACGCACCAGAATCTTGACGAGCGCGTCAAGCAGGGTCTGTTCCGCGAAGACCTGTTCCACCGGCTGAACGTGATCCGGCTGCGCCTGCCGCCGCTGCGCGAACGGCGCGAAGACATCCCGCTGCTGGCGAAATATTTCCTGCACAAGAGTGCGCGCGAGCTGGGCGTGGAACAGAAGCAATTGGGCGAAGAAGCGATGCGTTTCCTCGCCGCGCAGGACTTTCCCGGCAACGTGCGGCAACTGGAGAACCTGTGCCACTGGCTGGCCGTGATGACGCCCTCGCAGCGGATCGAGATCGCCGACCTGCCGCCGGAATGGCGCGGCGAATCTGCCTCGGACGCGGCGCTTGGCGGCGACTGGAGCGCAGCCTTGGCGCAGCAGGCAGCGCAGGCCTTGCAGCGCGGCGAAGATCACATCATGGGCAAGCTCACCGCGCAATTCGAGCGCACCCTGATTCTGCAAGCACTGCATCACACCGGCGGCCGCCGCATCGAGGCGGCCATCCTGCTCGGCATCGGGCGCAACACTTTGACGCGCAAGATACAGGAGCTGGGGCTGGAGAATCAGGAGTAGTAAGAGCGAAGATAGCTTGCTGGCGATAGAAAATCTGCGACCGAATCAAACTTGAAACACATAAAAGCAAAACCTGGCCGGTATCAGCTTTCGACATTTTTGGGATGGACATCTCGTTTGCTGCAAGTGGCTGGTTTTCGGCTTGGATTCAACCGGTCGATGCAACACACTAGAAACTGCACGAGCAGAAGGAGTGTTGCAAATGAAACAGAGACCACGCATTTATTACACTGAAACCCAGAAAGCGCTGATGTGGGAACGCTGGCAGAAAGGTGACTCTCTCCAGCAGATTGCACAGCTATTTGATCGAAACCACTCGTCGATACAGGGTATTCTGGCGCAGACTGGCGGGATAAGACCTCCTCCACGATGCCGCTCCGGATTGGTATTAACCTTGTCAGAGCGCGAAGAGATTTCGCGTGCGTTGGCGACAGATCAATCAATTCGCTCTATAGCCAAGCTTTTTGGGCGAGCCCCATCCACCATTAGCCGTGAGATCAACCGCAACGGTGGGCGCGAGTGCTACCGTTCAACTCAGGCTGACCAAGCCGCTTGGGATCGAGCTAACCGCCCCAAGGTTTGCAAGCTGGCAAAGAACAGGAAGTTGATGCACATTGTGGCCAATAAACTTCAGTTACAGTGGGCACCACAACAGATTGCAGGCTGGCTAAAACAGACTTACTTCGGCGACGAGAACTATCAGGTGTCACACGAGACTATTTATCGCAGCCTCTTTATTCAAGCGCGTGGAGCCTTGAAGAAAGAGCTAACGCAACATTTACGGCGTACGCGAATCATGCGTCGTTCACGTCATCACACCCAGAAAAGCGAGAATCACGGCAGGATCACTGACGCGGTATCAATCAGAGAGCGGCCAGCCGAGGTAGAGGATCGAGCAGTACCCGGCCACTGGGAAGGTGACCTGCTATTCGGCGATGCTAATAGCCAGATCGCAACCTTGGTTGAGCGTCAAACGCGTTACGTGATGCTGGTAAAGGTAGCGCGCAAAGATACTGAGACTGTGGTCAATGCGCTCATCAAGCACGCACGCAAATTACCGCAGGAGCTCTATCAATCCCTGACTTGGGATCGAGGAGAAGAACTGGCCGACCACAAGCGCTTCACATTGGCGACGGACATCCAGGTCTACTTCTGTGATCCTCAACATCCTTGGCAGCGTGGTTCTAATGAAAATACGAATGGGCTACTGAGGCAGTATTTCCCCAAAGGAATGAGCTTGGCCAATTACTCACAAGCAAAACTAAATGCAGTGGCGAGAAAATTGAATGAACGCCCAAGAAAAACACTAAACTACGAAACACCGGCAGAGCGATTTGCTCAATCTGTTGCGTCGACCGGTTGAATCCAAGGGCCTGAGCCGCCGTTGGTGTTTTTCCTCACCTATGGCGGCTATGCAACGAACACCAGCCATTGGCTAGAATTGACGCTGAATGACCGCTTCCATCTTCGGCGAATGAGTACAACCGACACATACCGGACGGTGGCAGTCCAATGAGACAGGAAAGTGCCTAGCAAATCGGGGCGATTCAGACACGCAATGGCTTCGGCGCAGGCGTGCAACGACCCTCAATGGGATATGTCGGCACAGCCGGAACCGGAGTTCGAATTCGATCAGCGCATCGCCTGGTGAGGAGTCATTTTTTGCGCACCTTGTGCAGGCTTGTGCGCCGGGTTTAGCATGTGCCGGTTTTTGGCGTTGACGCGATCAATTCTTGCCATGGGAACGGGCGAGGCGAGGTGCTGTCATGGCCTTGACGATGAAAATCGGATTGGCGAGGTGATGTGGGGCAAAGTTGATTTGACTTGTGCGGTTGAATTTCCTATCCTTCGCGCAAGGGTTGTTTCACATCTACACGGCGGAACATGTCAGCGACGGCATCGCGCTGCTCACCGGACTGTCGGCGGGCGTCGCCAACGAGGCGTGCAACTATCCGCGCGGCAGCGTGTTCGGCCACGCGCAGAAGACGTTGCTGGCCTACTGCCGCACCTGCCAGGAATCGGAGCGCGCCAGGACCAGGCGCAACACTTGCGCTAAATAGCGATGCCAGGCACGTACCTTATCTGGCACCCAATAAGCGCCATGAGCAATCTCATCGTGGCCAACCATTCGCGTGACTGGTTGTTCGATATTTCCGGAATGGCCATCGTATCGGCGCGCGGCCATTAACAGCTCAGCCGCCAGCAACATCAGGACTTCGGGAATACTTCATCCCCTAAATGTTGCACTTGGTTTTTAAGCGCGCTGCTTATACCATGGCAAGCGAAAAGATAGAAAAACGAAAATGGAAAACTGAGGCGGGGAATTCTATTCACGGTTTGCCGAGAAATGCCAAGGAGATTCGCTATCAATCCAAAATACATACCGCCTCATCAAAAACCACTGGCGGCGACTGGCGGATCCGCTGAAGAGCACAATCAGCATCCGGCGCACGGCAAA
>CAYGIF010000202.1:0-3429 GCA_964349865.1 uncultured Gallionella sp. | reverse complement strand
TGTTGCCGGTCGATCAGGTGCTGGATATCGTCGCCCAGGTGGCGCAAGGGTTGGCCTATGCGCACGAACATGAAATCGTGCACCGCGATATCAAGCCTTCGAACATCATGGTGGTGCGCGACGGGCACGCAAAAATCACCGACTTCGGCATTGCGCGCATGGCTTCCTCGGCCGTGCGCACCCAGACCGGTATGGTGCTGGGTTCGCCCAAATACATGTCGCCGGAGCAAGTGATGGGCAAGGCAATAGATCAGCGCTCGGATATTTTTTCGCTGGGGGTGATGCTCTACGAGATGCTGACCGGGCAAGCGCCCTTTAATGGCGAGAACGTCAACGCCATCATGTACCAGACCCTGAATGCGGTGCCGGCGCCGCCCAATACATTGAATCCCGCCGTACCGGAAATGGCCAACTTTATCCTGGCCAAGGCCTTGGCCAAAAAAGTGGAGGATCGCTACCAGAACGCCAAGGATTTTGCCGTCGATTTGCGCGCTTGCCGCGATACCCTGCCGCGATCCGGCAAGCAGATCGATGTTTTACCGCCCGGCGGGGAGAAGAAATTGCCCGATGCGATCGATATCAGCGGGCGCAGGAATCTGGACGAAGAGGAGGCAAAGCCGGCAGCGGCTTTGTCGCAGGCCTTCGATTCCGCCGCCGCGACCATGCGGCTGGCTGCCCTGACCGGCACCAGCGAAGATGTGGACGGATTGGCAAAGACCTTGAAAATAGAGCGCCCGAGCGCTGAGGCGATCAGCCAGGCGGCTCCGGCGGCCAGAGTTCCCCAGCCGGCTTCGCCTGCCGCACCCCGTCCTGCAGCGCGCCAAACCCCGGCGGAGCCCCCCGCCAAATCAAGCGGCAGCAATTTAATGCTGATTGCCGTTGTGATACTGGTATTGCTGGGCATTGCCGCAATTCTTGTCGCCTGACTTTTACAGTTCAAAATATGGGAGCCTCTAAAAATTCAGAGTTCGCCCAAATGCAAGGCGCGCAAAAAATTTCGCCGCGCCGCATATATTTAATATGTGAGCAAGAAATTTTTTACGCAACGCGGCAGTTGGGATGAAATGTGGATTTTTAGAGGTTCCCATATGGCGATCAAACCTTCGCCGCGCCTAGTCCTGTTGCTGCTGTTGTCCCATGCGATGGTTGCAGCCGTGGTGTATGTAACCGTGCTGCCGCCGGCAGCCAGGCTGGCGCTGCTTGTGCTGATTCTGCTGAGCCTGTTTTATTATCTGGCGCGCGACGCTCTGCTGCTTTTTCCCGATTCATGGCATGAGATTTCATTAGATCAGGGCAGCGTGTCGGTGGTCACCCGGGGTGGTTCGTGCTTTTCCGGCGAGATCGCAAGCAAAACTGTCGTTAACCCATATTTCGTCGTGTTGCGCATCAGGCCGGAGGGGCATCGCCTGCCGGTTTCCCGGGCTATCTTCCCGGATGCGCTGGACACGGGGATATATCGCGAGTTAAGCGTGTACCTGAGGTTTTCTCAGTAATTTTCGGGCGTCAGGATGGTCGGTTGCGGATCCGCCAGCATCTCCGGAAAGTCCTTGCTGAAATGCAGGCCGCGGCTTTCATGGCGCATCAGGGCGCTTTGCACGATCAGTTCGGCGTTCATCACCAGGTTGCGCAATTCCAGCAAGTCCGAGCTGACGTGAAAGTTGGTGTAGTACTCGTGGATTTCATCCTGCAGCAACTGGATGCGGTGCTGCGCGCGCTGCAACCGTTTGTTGGTGCGCACGATGCCCACGTAATCCCACATGAAGTGCCGTAATTCCGCCCAGTTGTGCGAGATGACGATTTGCTCGTCCGCATCCGTCACGCGGCTTTCGTCCCAGGCGGGCAGCGGCGGCGGAACCTGGTGCGGCTTGCCCAGAATGTCGCGGACGGCGGCATCCGCGAACACAAGACACTCCAGCAGGGAATTGCTGGCCAGCCGGTTGGCTCCATGCAACCCGCTGTAGGCGGTTTCGCCGACCGCATACAGGTTCTCCACATCGGTGCGCGCGCGCAAATCGGCGACGACTCCGCCGCAGGTGTAGTGCGCGGCGGGAACCACCGGGATCGGCTCCTTGCTGATGTTGATGCCCAGGCTGAGGCAGCGCGCATAGATGGTCGGGAAATGTTCCTGCAGGAATTCGACCGATTGGTGCGAGATGTCCAGATAGACGCAATCCAGCCCGCGCTTTTTCATCTCGAAGTCGATCGCCCTCGCCACCACGTCGCGCGGGGCGAGCTCGGCGCGCTCATCGTGCCAAGGCATGAAACGCGTGCCGTCGGGCAACTTCAGGACGCCGCCTTCGCCGCGCACCGCTTCGCTGATCAAGAAAGATTTCGCGTGAGGGTGGTACAGGCAGGTCGGGTGAAACTGGATGAATTCCATATTGGCCACGCGGCAGCCGGCGCGCCATGCCATCGCGATGCCGTCGCCGGTTGCCGTGTCGGGGTTGGTGGTGTAGAGATAGACCTTGCCGGTGCCGCCGGTCGCAAGAACAGTATCCTGTGCGGCGATGGTGACGACTTCGTCGCTCAAGCTGTTCAAGGCGTATGCACCGTAGCAGCGTTTGTCCGGCAAGCCGAGCTTCCTGCCGGTGATCAGGTCGACCGACAGGTGATTTTCCAGCACCGTGATGTTCGGGTGTTCCAGCGCGCGTGCGGCGAGCGTTTCTTGCACCGCATGCCCGGTCGCGTCCGCCGCGTGGATGATGCGCCGGCGGCTGTGCCCGCCTTCGCGGGTGAGGTGGTAGCCCATGCTGCTGGAACTGTCTTTGGTAAATGGCACGCCCTGATCGATCAGCCAGTCGATGGCGGCCTTGCCATGCTCGACAACATAACGCGTGACGGTTTCATCGCACAGGCCGGCACCGGCGGTGAGGGTGTCCTGAATATGCGCATCCAGCGTATCGTCTTTGGACAGCACGGCGGCAATGCCGCCCTGCGCCTGTCCGCTCGCGCCGTCCAGCAGGGATTTTTTGGTGATTAACCCGATTTTTTGGCGATCGGCCAGCTTGATGGCCAGCGCCAACCCGGCCAAGCCGCTGCCGATAATCAATGTGTCAAATTGCAGCAATTGGATTAACGGTGTATTTGCTCGGATTGGAACTATAGCAGACAGATGACATAGTGCAGTGCACACTGCGCTGTCGGTTGCAATGATAGAACCCGATTCAATTGGGTAAACCGCCGGCTATAAAGTGGGCTGACGCATGTGAATCGAAGCGGTTATACTCTGCTCCAGCAAAATGGCACGGTAGCTTCAGCATAACAAGGTCAGGCTATCCGCTACCTTCGCTACGCAAGAATGTGTATCTGGCGGAGGGGCATACCGCGGCTGGGCACTCGGAACTATAGCGGGCGCCGCAGAAGGGGAAGGATCAGGGGAGGAAGACGATGAACACTTGGTGGCATGGGCTCTCATTGCGCAACAAACTG
>CAYGIF010000201.1:0-3475 GCA_964349865.1 uncultured Gallionella sp. | reverse complement strand
GGTCTTGCGTCGCCACGCCGACCGGGCAGGTGTTGAGGTGGCACTTGCGCATCATGATGCAGCCTTCCACCACCAGCGGGGCGGTCGCGAAACCGAATTCGTCCGCGCCCAACAGCGCGCCGATCAGCACGTCGCGCCCGGTCTTGATCTGGCCGTCCACCTGCAGGACGACGCGGCCGCGCAACTGGTTCAGCACCAGCGTCTGCTGCGCTTCCGCCAACCCCAGCTCCCACGGCGTACCGGCGTGTTTGATCGAGGAGATCGGCGATGCCCCGGTACCCCCGTCGAAACCGGAGATGACGATGTGATCCGCTTTGGTCTTGGCCACACCCGCCGCAACCGTGCCCACACCCACTTCGGAAACCAGCTTCACCGAAATCGATGCGGACGGGTTGGAATTTTTCAGGTCGTGGATGAGTTGCGCCAAGTCCTCGATCGAGTAGATGTCGTGGTGCGGCGGCGGCGAGATCAGCCCGACTCCGGGTACCGAAAAACGCAGCTTGGCGATGTATTCGGTCACCTTGTGGCCGGGCAGTTGCCCGCCTTCGCCGGGTTTGGCGCCCTGCGCCATCTTGATCTGGATCTGGTCGGCGCTGGCAAGGTATTCCGCGGTAACCCCAAAACGGCCTGATGCGACCTGTTTGATGCGCGAACGCAACGAGTCTCCCGCCTTGAGCTCCCGGTCTTTCGCGATGCGCCCCTTGCCGATGATGCCGGACAGCATTTCGCCGCCCTTGATCGTCCGGTAGCGCGCGGCATCCTCGCCGCCCTCGCCGGTATTCGATTTGCCGCCGATGCGGTTCATCGCGATCGCCAGCGTGGTATGCGCCTCGGTGGAAATCGAGCCGAGCGACATCGCGCCGGTGGCGAAACGCTTGACGATTTCTTTTGCCGGCTCGACCTCTTCCAGCGGTACCGGTTTCCCCGCAGGCTTGATGTCGAATAGCCCGCGCAGGGTTTTCAGTTTCCCGGCCTGCTCGTTGATGAGTTTGGCGTATTCCTTGTAGGTCGCAAGATTATTGGTGCGCGTTGAGTTTTGCAGTTTTGCGATGCTGTCCGGCGTCCACATATGCTCTTCGCCGCGCGCGCGCCAAGCGTACTCGCCGCCCGCATCCAGCACATTGGACAGCACCGGGTCGCTCTCAAAAGCGCTACGGTGGGTGCGCGCCGCCTCTTCGGCCACTTCTTGCAGGCCGATGCCTTCGATCTGGGTGGCCGTGCCGGTGAAATATTTCTCGACGAATCCGGCATTCAGGCCGACCGCCTCGAAGATCTGCGCCCCGCAATAGGACTGGTAGGTGGAAATGCCCATCTTGGACATCACCTTGAGCAGCCCCTTGTCTATGGCCTTGATGAAACGCTGGTCAATGTCTTTCTCGTTCGCATGCGCGGGCAGGTAATCCGTCATGGCTTCGATGGTCTCATACGCCAGCCACGGGCACACCCCTTCGGCGCCATAAGCGGCAAGCAGGGCGAAATGATGCACTTCGCGCGCCGAGCCCGTGTCCACCACCAGGCCGGTGCTGGTGCGCAGTCCACCGCGAACCAGATGATGGTGTACGCCCGCGCAGGCCAGCAGCGCGGGGATCGCCACGCGCTTTCTCGACACGGTGCGGTCGGACAGGATCAATACGTTGCAGCCTTCCGCCACCGCCTTGTCGGCGGCTTTGCACAGCGCCTTGATGGCGGCTTCGCAGCCTGCCGCCCCCTCGCTGGCAGGGTAGGTGATATCCAGCACCAGCGACCTGAAACGCCCCTTGGTCAGCTTGCTGATGTTGCGCAATTTGGCCATGCCCTCCTTGGTCAGGAGCGGCTGGGAAATTTCCAGACGCAACGGCGGATCGGTCTCTTCCAGCCCGAGCAGGTTGGGTCTGGGGCCGATGAACGAGGTGAGCGACATCACGATCTCTTCGCGGATCGGGTCGATCGGCGGATTGGTCACCTGCGCGAACAACTGCTGAAAATAATCGTAGAGCGAACGGTTTTTGTTCGACAATACCGGCAACGCCGCATCGACTCCCATGGAGCCGATCGCCTCCTGGCCGGAAGACACCATGGGCGCGAGGATGAACTTGATGTCCTCCTGCGTGTAACCGAACGCCTGCTGTGTGTCCAGCAGCGTCTCCTGCAATGCCGTCTCGACCTTAATCTCGGGCAAATCCTTGATGAAGTAGCGCGATTTCTCTATCCACTTGCGGTAGGGCTTTGCGGCCGCCAACTGCTGTTTCAGCTCGGCATCGTCCACGATGCGGCCCGCCTCCATATCGATCAGGAACATCTTGCCCGGCTGCAACCGCCACTTCTTCACGATCTTGTGCTGCGGGATGTCCAGCACGCCCATTTCAGAAGCCATCAGCACCATGTCGTCGTCGGTGATGAAGTAGCGCGCCGGCCTCAGGCCGTTGCGGTCGAGCGTCGCCCCGATCATGCGACCGTCGGTGAACGCCACCGCCGCCGGACCGTCCCACGGCTCCATCAGCGCGGCGTGGTACTCGTAAAACGCGCGCCGCCCTTCATCCATCAGCGGGTTGCCCGCCCACGCTTCGGGGATCAGCATCATCATCGCGTGCGGCAGCGAATAGCCGCCCATCACCAGCAATTCCAGCGCGTTGTCGAAACAGGCGGAATCGGACTGCCCTTCCACGATCAGCGGCCACAGCTTGTCCAGGTCTTCGCCCAGCAGCTTGGACGACATCGCCGCATGGCGCGCGGCCATCCAGTTCACGTTGCCGCGCAAGGTATTGATCTCGCCGTTGTGTGCGATCATGCGGAACGGATGCGCGCGGATCCAGGTCGGGAAAGTGTTGGTGGAGAAACGCTGATGCACCAGCGCCAGCGCGCTGACCATGCTCTTGTCCTGCAAATCGAGGTAATACTGGCCGACCTGGTCGGCCAGCAGCATGCCCTTGTAGACGATGGTCCGCGCGGACAATGATGCGACATACAAACCCCGGTCTCCCGGCAGTCGCCGCACTTCATGCTGCACAATTTTGCGAATCACGAACAGCTTGCGCTCGAACGCATCGACATCGCTGCAATTCTTGCCGCGCGCGATGAACACCTGGCGCACGACGGGTTCGGATGCCTTGACGCTCTCTCCCAGCCCCGTTCCATCCACCGGCACATCGCGCCAACCCAATAACTGCTGCCCTTCGGCGGCGATTGTTTCGGCGAGAATCCGCTCGGAGGCCGCGCGGTTTTTCGGATCGCGCGACAGGAACAGCATCCCCACGCCATAGCTGCCGACCGCAGGCAATTCGATACCCTGCGCCGCGCATTGCGCGCGCAAAAACGCATCGGGAATCTGCAACAAAATACCCGCACCGTCACCGGCCAGCGGATCGGCGCCCACCGCGCCGCGATGGGTCAAATTCTCCAGTATCCGCAAGCCCTGGCGCACCATGTCATGGCTCTGTTTCCCCTTGATATGCGCGACAAAGCCCACCCCGCAGGCATCGCGCTCCTGGCGCGGATC
>CAYGIF010000200.1:0-3477 GCA_964349865.1 uncultured Gallionella sp. | reverse complement strand
GATTTCGCCGAAAGCCTGCGCCGCCGCGTCGCTCTGCTGGAGGGGCTGGACGAGCACGCCCTGCAATGGGTGTATGACGAACGCCTGCAACTCTCGCCCGGCGCGGAAATCCTGCTGGCCAGGCTGAAGGAGCACGGGATCAGGATATTGCTGGTGTCCGGCGGCTTCATGTTTTTCACCGAACGCCTCAAGGCGAGGCTGGGGCTCGATTTCGCCCATGCCAATACATTGGAAATCGCGAACGGCAAACTCACCGGCAAGGTGCTGGGCAAGGTTTTCGATGCGCAGGGCAAGGCCGACTGGCTGGTGAAAATCCGCGAAGAGATGGAGCTCAGGCCGGAGCAGGTCATCGCGATGGGCGACGGCGCGAACGACCTGAAAATGATGGCGCGCGCCGGCATCAGCATCGCCTATCACGCCAAGCCGGTAGTGCGCGAGCAGGCCAGCTACGCGCTGAATTTTGTCGGGCTGGATGGGCTGGTGAATCTGCTGGCGGGCTAAGGATTGCTGATACAATAATCCACGATATTTTTTAGCAGGCAATCATGATCAAACTGAAGCAAAGCAAGGAATTTGCCGCCGATTGGCGCAGGCTATCCGAAGAAACTCCCGCTGCGGTACGGCAACTGGTCGGCGAAATCGTCCGGCAGCAAACCGCCGGACTGGCCGACATGTTCTACCGGGACATGTTATCCGATGAGGAAGCAAGATCGTTTCTGGATAACGATCTCGTCAACCGGCGCCTGCACGCTTCGATGCAACGCTGGTTATGCGAGCTGTTTTCCGACGGCCGGCAGGATCCGGAGGCGATCTACAAGCATCAGTGCCATATCGGCGAGGTGCATGCGCGCATCCAGGTACCCATCACGCTGGTGATGCGGGGCGCGCGCATGCTGAAACACGCGATCCACGGCTATCTGGTGGACTCTTCCCTGGGGCGCGGCGAGCTGGTGAAAGCGACCAATTTCGTCGCGGAAACGATCGAGCTGGCGCTGGATGCGATGACGGATTATTTCGTCATCGATATGGAAAAGCATACGCGCGCGGATGAGGCCTACCGCATGTTCGCGCTGGGGCAGAATATGCTGGCCGAGCGCGAGCGGCAGCGTGCGGCAATCCTGGAATGGGCGCAGCAGATTTTGCTCAAGCTGCTTGCCGAGGGCGGCGAAGCGGAGTTGCCGGGCATCAAACATTCCGAATTCGGCATGTGGCTGCAACACAAGGCGGCGATTATTTTCGAGTCCGCGCCGGAGCTGGAGCAGATACGCCTGCGCATCGAGGAAGTTGAAAAATCGCTATTTCCCAAGCTGCTCGAGTCGCGCCGCAACCCCGGCGATGCAAGCATGCTGATGAAGGAAATCGAGGCGGGAATCGCCGAGATCAAGTTCATGCTGGGAGGATTGTTCGACCGTTTCATCGAAGTGGAAAGCGGCCGCGATGCGCTGACGCGCCTGTTGAACCGCCGCTTCCTGCCCGCCGTGCTGACGCGGGAAATGGCCCTGGCGCGGCGCAGCGGCATGCCGTTCGCGCTGTTGCTGCTCGACCTGGACCACTTCAAGAAAATCAACGACACCTATGGGCATGCGGCGGGAGATATGGTGTTGCAGCAAGCCGCCGATCTGGTCGCCGGCAGCGTGCGCGCCGGGGACTTCGTGTTTCGCTATGGCGGCGAGGAAATGCTGGTGGTGCTGGTTGAAATCGACAGGGATCAGGCATTGCAGGCGGCGGAAACCATACGCCAAAGATTCGCCACGGAACCGTTGCGCGTCGGCGATGGGCAAACGACCAAAGTTACTGCCAGCATCGGCATTGCCACTTACAACGGCCACCCGGATTATGAAACGATGCTGAAAGATGCCGACGGCGCGCTCTACGAAGCGAAGGAAGCCGGGCGCAACCGCTGCGTGGTGTCGGGGCGCTGATTATTCCAGGTTGCGTTTGAGAAGATTTTGTGGGAGCGGCTTCAGCCGCGAACGGCAATCGCGGCTGAAGCCGCTCCCACAATAGTTTCATCCTAAAATCCGCAGTTGGCGGGGTGGTAGGGGCGAATTCATTCGCCCGAACAACAGGTTAAGTGCGAATGAATTCGCACCTACAAGAGCAGCCCGACGCATTGAAGAAAAATGATATTTCCAGTCAACTGCGGTTTTTAGGTTCATAGGGCGGGCGTTGCCCCTGAAGTTGTCGGGCGGAGCCCGACCTACGATTCGCTGGCGGAAACAGGTCCGTTGAAAAACTCCACCGCCACTGCCTCATCCCGCGTGCGTTTCATCGGCGGCAGGCTTTGCCAGATGCGCTTGCCGTAGTGCTTGCCGATGATGCGCGGGTCGCAGATCATCAGCACGCCCCGGTCGGCTTCGTCGCGGATCAACCGCCCCGCGCCTTGCTTCAGCGTAATGATCGCGCGCGGCAACTGGTATTCCATGAACGCGTTGCGCCCCTGCTTTTTCATCTGTTCGATGCGCGCCGCCAGCACCGGGTCGTCCGGCGGCGCGAACGGCAGCTTGTCGATGATGACCAGCGACAAGGCCTCGCCGCGCACGTCCACGCCTTCCCAGAACGACTGGCTGCCGAGCAGCACCGCGTTGCCGTGTTCGCGGAAGCGCGTGAGCATTTCGTTGCGCGAGCCTTCGCCCTGCAACAGCAGCGGGTAGTTCCAGCCGTGCCGGTCAAATTCCGCGAGTAAAATCTCGTGTGCACGTTGCATCGCGCGCAGGCTGGTGAACAGCAGGAAGGCGCGCCCCTTGCTGGCCTCGATCAGCGGCAGCGCGGCCTGCACCACCGCTTCGGTATAGCCATCGGTGTTCGGCTCCGGCAGATTTTGCGGCACATACAGCAACGCCTGCTCGGCGTAGTTGAACGGGCTGTCCCAGCACGCGGTCTTTGCTTTCAGCAAGCCCATCTCGCTCTGGTATAGCGAGAAATCCTGCTTTACCGCGAGCGTCGCTGAAGTGAATATCCACGCGCGCGCGCTGCCGCCGATCTGCTTCGCGAAAATTTCCGCGATCGACAGCGGCGTGGTGTTGAGTTGCAGCGAGTGGTGAAATATTTCCAGCCAGCGCACCATATCCGGCACATCGCCGTCCTGCCACTGCTTCAATTGCTGCGCCAACGCCTGCGCGCGCTGCCAGCAATTCTCCAGCCCCTCGCTGCGTTCCGCCTGCTTCTCCAGCAAGCCGCCCAGTTGCGCCAGCTTCTCGCCGAGCATCTTCAGTGCGGGTGCAAACTCCTTGAAGCTTTCCGTCGCGGTGGCAGGCAGCCGTCCTTCCTTCTTGAATGCCAGCCGCAAGTCGCGCGCGGCCTTGTCCAGTTCGTCGCAGGCCTTCGGCAGCGGCGCAAAATCCTTCGCGGCAGCCGCCGTTTCGATGCGCGTATCGCCCGCCAGGTCGAGCAATTGCGTGGTGGACAGGCTTTCGCCAAAAAACAGGCTGGCGGTCTCCGGCAACTGGTGCGCCTCGTCGAAGATCACCGTGTTGC
>CAYGIF010000199.1:0-3478 GCA_964349865.1 uncultured Gallionella sp. | reverse complement strand
TCATCGAAAAGATGAACAAGCAGCGGCGCGACTCCATCAGCCAGTACGAGGCGGCTGGCCGCCAGGATCTGGCGGATGTCGAAAAGTTCGAGATGAGCGTGCTGGCCGCCTACATGCCGCAGCAGCTCGGCGAGGGCGAAATCGCCTCCGCCGTGGCCGAGGCGATCGCCGCAACCGGCGCAGCCGGCCCGCAGGACATGGGCAAGGTGATGGGCCTGCTCAAGCCAAAATTGGCCGGTCGCGCCGATATGGGCAAGGTTTCCGCGCTGATCAAGGCGCAGCTCAGCAAGTAATTCCCGGTTAACCGTTCCACCGGCGCTTTGCCGGCAGTGATGAAAGGTGCGGGCTTGATTCCGAAAAGTTTTATTCATGACCTGCTTAATCGTCTCGATATCGTGGACGTGGTCGAGCGGTACGTGCCGCTCAAGAAGGCCGGTGCGAATTATGTAGCCTGCTGCCCGTTCCACAACGAAAAATCCCCCTCGTTCACCGTCAGCCAGTCCAAGCAGTTTTACCATTGCTTTGGCTGCGGCGCGCATGGCACGGCAATCGGTTTCGTCATGGAACATGCCGGGTTCGGCTATGTCGAGGCGATCGAGGAACTGGCGCGCAATGTCGGCTTGGAGGTTCCCCGCGAACGCCCGACAGCCGGAGATGCATTTCAGAAAGTTGCGCCGGATCTGTATGAGGTGATGCAGACCGCCACGCGCTATTACCGCGAACAGCTCAAACAGTCGCCGCGCGCAATCGACTACCTCAAGCAGCGCGGCCTCTCCGGCGAAATCGCGGCGAAATTCGGCATCGGCTATGCGCCGGATGCGTGGCAGAATCTTGCGGCAGCCTTTCCGGATTACCAGAGCGATGCGCTGACCGAGACCGGTCTGGTGATCGCAGGCGACGACGGGAAGCGCTACGACCGCTTCCGCGACCGTATCATGTTCCCCATTGTCAACGTGCGCGGCCAGGTCATCGGCTTCGGCGGGCGGGTGCTGGGCGAGGGCGAGCCCAAATACCTCAACTCGCCGGAAACGCCGCTATTCGAAAAAGGCCGCGAGCTTTATGGCCTGTTCCAGGCGCAAAAAGCCATTCGCGGCGGACAGCAGGTGCTGGTGGTGGAGGGCTACATGGACGTAGTCGCGCTGGCGCAACATGGCGTGGACTATGCCGTGGCGACGCTGGGCACGGCGACCACGCCGTACCACGTGCAGAAGCTGCTGCGCCTCGCCGATCATATCGTGTTCAGCTTTGACGGCGACAAGGCGGGACAGCGCGCGGCATGGCGCGCGCTGGAAAACGCGCTGCCTTATTTGCAGGACGGCAAGCGCATCAGTTTCCTGTTCTTGCCGGTCGAGCACGACCCCGACAGTTTCATCCGCGAATTCGGCAAGGATGCCCTCGAGCAGCGCGTGCAGGAAGCGATGCCGCTGTCCGGCTACTTGTTGCGCGAAGTCAGCGCGGAACTGGACTTGCGCAGCCAGGAGGGGCGCAACCAATTGTTGCAGCGCGCCAAACCGTTGCTGACCGCGATTACCGCGCCGGCTACCGCGTTGCTGCTGCGCAAGGAAGTCGCGGCGCTCGCCGGGGTGAGCCAGGCGGAACTGGAGGCGCTGTATGAAATCAAACCGGTCGCGCGCACGGCGCAGAGGGTCTTCCAGAAAGCCGGGCGCGCGGCGCCTTCGGCGCACCGGCTATTGCTGCAATGCCTGATTTCGCAGCCGGCGCTGGGCACACAAATCCACGCAGCCTGGCATGGCGAAGGCCCCGAAGCCGATGCGGTGGCGGCGGTGCTTTATGTGCTGCGCGAAGCCGGCTTTGAGGTGAACAGTGCAGCGCTGATGCAGATGTTCCATGGCACAGCGCATGAGAAAATCCTGGCGGCGGCAGAGGCGGATATGTTGAACTGGGGCGAAAATTTTGATGTGGCGGCGGAGTTTGACGGGTTGATAAACAGCTTTGACAAGGATCGACGCCGCCATGAGTTTCAGACGTTGCAGGCCAAGGTCGCGCAGGGTGGCCTGGCATGCCTGAGTGAGGCCGAACGCGAGCGTTACCGGCAAGCGGGTCGTTGAGACGAAGTCTCGGGAAAGATTGGGAAAATCCGGTTGGATTCGGGTATAATCCGCCGCTTTTCTGCGCGGCATCACGCAATTGGGAATCTGAATATGGCAAAGCCTAAAGACAAGAAAAAGCAGGACAAGAAACAAGCTGTCGCTATTCCGCTGCCGGTCGTTGATCAGCAGCAGGATATCGAGGCGCGGCGCACGCGCCTGAAAGCCTTGATCGTGCTGGGCAAAGAGCGCGGCTACCTGACCTATGCCGAAATCAACGACCATTTGCCGGATATGCTCGAAGTCGAGCAGATCGAAGGCGTAGCGAGCATGATCAACGACATGGGCATCAAGGTATGCGACGTCGCTCCCGATGCCGAAACGCTGATCATGACGGATACCGCGCCTGCAGCGGCCGACGAGGATGCCGCCGAGGAAGCCGAAGCCGCGCTGTCCACGGTGGACTCGGAATTCGGTCGCACCACCGACCCGGTGCGCATGTATATGCGCGAAATGGGCACGGTCGAACTGCTTACCCGCGAGAAGGAAATCGAGATTGCCAAGCGTATCGAGGAAGGCCTGAAGCACATGCTTCAGGCGATTTCCGCGTGCCCGGCGACAATTGCCGAAATCCTGATGCTGGCCACGAAAATCGAACACGACCAGATGCGCATCGATGAGCTGATCGACGGTTTTGTGGATACCGCAGATGAAGCGGTCATCGGCGCCGAGGGCGACGAAGAAGCGGAAGAAGCGGAAGAAGCCGGCAATCATGCCGCCGACGAAGAAGAGGACGAAGAGGCGACTGCCGCCGCCGCCGCAGCCAATCTGGCGCAGCTCAAGGCCGATGCGCTGGCGCGTTTTGCCGTGATTGCCGACCTGTTCAACAAGATGGGCAAGGCTTACGAAAAACACGGCTACCGCAGCAAGCAATATGACAAGTACCAGTCCGGTATTTCCGGCGAATTAATGAGCTTTCGTTTCTCCGCAAAACAAGTGGATGCGCTGTGCGACACCATGCGCGGTCTGGTTGAAGAGGTGCGCCGCAGCGAGCGCAGCATCCAGGAGATGTGCGTGATCAAAGGCAGGATGCCGCGCCCGCATTTCATCAAGGTGTTTCCGGGCAATGAAGACAATCTGCAATGGGTCGCGCAGGAACTGAAGGCGAAGAAGCCTTACGGCGAGACGCTGGAACGCTATCAGCACGCCATTGTCGAACAGCAGCAGCGCCTGCTGGATCTGGAGCGGCGCGTCGGCATTCCGATCAAGGATCTGAAGGAAATCAACAAACAGATGACCAACGGTGAAGCCAAGGCGCGCCGCGCCAAGCGCGACATGATCGAGGCTAACCTGCGCCTGGTGATTTCCATCGCCAAGAAATACACCAACCGCGGCCTGCAATTCCTCGACCTGATCCAGGAAGGCAACAT
>CAYGIF010000198.1:3419-3484 GCA_964349865.1 uncultured Gallionella sp. | reverse complement strand
TCCCGCAACATCAACAAAAAAAGGAAAGGGAAAAACCTTGACAAATCAAAATCCAGCAAATAATC
>CAYGIF010000198.1:0-3319 GCA_964349865.1 uncultured Gallionella sp. | reverse complement strand
CGGTTCAACAGCCGGTTCAACAGCCGGTTCAACAGCCGGTTCAACAGCCGGTTCAACAGCCGGTTCAGACGAAAATGCCCACCTGGGCAATCGTCCTCATGACCCTAATGGGGACCGCAATCCTCATCGGATTGGGTTACATCGGATGGAATAAACTCCAGTCCCTTGGTATCGCCATCACCACTAATGAGGTCAAGGGGACAAGGGTTCCCTTCTCCGAGGCTGGTGGCTCGACGTTACCCCAGAGTGGTGTTCTCGTCGACCGTAGCACAAACGGTGTTGCGGTGCAGGTCAAGGCGGAGAAAGATGCACGGGTGACCGTGAACATCCGAAACGCTGGAGGAACTGATCCGAATGGCCCGAAATGGCCAATAGGATTTGAACCGGACAGGACTGAGGTCCTAGATCCGACGAGTGGTGAAAATCCACATGAAGGCGGAGACGTCCGGATGGAATCGGAGCTAGAACAAGGTGAGGACGTCGTCTTCCCTGTGCCATTCGGATGGGGCATGAAGGCAACAACGTATTCCTCAAGGGAGGTGTACGATATAAAAATCAACAATTCTGATCCGAAAGGACGAATTGTGAGTTCTGACTCTATCAGAATCAGGAACAAGGGGTCATCCACCCTAAAGATTGGATGGGTCTTTCGGAAAGGAGGTTTTCCGACAGACTGAACAACATTGATGATATTCTCAGGAATTAAGCCCCGAGATCATCAACACATAGAGCGACATCGCAAGTGTCGCTCTAATTTTTTATATTAAAATAATGTGTTGAATGTGCCCTACGTTAAATTTGACTTTTTATACAAAATATGTTAATTTAATTAATGAATAGCTCGTTAAAACAACCAACTGAAAGCATGCAATGAAAATTACTTTTGGTCTAAGTCGAATGTGGTTTGGAATCACGATTCTTTTGACAATTATCGGAATGATTGGCACTGTCGTCTTTACTTTCCTGTACGTATTTGGAGTGGATGCTGTGCTTGCGATCGGAATTGTCTTGATTATAGCCTCATGGCTGTATTTCAAGTATATATTTCATCACTGTACCTTTACGGTACCTGCTGATAGAGCATGGATCATTTCTGATCCGTTCGTATCAGAAAGTTCCGCATATCAATCTACATTCTCTGGGTATAGAGAGATTAGGGCTCAGAAAGAATTTCAAGCTGGATTCCACTGGAAATATCCATGGGAAAAACCTAGTGTTGAAATAGATATGAGCAGACAAGGAACCCTGCAACAAAGACCTGATGAGGTCTATACCCTTAAAAATGATAAATTGGTAATAATTAGATGGAGACTATTCTGGGGTCCACTGGCTGGAAGTCTTGTCAATTTTATCAAAACTAACCCGAGTGAGATTGAAAAGCGTCTAAGGGATAGGGTTGAAAAATTCCTTCAAGGAGTAGTCGGTAAGGTTGATGAAACTGGCTACGGGCGAGAGCAGCTTAATCTTTTCAAGATGAGATTTGAAGAGGAATTTGGCCCACCATCACAAATAGATGATGAGGAGAGGAATCTTGGAATCTGGACAGGGTCACCTGAAGTAATCGACATTGATGCACCTAGAACTGCCCAGGATATTACAGGAATTCTAGATGCAGCAAGTAAAGCTGTAGTCGCATCAGGAGGCAAAATGACCTTCGAGGAGGCTCGTGGAATAATTCTTGCCTCGAAGGTAAATGGTAGCAACGTCGATGTTCTGGAAATTGCTAAAGGAAGAACATTTATCAAATAGTATGAATGACATTGTCAAAAAAATTGATATTCCGAGTGATAATAAACTTGGAAAAGTAGTCTCACGAATAGTGACCATACTCATGATCTTCCTGCTGATCGTCTATGTGATGATTCGATCATCATTTTCAGTAGGAAATTCCTCAGCGAATGCAAATGGTGGAAAGAAATATTTCACCATAACGACTAGTGACTGGTTCGTCCTTCCAGTAAACAAAGAGGTAAATTTCAGTATAATCCCAACGAACGGGATCACACCATCATACACAGTGATGGTGAATGGCAATAAAACACGAATACATGTATTACCTAGTAACAGTGGCACAGTCCATCTAGGTTACGGCATCACAAGTTACTGGTTCCATCTCAATCAAAATCAAGGCCTTGCAAATGCTTTGATTGAAGTTGAGTGAGGGATTCAGAACGCAAGGGGCCGGAACGTTTTTACGTTCCGGCCCTTACTTATTATTTAATATTATAATTCAATATCAAATAATATTATTTATACCCCCAAATCAAAACGGAAGTACCGAACCCTGACCAACTGTATTTGCTACAAATCGTATAATTCCATAAACAGAAATCATAATAAACAATCCAACGACTCCCCATAAAATATGATTTCTAGCAGTAGTTCTGGCATCAGCATCATCACCGTTTTTAAAGAATCCTATCAATCCCCAAAGAAATACAACCGTAGTCACAGCTAATAATAACTGCACTAGAGGTAAAACAATATTATCAACTATTCTAGGTAAAATACCATTAACAATATTTTCTGCTCCAGATCCAGCATTTACAACCGTGAACAGTAAATTCATAATTATTATTGACCCACTGTTGGTGGAACTATAGCCTTTGGAAATTGTTCTACAGGAACACGATCACTATTTGTTCTAAATGAATTCTTCAGTATAGCCACTAGACCCCATATTGATAGGATTACGAAAAGTCCAACAACACCCCAAAGAATAGCCTTTCCTCCTTCCTTTCTCTGATCTTCACCACCAGCGATAAGATATCGTACTACACTTACAACGATCCAAATAACTGAAAAAGATATTAATAATACTATTACTGTATTACCAATATTTGTAGCTTTTGCTGTAACATCATCAATGTTATTTAGCTGAGCAAAAACAGAAACAGGAACTAGAGTCACCAACAATGCAATTAATTTTTTCATAATAAATTATTTAATAATAAATTTCTAATACAGTCTATATTGTAACATCTACAATAGTATATACAAATTGAAACTGTGGAAATATATATTTATGGTGTTGCAGGAATATCAGTACCGACATCATCAGATCCATCAAAAAATACAGGATTATTTCCACCATATGGTTTTGTTGAACCACCACCCGCTGGACTTGGACCTATATTATTTGCACCACCCATTGTATTTGGACCTGTGTTATTAGCTCCACCCATTGTATTTGGACTAAATATACTTCCGGAACCAGACGACTTGAAATTACCAAATATACCCGAAGATGGCATATTATCATCCAATTTCAATGAATTCTTTAATATATTTACCAAACCCCAAAAAGAAAGAATTACAA
>CAYGIF010000197.1:0-3559 GCA_964349865.1 uncultured Gallionella sp. | reverse complement strand
GGTCGTCGATTGGCTGACCGATCATGCGCATGGCGTGGTGCGCTTTCAGGGTGGGCACAATGCCGGGCATACGCTGGTGATCGGCGGCAAAAAAACCGTCCTGCACCTGATTCCGTCCGGCATTTTGCGCGACCATGTGATGTGCTACATCGGCAATGGCGTGGTGCTGTCGCCGGAAGCGCTGCTCAAGGAAATGGATGAGCTGCAGGCAGCCGGTATCGACATTTACAACCGCCTGAAGGTATCCGAAGCCTGCCCGCTGATATTGCCCTATCACTCGGCAATCGATAAGGCACGCGAGCTGGCGAAAGGCGATGCCAAGATCGGCACCACCGGACGCGGCATCGGCCCAGCCTATGAGGACAAGGTGGCGCGCCGCGCGATCCGCCTGCAGGATATTTTTTTCCGCGAACGCTTTGCTGCCAAGCTGGGCGAGGTGCTGGATTATCACAACTTCGTGCTGAAGAATTATTTCCATGTGGAGACGGTCGATTTCCAGAAAACCCTGGACGACACGCTGGCGATGGCGGATCGCATCAAGCCGCTGGTGATGGATGTGCCGCGCGCCCTGTATGAGGCCAACCAGGCCGGCCACAGCCTGCTGTTCGAAGGTGCGCAGGGTTCCCTGCTGGACATCGACCACGGCACTTATCCGTTCGTCACCTCGAGCAACTGCATCGCCGGCGCGGCCTGTGCCGGTGCCGGGGTGGGGCCGCAGATGCTCGACTACGTGCTGGGCATCACCAAGGCTTACACCACGCGCGTCGGTTCCGGCCCATTTCCCACCGAACTGTATGACGCGGTGGATAAATGCGATCCGATCGGCGCAGGCCTGGCCAAGCGCGGCCATGAATTCGGCTCCACCACCGGCCGCGCACGCCGCTGCGGCTGGTTCGATGCCGCCGCGCTCAAGCGCTCGATCCAGATCAACGGCGTATCCGGCTTATGCGTCACCAAGCTGGACGTGATGGACGGCATGGAAACGGTGCGCCTCGGCATCGGCTACCGCATCGATGGCGTGGAAAGCGACATTCTGCCGGCCGGCGCGGATGCGCTGTCGGATTGCCAGGCGGTGTATGAGGAGATGCCGGGCTGGAGTGAAACTACGGTCGGTGTGCAACGCTATGAGGATTTGCCGCAAGCCGCGCGCAACTATCTGGAGCGCATCGCAAAGGTCTGCGGCGTGCCGGTCGATATGGTTTCAACCGGGCCGGATCGCGATGAAACCATCGTGCTGCGCCACCCGTTCAAGTAGGATGGTGGCAGTAATGAGCAACGCAAATACGCATCGCAATGTCTGCGATGCGTATTCTGTTTTGCGTTGGAATTTATAACTGGTGCTCAGAAGAGGCTCGGTCACGCAAGCGCGACCCCGGCATCCGTTGCATCGGATGCCTTTCGAATCCTAGCGCGAAGCATGCTTCGCTTTTCAGGGCACAAAAAAGGAATGGCTCGCTTGCGCGAGCCATGTTATGTACTGGTGCCAGAAGAAAACCCGAACATCAATTCATAGCCGTCCATCGTAGTTCATAAACACCCCGCTTAAAGCCAATATACAAGCCATCTTTGCATAGGCATTGTCTTTCTACGTCTAATTAAATCCATTGACAGCCAGAACCTTTTGGCATAGTTTATGGCATAGTAATTTCGGTGAGACCCAAACCTATGCCAAAGCGAGTGGTTGAATTAACAGTAAAGCAAATTGATGCCGCAAAGCCGGGAGCTACCCTTTATGACGGCAAAGGGCTTGCTCTGGTTGTTGATATTGCGGGTAACAAGCGATGGGTGTTGAGATACACCCGGCCTGATGGCAGGCGGAACATGATCGGGCTTGGAACTTACCCGGCGGTCATGCCTTCAGTTGCCCGAGCAAAAGCGCGTGAAGCTAAAACAGGGCTTGCCCAAGGCGTTGACCCTATTGCAACAAAGAGGGAGCTGAAACGCGAGGAAAAGGCTGTCTCTCGTGGCACTTTCAAATCAATTGCCGAAGAATGGTACGCGCACAAAGCAAAAAGCTGGGCTACCGAGACAGCCCGCAAAGCGCGCGAGTCACTTGATGACGATCTTTTCCCTAAACTGGGAGCCAAGCCAATTGCTGAAATCACCTCGGCTGATATTAAGCCTGTCATTCTCCTTGTTCATGAGCGCGCACCGCGACTAGCGGTAAAGTCGCGCCAGTATTGCAACCAGATAATCGAGTACGCCATACAGGAAGGTTTGCGCGAGGATGGCAGGTTGCTGTCTCTGCGAGGTGCTTTACCCAAGGCACCCAAAGGCCATTATGCCGCCGTCACCAAGTCGAATGATATTCCCGCGCTGATTAACGCCATTAACGCCATTGGCTCGCCGCAATCGCGCGCCGCCATCCTGTTCTGCCTTTACACCGCCTTGCGCCCCGGCGTGGTGGTAGGCGCACGCTGGGACGAATTCGACCTCGACGCTATGGAGTGGCATATCCCTGCTTCGCGCATGAAAATGGGCAACGACCATATCACGCCGATCCCTTCGCAAATGTTGCCACTGCTGGAGAGGCAACGTGGGATCACGGACGATTCACCATTCATATTTCCCGGTGTAAGAAATCCCAAATCCCAACACATGCACCGCGATAGCCTGAGCAAGATACTGCGTGAAAGCGGATTGCGCGGCGTGACAGTGACACATGGATTCCGCGCTACATTGCGAACCATTGCGCGCGAAAAGTTCCGGGTCGATGCCGACGTATTGGAGGCACAGCTCGCCCACGCGAAAAAAGATGAGATACAAGCCGCCTACGACCGGACGCAATTCCTCGAAGAGCGGCATAAGCTGGTGCAAGACTGGGCGGATTACCTTGAGTCACAGCCAAAGAGCGCGGAGGTCATACCGATGCGTGTACATGCTGCTTGAGGGTTTGCATCCACATCTGACCGCTCAGTCACGGCGCTTGCAATAAAACCCGCAAGCCCCGCGCCTTCGCTATCGCACTGGCATCGAACAGCGCGCAGAAGGCGATGAACCCGCCCTCTGCTTATAGCTCCGCTCCGAGTGTGTCCGCTCCGTTCCCGCCGCCACCTCACCACTGCGCCCTTCGCGAAAAAGACCTCGCCAAGGGCTTGCGGTTCGCTGTCGGCTATTGCAGTGGTATCGGGCACACTTGGCTACGGAGCTAAAGCAGAGGGCAGGTTCATCGCCTTCTGCGCTCTGTTCGACACCACTGCGATAGCGATGGCGCGGGGCTTGCGCTTTATCCTGCAAGCGCCGTGACTGAGCGGTCAAGTCCTCCGCTGTGGCCTGTTCGATGATTTCCGCCGGGGCCATATCACCACTCCTCATTCGAGGTTTGCATGACAGTTTCTGCAACTGGCCCGGTGAAAGGCGGTGAAGGCGTTAAAGGCGGTGGATTCACCGCAACCACCCGCCATGCGGTGCGACCATCCGCCGTTGCTTGCTGGAACATGAAGCCGCCAACAATCCGGTTTGCATTCTTTTTCAGCAGCCAGCCCAGCTTCGAGCGATTGATAAAACCTTTTTCCTCGACCGGAAATTCGCGCATCGCATCGAGCAGGTCGGTGTGCCC
>CAYGIF010000196.1:0-3568 GCA_964349865.1 uncultured Gallionella sp. | reverse complement strand
TTTCCTTGGCTGGCCATGGGCTATGCGCACAGCGACAGCCCGCTGGCGGGCTACGTGCCGCTGTTCGGCGTATACGGCGTGTCGCTGATCGCGGCGGTGAGTGCAGGGCTGCTGGCGATGCTGCTGCAAGAGCGCTGGAGCAGGCAGGGGCGGGCGGCTTTGGCGATTCTTGTTTTGTTGTGGATCGGTGGCGCGGCATTGCGCACCGTCGCCTGGACGCAGCCGCACGGCGAACCGATCAGCGTCGCGCTGGTGCAGGGCAACATCGCGCAAGACCTCAAGTTCAACGAAAACGCGCTGCCCGGCACGCTGGAAACCTACCTCCGCCTGACCCTGCAAAACCCGGCGCGCCTCACCATCCTGCCGGAAACCGCGCTGCCGCTGTTGCGCCATGAAGTACCGCAACAACTGGTCGAGCAACTGCGCGGCCATGCCAGAAAAAACGGCGGCGACATCCTGATCGGTTCCTTCGAGCGCAACAACGGCAGCTACTACAACGGCGTGTTTACGCTCGGCACGGCGGGTGAGCAGCATTACCGCAAGCAGCATCTGGTGCCGTTCGGCGAATTCATCCCGCTGCGTCCGCTGCTCGGCTGGCTCATCATCGGCGTGCTCGACATCCCGATGGGCGACCTGGCGCGCGGCGAGATGCGGCAGGCGCCGCTCGATGTCGCCGGTCAGCGCGTCGCGGCGAACATCTGCTACGAGGACGTGTTCGGCGAAGAGATCATCCGCGCATTGCCGCAGGCCACCTTGCTGGTGAACATCACCAACGACGCCTGGTACGGCCGCTCGCACGCGGCGGCGCAGCACAACCAGATCGCGCAACTGCGCGCGCTGGAAACCGGCCGCATGATGTTACGCGCCACCAACACCGGCGTGACCTCCATCATCGGCGCGGACGGCAAGGTGCTGCGGCAGTTGCCGCAACATCAGGAAGCCGTGCTGAATGGCATGGCGCAAGGCTATGACGGCATCACGCCGTATGTGCGCTGGGGCAACGCCGCAGTGCTGCTGCTGATCGCGCTGATGCTGGCCTATGCCTGGGGGCGCCGCTACACCTCCCCTGAAAAGGGGAGGCCGGGAGGGGTTTAAGGAGTGAGCTGGTTCTGCTACCTGCTGCGCTGCGCCGACGACACCCTGTATTGCGGCATCACCAACGATCTGGAAAAACGCCTCGCGGCGCATAACTCCGGCACGGCATCCAAATACACGCGGACGCGTGTACCGGTGGAACTGGTGTTTACTGAACGTTGCGCCGACAGGTCTGCCGCATCGAAACGCGAGATGGAAATCAAAAGTCTGACACGTACCGGCAAGCTGGAACTTATCAGGCTGACGGCGGCCATCGAAAACCAGTAAAATGCACGCCTTTGCAATCGCCTGAAACAACCGATGCTTACCTTTGGTTCCAACATAACGCCCGCAAGCGGGCATGAGTCTTCACCGAAGCTCAGCCAAGGGCTGAGCTTTCAACAGATCATCCTGACGCTACAGAATTATTGGGACAAGCAGAGCTGCGCGCTGCTGCAACCCTATGACATGGAAGTCGGAGCGGGCACGTCGCACACCGCAACATTCCTGCGCGCGCTCGGCCCGGAGCCGTGGAAAGCCGCTTACGTGCAGCCGTCGCGCCGCCCCAAGGACGGGCGCTACGGCGAGAATCCGAACCGCCTGCAGCATTACTACCAGTTTCAGGTGGTGCTGAAGCCTTCGCCGGCCAACATCCTCGACCTGTATCTCGGCTCGCTGGAGGCGCTCGGTTTCGACCTCAAGCAGAACGACATCCGCTTTGTCGAGGACGACTGGGAAAACCCGACGCTCGGCGCGTGGGGGCTGGGCTGGGAGGTGTGGCTAAACGGCATGGAGGTCACGCAGTTCACCTATTTTCAGCAGGTCGGCGGCATCGACTGCAAGCCGATCACCGGCGAGATCACTTACGGGCTGGAGCGGCTGGCGATGTATTTGCAGGGCGTGGAAAACGTGTTTGACCTGATCTGGACGCCGGGTGTGACTTACCGCGACGTGTACCACCAGAACGAGATCGAGCAATCCGCCTACAACTTCGAGCACAGCAACGTCGATTTCCTGCTGCATGCATTTGGCGCGCATGAAGGCAATGCCAAACACCTGATGGAACAGCGACTGGCATTGCCCGCCTACGAGCAGGTGCTGAAGGCTGCGCACAGCTTTAACTTGCTCGACGCGCGCGGCGCGATCTCGGTGACGGAGCGCGCCGCTTACATCGGGCGCATCCGCAATCTGGCGCGCAGCGTCGCGCAGAGCTACCTCGACAGCCGCGCCCATCTCGGCTTTCCGATGGCGCCCAAAGCGTGGGCGGATGAAGTGCTGGCGCAGATAGAGAAAAAAGTGGTGGCAGCATGAAAACGAGCATAAGCGAAGTTTCGGCGAAGGCTAATGTGCGCGAAGCGCAGGTTAAGGCCGACAGGCCGGCCGGAGCCAACACCAAAAATTTGCTGGTTGAGTTGCTCGTCGAGGAACTGCCGCCGAAGGCGCTGAAGAAACTCGGCGAGAGTTTCGCCGAGACGCTGGTTGCAAGCTTCAAGGCACAAGGTTTGATTTCTGCCGAGAACACGGTGGCTTCTTTTGCTTCGCCGCGCCGCCTCGCGGTGCGGGTGGGCGATGTGGCCGCCAAGGCCATCGATAAAGCGGTGTCGCAGAAGCTGATGCCGGTATCCGTCGGGCTGGACGCAGCCGGCCAGGCGACACCCGCGCTGCTGAAGAAGCTTGCCGCGCTGGGTGTGGGTGCCGAGGTCGTGCCGCAGTTGCGCCGCGAAGGCGAGGGCAAGGCGGAGTCGCTGGTCTATGACAGCAGGCAAGCCGGGGCGACGCTGGCGGAAGGCTTGCAGAAGGCTTTGGAAGACGCGCTTGCCAAACTGCCGATCCCCAAGATGATGACCTACCAGCTCGCCGACGGCTGGAGCAGCGTGCAGTTCGTGCGCCCCGCGCATGGGGTGGTCGCGCTGCACGGCGCGGAAATCGTGCCGGTTTCGGTGCTGGGTTTGCAAGCCGGGCGCAGCACGCAGGGCCACCGTTTCGAGGCGGCCAGCGCGACGCTGGAAATCCGCGATGCCGACAGTTACGAGACGCAGATGGAAAATGAGGGTGCGGTGATCCCGTCCTTCGAGAAACGCCGCGACGAGATCGTGCATCAGTTGGCTGCGGCGGCGGTGCAGGCGGGCGGCGGGGTGAGGCCGATTGTGGATGAGGCGTTGTTGGATGAAGTGACCGCGCTGGTCGAGCGCCCCAACGTGCTGATCGGGCAATTCGAAGCGGAATTTCTCGAGGTGCCGCAGGAATGCCTGATCCTGACCATGAAGGCGAACCAGAAATATTTTCCGTTGCTGGATGCCGGCGGCAAGCTGACCAATAAATTCCTGATCGTGTCCAACATCCGCCCGGCGGATGCGAGCCTGGTGATCGGCGGCAACGAGCGCGTGGTGCGCCCGCGCCTCGCGGATGCGAAATTCTTCTTCGACCAGGATCGCAAGAAGACGCTGGAATCGCGCGTCGAGAAGCTCGGCAGCGTGGTGTACCACAACAAGCT
>CAYGIF010000195.1:0-3598 GCA_964349865.1 uncultured Gallionella sp. | reverse complement strand
CTCAACTTGAATTCTATCCTCAGTTAAGAAATACGTTTTTCGGGGGCAAGGTCATCCGCAGCACAAACCCGCCTCTCACCAAATGTCAGCCAGCGCGATTGAAGCGGCATATGAATCGGGGGATAATCCACGCCTGACTTCAAAGGCGCATCAATGACCGAATATCTGCTCATCCTGGTCGGCGCGGTGTTTGTGAACAACATCGTGATGGTCAAGATTCTCGGCCTCTGCCCGTTCATGGGGGTCTCCAGAAAACTGGAGGCTTCGCTCGGCATGGGCCTGGCCACCACCTTTGTGCTGACCGTGGCCTCGGGCGCCAGTTACCTCATCAACGAATATCTGCTCGGGCCGGAGCTTTCCTACCTGACCACGCTGTCGTTCATCGTGGTGATCGCCGGCATCGTGCAGTTCACCGAAATGGTGATCCAGAAGACCAGCCCGATGCTGCATCAGGTGCTGGGCATCTACCTGCCGCTGATTACCACCAACTGCGCGGTACTCGGCATTCCGCTGCTCAACGTGCAGGCAAAACATAATTTCATGGAGTCGGTGTTTTTCGGTATGGGCGGCGCGCTGGGCTTCACGCTGGTGATGGTGCTGTTCGCCGGAATGCGCGAGCGCATGGAAGGCGCGGACGTGCCGGGCATATTCAAGGGCTCGGCGATCACGATGGTCACGGCGGGGCTGATGAGCTTGGCGTTCGTGGGATTTTCGGGGCTCATAAAATGATGACAGCCCCGGCTGCTCTCCACCAACTCTCTCCCCCACCCCTCTCCCGCCAGCGGGAGAGGGGCTTCGCCACATGCTGAGCGCATTGCTGGTGATGGCGGGTATCGCAATCGTGCTCGGCGCGGTGCTGGGATTCTCGGCGGTAAAATTCCGCGTCGAAGGCAATCCGCTGGTGGACAGGATAGACGCCATCCTGCCGCAGACGCAGTGCGGGAAGTGCGGCTATCCCGGGTGCAGGCCTTACGCCGAAGCGATCGCCTCCGGGGAAGCCGGTATCAACAAATGCCCGCCCGGCGGTGAAGAAGGCATACGCGAGTTGGCGGATTTGCTCGGCACCGAATTCAAGCCGTTTGGCGGAAACGTCGTGCTCAAGCCTCCATCGGTCGCCTTCATCGACGAAAATCTTTGCATCGGCTGCACGCTGTGCCTGCAAGCCTGCCCGGTCGATGCGATTTCCGGCGCATCCAAACAAATGCACACCATCATCGCCCCGCTGTGCACCGGCTGCGAGCTGTGCGTCGCGCCCTGCCCGGTGGATTGCATCAGCATGCTGCCGTTGCCGCAAGAGGCGCTGTCGCGCGACAAAAAACGCGCCGCCGCAAAAGCCGCGCGGGAGCGTTACCAGTTCCGCCTTGAACGCATCGAACGCGACAAACGCGCGAGAGCCGAGAAGCTGGCGCAAAAAGAGCAGGCTGCCGCAAAATCGGCTGCCGCGCCGGGAGCCGATGCGCAAGCCCTCATTCAGGCCGCGCTGGAGCGTGCCAGGGCTCAGGCCGCTGCCGTCAAGCCGCAGAATATCGAACGACTGACTCCTGCGCAGCAAGCACAGATCGCCAAGATCGAAGCGCGCCGCACCAAGGCTCACGAACTGGCGCATCCCGACGGCACGCCACCCAAGAAATGATGTCTTGCTATTTTCATCCGCCGAAAAATACCTCATGAACCCCGCCAAACGCATGGAAATTTTCACGCGCTTCCGCGCCGCCAACCCGCATCCGAAAACCGAGCTGGAGTATTCCACGCCGTTCGAGCTGCTGGTGGCGGTGCTGCTCTCGGCGCAGGCCACCGATGTCAGCGTCAATGCCGCCACGCGGCAACTGTTCCCGGTCGCCAACACACCGCAGGCGATGCTCGCGCTCGGCGAGGAGAAGCTGCGCGAATATATCCAGCGCATCGGCCTGTACCAGACCAAGGCCAGGCACCTGATCCAGACCTGCCGCCTGCTGGTGGAGAGCCACGGCGGCGCGGTGCCGCAGACGCGCGAGGCGCTGGAAGCCTTGCCCGGCGTCGGTCACAAGACCGCCAGCGTGATCCTCAATACTGCCTTCGGGCAGCCCGCCATCGCTGTGGATACGCATGTGTTCCGCGTCGCCAACCGCACCGGTATCGCGCCCGGCAAGACGGTGCTGGAAGTGGAACGGCAGTTGCTCAAATTTGTGCCGGACGAATTCAAGCACGATGCGCACCATTGGCTGATCCTGCA
Organism: uncultured Gallionella sp.; assembly: GCA_964349865.1. Classification (GTDB taxonomy): domain Bacteria; phylum Pseudomonadota; class Gammaproteobacteria; order Burkholderiales; family Gallionellaceae; genus Gallionella. The sequence goes on along the minus strand of CAYGIF010000195.1, from coordinate 1,386 downwards.
CGGGCGCTATGTGTGCCAAGCGCGCAAGCCGAAATGCGGCATATGCATCATCAACGACCTGTGCGAATACAAAGAGAAGAAACCCTGATGTTTTTTGACCCGTCGCGCGACGAAGCGCGCAACTTTTTGTTTGAATCCTGGCGCAAGCGCAGAGCCGGCGAATTGCTCACGCCGCTGGAAGACCTCGCCGCGCAGCTCGTCGCCAAGCATCCCGAGTATCACGCCGTACTGGAAAATCAGGAGCGCCACCAGGATCAGGACTACCAGCCGGAGCACGGTGCAACCAACCCTTTCCTGCACCTGATGATGCACCTCACCATCGAGGAACAGATATCCATCAACCAGCCGGCGGGAATCCGCGCGCATTTCGCGCGGCTGACGCGGCAATTCGAATCGGAGCACGATGCGCAACACCGCATGATGGAATGCCTGGGCGAAATGATCTGGCAGGCGCAACGCAACCGCACCCAGCCGGATGCGGCGGTTTACTTCGCTTGCCTGGAAAAGCAGTGAGCGGCGATAACGGATGGCCTGCGTATCGGAAATGAACCGCGCGGAAAAACGGTGGGCACAAAAACCGTGCCCACCCTACGCACTATTGGCCCAGCTTGCTTGCAATCTCGAGTTCGGCAGCCGCCCAATGATCGGTCGAGCAGCCGCCAAACCCGTTGCGCTCCGCAATAAAGTAAGCGGCGGTTTGCACCATGCGATAGCGCTCTTCGGGAGTGAGCTGCGCCGCAGTTTTCTTTGCGGCCGGTTTGGCTGTTACGGCCTTTTGCGCCGACGCTTTCGTTACGGCAGAAGACGCCACTGTTTTTTTCGCCGGAGCGTTATTTTTGGCGGCGGGCGCAACCGCTTTTTTCACTGCCGGGGTTTTGGCGCTTTTCGCTTTCGCGGCTGCGGGCGCCGTCTTTTTCACTGCCGCCTTTTTGGGCGCTGCCGCTGCCTTGGTGGTTTTCGGTTTGCCGGCAGCCTTGCCGGCCGCCTTGGTTACAGCCACTTTCTTTGCGGCTGGTTTTGCTTTTCGTTCTGCCATGATGCAATCTCCCTGATGAAGTTAACAGTCCAAAGCCTTACCGAACGGTCATAGTAGTAACGAAAACCTTGCCAGTCAACAAGTTCCGGCAACCGGCATTTGCCGTTGCGCGGGTTGACGCCCCCTCGGCTAGCGGTTAGGGTTCGCAACATTGTTTTTTCGCCAGGACAACCATGAAATATCTCCGCTCCGAATCCCTGATTGCCCTTGCTCTGGTCGTGCTGCTGCTGGGCATCTCGCTTGAGCACGCCGCCGTAGAGCGCGGCGGGGCGATGCTGTGGGGTCTGTTGCTGGCGATCCTCGCCGCGATCATCGGCGTGGCGTTCCGCATCGCCCATCATGCCGAAGTG
>CAYGIF010000194.1:0-3634 GCA_964349865.1 uncultured Gallionella sp. | reverse complement strand
GGTGGGCTATGCCCACCAGTCGGGCGAGCTTTGCATAGCCATTCGACTAGGCTGCCAAAATACGGAAGCCAAGTCGCTGGTTAAGCCCGACCTACATTTGGTTCCAGTTTGTCCGTCTTGGGATAATTGATCCAATATCGATTTGGACCGAACATCATGTCAAAACTAACCTCATCCACCGCCTGGCAAGCGCTCAAGGCGCACCACGCCGCGATTGAACCGGTTCACATGCGCCGGATGTTCCGGGACGATCCGGCGCGCTTCGGCAAATTCTCGCTGCAACTCGGCAGCCTGCTGTTCGATTACTCCAAGAACCGCATCGATGAGGAAACCATCAGATTGCTGCTGGCCTTGGCCGAACAGGCCGGGTTGCCTGCCTGTATCGGGCGCATGTTCGGCGGCGAGAAAATCAATTTCACCGAACAGCGCGCCGCCTTGCATACCGCGCTGCGCAACCGTTCCGGCCAGCCGGTTTATCTGGACGGCAAGGATGTCATGCCCGATGTGCGGCGCGTATTGGAGCTGATGCGCCGTTTTTCCAATGCGGTGCGCGGCGGCGGGCATCGCGGGCATACCGGCAAGCCCATCACCGATATCGTCAACATCGGTATCGGCGGCTCCGACCTCGGCCCGCTGATGGCCTGCGAAGCGCTCAAGCCTTACTCAAGCAAGAAGCTGCGCGCGCATTTCGTGTCCAACGTGGACGGCACGCATCTTGCCGAAACGCTGAAAAAACTGGATGCCGAGACCACGCTGTTCATCGTCAGCTCGAAGACCTTTACCACCCAGGAAACCCTGACCAATGCACGCTCGGCGCGCGCCTGGCTGGTCGAAAAGCTGGGCGACGAGCGCGCCGTGGCCAAGCATTTCGCCGCCGTCTCCACCAACCTCAAGGCTACCGGCGAATTCGGCATCCACCCGGACAACGTCTTCGAGTTCTGGGACTGGGTCGGCGGGCGCTACTCGCTATGGTCGGCCATCGGCCTGCCGATCGCGCTGTACATCGGCATGGAAAGATTCGAGGAACTGCTGGGCGGCGCCTACGCGATGGATGAGCACTTCCGCAACGCGCCGCTGGAAAAGAACATGCCGGCGCTGCTCGGGCTGCTCGGCGTCTGGTACGGCAACTTTTTCGGCGCCCAGTCGAACGCCGTGCTGCCCTACGACCAATACCTGCACCGCTTTCCGGCTTATCTGCAACAACTGGAGATGGAGAGTAACGGCAAGCGCGTGGATCGCGACGGCAACGCGGTGAATTACGACACCGGCATGGTGATCTGGGGCGAGCCCGGCACCAACGGCCAGCACGCGTTCTACCAGTTGCTCCACCAAGGCACACGCCTGATCCCGGCGGATTTCCTGGCTCCGCTACGCAGCCACAATCCCATCGGCGAGCATCACGCCATCCTGCTGGCCAACTGCTTCGCGCAGGCCGAAGCCCTGATGCTCGGCAAGACCGCCGATGAAGCGCGCACCGAACTGGAGGCGCAAGGCTTGCGCGGCGAGGCGCTCGAAACCCTGCTGCCGCACAAGGTGTTCCCCGGCAACAGGCCGACCAACACGCTGCTGTTCGACCGGCTCGATCCGCATATGCTAGGCATGCTGATCGCGCTGTACGAGCACAAGGTGTTCGTGCAGGGCGTGGTGTGGAACATCAACTCGTTCGATCAATGGGGGGTGGAACTGGGCAAGCAACTGGCCGGAAAAATCCTGCCGGAACTGCGCGGTGCGGAGTTATCAAGGCACGATGCCTCGACCGGCAGGCTGATCAACCACTTCCGCAAGCATGTATAGCGAATTCGTAGCCCGGATGCAGCGAAAGCGGAATCCGGGGGCTTCGGCATCCCCCTGATTACACTGCGTTTCATCCGGGCTACATGTTTGATTCCGGCTCGACCGGCTTGGGTTATATCGTTGCGGCCTTGATGTTCAGTTCATTCACGTAAGGAATAGCGCTCGGATACTGGAAGGCGACCGGGCCATCCGGTTCGGCATGGACAAACTGGCGGACAAACGGATCTTGCGAGTTAAGCATTTCCGACGACTCACCCTCCGCCACGACCACCCCGCCATTGATGAAGTACACATAATCGGCGATCTTGAGCGATTCCGACAGGTCGTAGGTCACCACGACCGAGGTCACGCCGAGCGCGTCGTTCAGCCGCCGGATCAGGTTTGCGATGGTGTTGAGCGAAATCGGGTCGAGACCGGCGAACGGCTCGTCGTAGATAATCAGCGCCGGGTCGGTGGCGATCGCCCGCGCCAGCGCCACGCGGCGCTCCATGCCGCCGGAAAGCTCGGCCGGCATCAGGTCGCGGGCGTTGCGCAACCCCACCGCATGCAGCTTCATCAGCACCAGATCGCGGATCATTTCCTCCGGAAGATCGGTGTGCTCGCGCATCGGGAATGCCAGGTTGTCGAATACTGACAAGTCGGTGAACAGCCCGCTCACCTGAAACATCATGCCCATTTTCAGCCGCATCTCGAACAGCTCGTCGTTGCCGAGCTCATGCACCACTTGGCCCATGAATTTCACGCTGCCTTTTGAAGGCCGCAACTGGCCGCCGAAATGGCGCAGCAAGGTGGTCTTGCCGCATCCGCTGCTGCCGAGGATGGCGACGATCTTGCCGCGCGGGACGTTGAGGTTGATGCCCTTCAGCACCTTGCGTTTGCCATATGCGAAATGGAGATCGCTGACCTCGAGCAGATTTTCCGTTGCCGGATTTTCTATGGGCTGATCCAATTCTTTTCCTCTCTTGGGATTCTTCCACGTTAAAATACCATCATTTTCCGGCCAAAACCAATCTGTTTGCCATGACCGCCACCAGACGATGACATCCACCCCACGGCAAATCCTGCGCGACGTATTCGGCTATGCCGCCTTTCGCGGCGAGCAGCAGGCCATCGTCGAGCATGTAACGGCGGGCGGCGACGCGCTGGTGCTGATGCCGACCGGCGGCGGCAAGTCGCTGTGCTACCAGATTCCCGCGCTGCTGCGGCCGGGTGCGGGCATCGTGGTGTCGCCGCTGATCGCGCTGATGCAGGATCAGGTGGATGCGCTCATCCAGCTCGGCGTAAAAGCGGCCTTCCTTAATTCCAGCCTCGACGCCGAGGCCGCGCGCGAGGTGCAAGGCCGCCTGCTGCGCGGAGAACTCGACCTGCTCTATGTCGCCCCGGAACGCCTGCTGATGCCCGGTTTTCTGGCACTGCTCGACCAGGTGCAGGAAACCTTCGGGCTGGCTCTGTTCGCTATCGACGAGGCGCATTGCGTCTCGCAATGGGGGCACGATTTCCGCAAAGAATACCGCGAACTGACGATTTTGCACGAACGCTTCCCCGAGGTGCCGCGCATCGCGCTCACCGCGACGGCGGATACGCCGACGCGCGGCGAGATCGTCGAGCGGCTCGCGCTGGAGCAGGCGCGCCAGTTCGTTTCCAGTTTCGACCGCGCCAATATCCGCTACATCGTCACGCAAAAATCCAATGCGCGCAAACAGTTGCAAGTGTTTCTTGAGGCTGTGCATGAAAATGATTCTGGCATCATCTATTGCCTGTCGCGCAAAAAAGTCGAGGAAACCGCCGCCTGGCTGAAAGAGCGCGGCCGGGATGCGCTGCCCTACCACGCCGGGCTGGA
>CAYGIF010000193.1:0-3649 GCA_964349865.1 uncultured Gallionella sp. | reverse complement strand
TCGTGCTGCATCTGCACCCAGTTTTTCAAGACCCCGTGGTAATGCCCCAGATGCAAACTTCCGGTGGGGCGCATACCCGATAACACACGATCAGCAAACATTACGTACTCCTATAAATCCATTTTTCGGGCGCATCGCGGCGTTGCGCGGTGCTCGCTCTGTCGTCTATCCAACTGATATGCCTCAGTCGCTGTGCGTCGCGCGCCTTGCGCTGCATCCCGAAATTCTGAATTTCTAGAAGTACTCATATCTTTTAAAGCCCGAATAAAAAAGAAATCAATTTAAACATCAGATTCACCAGCGGCGAAAGTATCAGACTTAACACCGGCGTGATCGCCAGAAAGATCAGGATAAACATGCCGTACGGCTCGATTCTCGACAGTTGGAACGCCTGCCGATGCGGCAGCAGGCTGACCGCGACGCGCCCGCCATCCAGCGGCGGCAACGGCAGCATATTCAACACCATCAGCACGACGTTGATTTTAATCCCCCACTCGGCCATGCCCATCAGCGGCTCGGCAAAATAATTGCCCGGAAAAAACAACGCCATTTTATAGAGCAATGCCCAGCCCAGCGCCATCACCAGATTTGAGGCCGGCCCGGCAATCGCCACCCACAGCATATCTTTTTTTGGATTGCGCAACGCGGCAAAGTTGACCGGCACCGGCTTGGCCCAGCCGAACAGGATGCCGCCCAGCCAAAGCGTCAGCAGCGGAAACAGCACCGTGCCGACCGGATCGATATGGCGCAGCGGGTTCAGGCTGATGCGCCCCTGCTGATACGCGGTCATGTCGCCGAAATGACGCGCCACATAGCCGTGCGCCGCTTCATGCAGCGTGATGGCGAACAGCACCGGGATCGCGGCGAGAGCGATGGTTTGGATCAGTTGATCGGTTTGCATTCGGTTCCCATTATTCCTCGATTCCAAAAGGCGTGATGTCGCCCTTGCCGCGACGCAGCAATACCGGCGCATCGCCGGTCAGGTCGATCACGGTGGTAAAGTCCGAGCCTACCGCACCGCCGTCGATTATCAGGTCGACTTTCTTTTCCAGCAATTCGCGAATCCGTCCGGCATCGTTCAGCGGCCATTCCTCGTCCGGCAAGATCAGCGTGGAACTGGACATCGGCTCGCCCAGCTCTTCCAGCAGCGCCAATGCCACCGGGTGGGCGGGAATGCGGATGCCGATGGTGCTGCGCTTTGGATGCTGCAAGCGTTTCGGCACTTCCTTGGTCGCCTCCAGAATAAAGGTGTAGCTGCCCGGCGTGTTGCTTTTCAACAAGCGGAATTTGCTGTTATCCACGCGCGCATAGTGCGAGATTTCCGACAGGTCGCGGCACATCAGGGTCAGATGATGCTGTTCGTCCAATTGGCGTATCTCGCGGATGCGCGTTACGGCATCCTTGTCGCCCAGATGACAGCCCAGCGCATAACAGGAATCGGTCGGGTATACCACGATGCCGCCATCGCGCAGCACTGCCGCCGCCTGGCGGATCAGGCGCAGATTGGGATTGTCCGGGTGTATCGTGAAAAATTGCGCCATAGTTAACTCCCAACTCCTCCCGGCCTCCCCTTGTGCGAGCATCCGCTGCGCAGATTGCCTGCTTGACCCACTTCAGGGGATGAGTCGGAGGGTGAGTATCTATTTTCGGGAATCAACCCGTTCAGTGGGATCGCCTGCCACACCGGCGTACAACCCAGCGGAAAATCCGGCAGCCTTCCCATATCCCGGTAGCTCTCGTCCGGGCCGTGGAAATCCGAGCCGCATGAACACAGCAAATTGAATTCCCCGGCATAACGCGCGAATTCGGCATGCTGCTCCGGCGTGTGGCTGCCGCTCACCACCTCGATCGCCTGCCCGCCGCATGCGACAAACTCGGTCAGTAATTCATGCATGGTCTTCTTGCCCATGCTGTTGCGCCCGACCATATAACGGCCGGGATGCGCCAGCACCGCCACGCCGCCGCTGCCGCGCACCCAGTTCACCGCATCCGCCAGCATCGCCCATTGGTGCGGCACATAGCCCGTCTTTCCATTTGCCAGATAACGGTTGAATACGCTCCTCACGTCCTTGCAATGCCCGGCTTCGACCAGATAGCGCGCAAAATGGGTGCGGCCGATCATGTTCGGGTTTTCCGCATAGCGATAAGCGCCTTGCAGCGCCCCGCCGATGCCGGCTTTCGCCAGCGCCTCGGCCATCTTAATGGCGCGCGCGCCGCGCCCGCTGCGCACGTTACGCAATCCTTCCGCCAGCGGCGGGTATTCCGGGTCGATGCCCAGGCCGACGATATGCACGGTATGGGTGCGCCATGTCACGGAAATTTCCACGCCGTTGATGAAGGTCATGCCGTGTTGTGCGGCTGCGGCGCGCGCCTCGTCCAGCCCATCCATGTCGTCGTGATCGGTCAGCGCCAGCACCTTCACGCCGCGCTCGGCGGCGCGATGCACCAATTCGGCCGGAGTGAGCGTGCCGTCGGAAATATTGGAATGGCAATGCAGGTCGTAATCCAGCATCAGATTTCTGCGGTTGCATCGCCGCCGCCCTTTTTCATGACCTTCCCCTCCTCGGCGCGCTTGCGGCGCACTTCCCGGGGGTCGGCGATCAGCGGGCGGTAAATTTCGATGCGTTCCCTGTCGCGCAGCACGGTATCGGCCTTGGCCAGCTTGCCGAAGATGCCCAGCTTGTTGGCAGCCAGGTCGATCTCGGGATACTTTTCGAGTATGCCGCAAAGCCTGATGGCTTCCGCGACCGTTGCCCCTTCAGGCACGGATTGCCTGAACAGCGTTTGCTCATCGGGCAGCGCATACACCGCTTCGATATTGATATTGCCGCTCATATGTTCGTATAAACCTTTTCCGCGCGATGGATGAAAGCATCCACGAAACTATTGGCAATGTAATGAAACACCGGCCCGACCAGCTTTTCCAGCAGCTTGCTGGAAAACTCATAGTGCAGACGGAATTCTATTTTACAGGCTGAATCGTTCAACGGGATAAACCGCCAATGACCGTCCAGATGCCGAAACGGCCCATGCTGCAAAGTCATATCGATCTGATGCGGCGGCGTGCGCAGGTTTTCGGTAGTGAAACTCTGCTTGATATGGTGATAATCGATGTGTACCGTGGCGTGTACCGTCGTGCCCTCCAGCTCGGAAACGCTCGATCCGCCGCACCACGGCAGGAACTGCGGGTATTCCTCCACACGGTCCACCAGGTTGAACATCTGTTCCGCGCTATACGGAACCAGCACCGTTTTTTCTACTAACGCCATTGCCAGCCTGAAGTTGCAAAACCAAAGGCTGGTAGAATAGCCGAACACACCGCAAAACTCACCTGTTTCCAATTCTATTTCGAAGGTCAAACAAGGCGATGACGAGCGAACGAGGCGGACAGTGCTGATAGCACGACTAGGTGAGCGATAACCAGCGACTAGGCTGTCGTCTTTTGACAGCCTAGTCGAATGGCTAGTTGTTTCATTAGGAAATCAACGCCGTTTCACCGAAGAAATTGGATTGGAATTATGAGTATCATCCAGAACAAAAAAGCCTTCCACGACTACTTCATCGAGGAAAAATACGAGGCTGGCATCATGCTGGAAGGCTGGGAAGTCAAGGCCATCCGCGCCGGGCGGGCGCAACTCAAGGAAGCCTA
>CAYGIF010000192.1:0-3675 GCA_964349865.1 uncultured Gallionella sp. | reverse complement strand
CGAATGCGTCCAAGGCCAAACAGGCTACCTCGCGCGCGCGCCAGATCGACAAGATCAAGATCGAGGACATCAAGCCGTCCAGCCGCCAGTATCCGTTCATCCGCTTCGAATATGACGAGCGCGACAAACTGCACCGCGTCGCGGTGGAAGTGCAGCATGTGGCGAAGGGCTTCGATCGGGTGCTGTTTTCCAACGTGAACTTCCGCATCGACGCGGGTGAGAAGGTCGCCATCATCGGCCCGAACGGCATCGGCAAAACCACGCTGCTGCGCTGCCTGGCGGGCGATCTCGCCCCCGACACCGGCACCATTAAGTGGGCGGACAAGGCCAGGATCGGCTACTACGCGCAGGACAGCAGCGCCGAATTTGCCGAAGATAAAATCATGACCGACTGGATGGCATATTGGCGCGGCCCGAACGATGACGATCAAACCGTGCGCGCCACGCTGGGGCGTTTGCTGTTTTCCGGCGACGACGCCAAAAAACGGGTGCAGATTCTTTCAGGCGGCGAGAAGGGGCGTATGCTGTTCGGCAAGCTGATGCTGCAACGCCCCAACGTGCTGCTGATGGACGAACCGACCAACCACATGGACATGGAGTCCATCGAGTCCCTCAACACCGCGCTGCTGGAATACAAGGGGACGCTGATCTTCGTCAGCCATGACCGCGAATTTGTTTCGTCGCTGGCGACGCGTATCTTCGAAATTTCCGCCAAGGGCGTGACCGACTACCATGGCAATTATGAAGAATATCTGCGCGACCAGGGGATGGCGCTTTAAGAATTATTTGCAATCAAGTCTGAGGGGCTGACATGACCGAACACCGTTACACGCTAACGCTCTCCTGCCCGGACCGGGTCGGCATCGTCGCGGCAGTGAGCGGCTTTGTCGCGCAACATGGCGGCTTCATCGTGGAGGCCAGCTACCACACCGATCAGGAAACGCAGCGGTTTTTCATGCGCCAGGAAATCCGCGCCGATTCGCTGCCGTTCGATGCGGCTGAATTGCGCACGCGCTTCGCCGCACTAGCGAAAGAATTCCGCATGATCTGGCAGGTCAGCGATTCCGCCGTGAAGAAACGCGTCGTGGTGCTGGTCAGCAAACAGGATCACTGCCTCAACGACTTGCTGCATCGCTGGCGCAGCGGCGAGCTGGAAGTGGATATCCCCTGCGTGATTTCCAACCATGAAGACTTGCGCGGTTTTGTCGAATGGCACGGCATCCCGTTTATCTGCGTTGACATGCCGAGTAATAATGCACAAGCCAAGGCCGCCGCGTTCGACAAGATTGCCGCGCTGTTCGAGCAGCATCGCGGCGATGTCATGGTGCTGGCGCGTTTCATGCAGATCGTGCCGCCGGATTTATGCACCCGTTATGCCGGGCGCATCATCAACATTCACCACAGCTTCCTGCCTTCCTTCGCCGGCGCCAAGCCCTACCATCAGGCCTACCATCGCGGCGTGAAGCTGATCGGCGCGACCTGCCATTATGCAACCGCCGAACTGGATGCCGGGCCGATCATCGAACAGGACACCACGCGCATCGACCACGGCGACACCGTGGAAGACATGGTGCGCTACGGCAAGGACATCGAGAAAGCCGTACTGGCGCGCGGCCTGCGCTATCACGTCGAAGATCGCGTGCTGATCTGCGGCAACAAGACCATCGTGTTCCGCTAACCTGAAAACCGCAGTTGGCGGGATGGTAGGGGCGAATTCATTCGCCCGAACAACAGGTTAAGTGCGAATGAATTCGCACCTACAAGAGCAGCCCAACGCTTTGAAATAAAATAACATTTTCCGTCAACTGCGGTTTTTTAACCTTTGTGCACGGCTATTATTCCCAACGTCAAGAGATATTGAGGTACACCTCGCCCTTGTCCACGCGCGCCCGGTAACGGTGCGTGCAGCCGCAGTCAGGCGCGACGGCCTCGCCGCTGTCGAGCTGCACCGTCCATCCGTGCAGCGGGCAGGTCACCTTGCGCTCGAACACGATGCCCTGCGACAGCGGCCCGCCCTTGTGCGGGCATTGGTCACGCAACGCGAAAACCTCGTCCGAGCCATTGCGGAACACCGCGATATCGCCCTTCCCGGTTTGCACCACCCGCGAACCCAGCCTGGGAATTTCTTCAAGCGGGCATATCCTCATCCATTCGCTCATGGCCGCCTCCTGAAATATTGTCGCGATTAAACCTGATCGGCACGAACTCCCGCGCTTCCACGCCGCGCACGCGTTCCTGCCATGGGTCTTTTTCATCGAGCAGCGCATCCTTGAGCCGCTCATGGAGAGCCTTGCGCCCTGCGGCATCTGCCACGATGCGCCGCTTCACATAATCCATGCCGACGCGCTGCACCCAGTGCACGGTGCGGTCGAGGTAACGCGCCTCCTCGCGGTAGAGCTGGATGAAGGCGCCGGAATATTCCATCACCTCCTCCGCGCTCTTCACCTTGACGAGAAACAGCGACACTTCCGCCTTGATGCCGCCATTGCCGGCGACGTAGATTTCCCAGCCCGAATCGACGCCGACAATGCCGACATCCTTGATGGTGGCCTCGGCGCAGTTGCGCGGGCAGCCGGAGACGGCGAGCTTCACCTTGTGCGGCGCCCACATGCGGTCGAGCGCCTTCTCCAGCGCGATGCCTAGGCTGGTCGAATCCTGCACGCCGAAACGGCACCACTCCGAACCGACGCAAGTCTTGACCGTGCGGATCGATTTGCCGTAAGCGAAGCCGGAGGGCATGTCGAGATCGGCCCAGACTTTCGGCAAATCTTCCTTCTTCACGCCCAGCATGTTGATGCGCTGCCCGCCGGTGCACCTTACCTCGCGGATGTCATATTTCTCGGCCACTTCGGCGATGCGCCTCAATTGCGCGGGAGTGGTCACCCCGCCGTAGATGCGCGGTATGACCGAATAGGTGCCGTCCTTCTGGATATTGGCGTGGGCGCGCTCATTGATGAAGCGCGACTGCGGGTCGTCCCGGTAGTCATGCGGCCAGGCGCACAACAAATAATAATTGAGCGCCGGCCGGCAGGAAGCGCAGCCGTTGACGTTACGCCATTCAAAAAAGCCCATTGCCTCCGGGATCGATTTCAGCTTGCGCTCGATGATCGCCTTGCGTATTTCTTCGTGGGTATAGTCGGTACAGCCGCACAGTGGTTTTCTGGCGACATCCACAGGCTGGTAGGCGCCGCCTACGGTGGATGCGAGGATCTGTTCCACCAGCCCGGTGCATGAACCGCAGGAAGAAGAAGCCTTGGTGTGCTTGCGCACATCATTCAGCGTGAACAGTCCTTTCTCCTTGATCGCCTTGACGATGGTGCCTTTGCACACGCCGTTGCAGCCGCATACTTCCATGTCGTCCGGCATCGACGCAGCATTGTTCTGTCCCTGATGCCCGCTGTTGCCGAGATGACTCTGGCCTGACATCAGGCGACCGCGCAACTCGCGGATGTTCTGGCCGTCGCGCAATAACTGGAAATACCATGACCCATCCGAAGTATCGCCAAACAGCACGCTGCCGATGATTTTGTCGTCCTTGATTACCAGCTTTTTGTAAACGCCGCCGGATGAGTCGCTCAGCACGATTTCCTCGGTGCCCTCGCCACCGGTGAAATCGCCGGCGGAAAACAGGTCGATGCCGGTGACTTTGAGCTTGGTCGATGTCACCGAGCCGGT
>CAYGIF010000191.1:0-3707 GCA_964349865.1 uncultured Gallionella sp. | reverse complement strand
GGATGTCCGGGGTGATTTCCAGCTTGCCCGAGGTGGGCGCAAGTTCGCCGACCAGCAGCTTGATCAGCGTGGATTTGCCCGCGCCGTTCGGGCCGAGCAGCGCGATGCGAGCGCCGGCGCGCAGCACCAGATCAACGTTCCGGAACAGTTTCTTGTCGCCATAGGCAAAGCCCATGTTCTCGGCGCGCAGCAGCAGGTCCGGGCTGCGTTCCGGCGCTTCGATCTCCAGCTCGAAATGGCCGTCGGCGACATGCGCCGGGGCGATACGCGTGAGCCGCTCCAGCGCCTTGACGCGGCTTTGCGCCTGCTTGGCCTTGGTCGCCTTGGCGCGGAAGCGGCGCACGAAGTCTTCCAGATGCGCGATCTTCGCCTGCTGGGTCTGGAACGCCTGATTCTGCTGCGCGATGCGCTCGGCGCGGGCGCGCTCAAAATTATCATAGTCACCGGCATAGTTGTCGATCACGCAGTCGTGTACATGGGCGATGCGGTTGACGGTAGCGTTGAGGAATTCGCGGTCATGTGAGACCAGCAGGATGCTGCCGGGGTAACGCGCCAGATACTGCTCGAACCAGAGGATCGCTTCGAGGTCGAGGTGGTTGGTCGGCTCGTCGAGCAGCAGCAGGTCGGCGCGGTGCATCAGCGCGCGCGCCAGGTTGAGGCGCATGCGCCAGCCGCCGGAGAAGCTGCTGACCGGGCGCGCCAAACTGTCGCTGGCGAAGCCCAGCCCGTTCAGCAGTTGCGCGGCGCGCGCCGCAGCGCCGTAGCCGTCGATGGACTCGAAATGCTGCTGGGCTTCGAACCACGCGGCATCGTGATTGTCACTTGCCAGGATTTTTTCCAGTTGGCGCAACTGCACGTCGCCGTCCAGTACGAACTCCAGCGCAGGCTGGTCTGAGTTGGCGATTTCCTGCTCGACATGGGCGATGGTCTTGCCGTTTTGCAGCGAGACTTCGCCGCTGTCGGGTTTGAGTTCGCCGCGGATCAGGCGGAACAGTGTAGTTTTGCCGCAGCCGTTCTTGCCGACCAGGCCGATGCGCTGGTTGGCGAACGCCTGCAAATTCGCCTGCTGGAATAACGGGATGCCGCCTTGGAGGTAAGTCAAATTCTGGATATTGAGCATGGCGCAATGATAACAGAGCACGGTGTCTATCTGCCCTGCAACGCAGCATTCGTGAGCAATAACCGGCAGTTTGCAATACTGGTCGAGGTCGCGCTTGACTAACTCATTGCCCCATGCGAAGGTTCGGCATCATGGAAAATAATGAAGATATCGTCAAGCTGGTGCAGGGCGTGGGTGGGCTGGTCACGCTGCCGAACGTGTTCATCCGCATCAACCAGCTGGTCGAAGACCCGAACAGCAATCTCGCCGACATCGCCAAGGCGGTCAGCCAGGATCCTTCGTTTACCGTGCGTCTATTACGGGTGGCCAACAGCCCGTTCTACGGGTTTTCCTCGACCATCGACACCGTCGCCAAGGCTGTTTCGGTGATCGGTACCAGCCAGATACGCAATCTGGCGCTATCAATGTCTGTCGCAAAAACTTTTGCCGGTTTGCCCAATAATCTGGTGTCGATGGACAATTTCTGGCGTCACAGCCTGTATTGCGCGCTGACTGCGCGCATTCTGGCCAGGCAGGCGCGCAAATGCGATTCGGAGGCGGTATTCACGGCGGGGTTGCTGCACGACATCGGCGAATTGATCATTTTCAACCGTCTGCCCGGGCAGGCCAAGGAAGCCTTGCTGCTGGTGCTCGATAGTGTGGACGACTTGCCGGTATACCAGGCCGAGCGCCAGATCATCGGTTTTGACCACGCCCAGGTGGGCATGGAGCTGGCGCGCCAGTGGAAACTTCCGCCGATGCTTGAGGAATGCATCGGCTATCATCATTCCGTTGGCGAGGCAAAACGCTACCCGCGCGAAACCGCCCTGGTGCACCTCGCCAATATCTTTGCGCAAATGGCGGAACTCGACACGTTGGATCCGGAAGATGTTTCGGCCGTAGACCCGCGTGCCTGGGTGATGAGCGGTATAGGTGCAGACGTGGATATCATTGAGCTGGTGGTGCGCGAGGCGCAGGAGGAGATTGTCGAGGTCGAAAAACTGTTTATCGATAGCGGGCCAGAAAACCCCGCGACCACTTAACCCGCAGCAGACGACCACATGGCTACCGCTCCCATTCCTCGCCCCCCGCTGGCACTACCCGGCTTCGAGCATGTAAGGAGAAACTGGAACAACACCTACGGAACCTACGCTGCCCGGCTGCTGCCCGGGGAGTATTACGTCACGGTCAATGATGAGGGTGTCTATACCACGCTCGGCTCATGCATTTCCGCCTGTATCCGCGACCGGGTTTCCGGCGTCGGCGGCATGAATCATTTCATGCTGCCCGCTTCTGCCGACGCTGACGGCTGGAAATCGACCAGCCTGAGCGCCGCGACCCGCTACGGCAATTTCGCGATGGAGCATTTGATCAACGTGATCCTGAAAAACGGCGGCCAGCGCCAGAACCTTGAGGTCAAACTGTTCGGCGGCGGCCGCATCCTGGCGAACATGACCGACATCGGGATGCGCAATATCATCTTCGCCCGCGACTATATCGCGACCGAAGGGCTCAAGGTGGTGGCGGAGGACGTGGGGAGCATCTACCCGCGCATGGTGGTGTATTTCCCCGCCACCGGAAAGGTGCGGGTAAAACGGCTGCGTTCCCTGCATAACAACGTCATCGCCGAAGAAGAAATTCGTTATCTCAGCGTCATCGAGAACAAACCGGTGGGCGGCGACATCGAACTGTTCTGATGCGGCATCTTCCCGCTGCATGAACATCAAAGCAGTACAAGACCGGAGGACTTGTTATCATGTCGTCCTCAAACTTTAAGATCAGGATCGCAAATGGCAAAGACAAACTACACGTACGAGAAGCGGCAGAAAGAGCTCGCCAAGAAACAGAAGCAGGAACAAAAGCGGCAGAAAAAAGCCGCGCCGCAGGGCGAGCAGCCCCAGGATGATCTGCCTCCGCCGCCTGTCGATGAGACGACCGCCGCCTGACCCATCAGTTCGGGCCGGCACCTTAAGGGCGCCATGAGTAAAGAACCCCCTTTCACGCCGCAGCCCGGCGAACGCAAGCTGGCGCTGGGCGAACTGTTGCACTGGCTGGTGCAGGACGGCATGGTGCAGCCGGCGGAGGCGGAGAAGCTCGCCGGAAATCGCAAGTCTGACCATTCCAATTTGCACCCGCTGGTGGTTATCGGCGAACGGAAATGGCGCAATTTGCTGCCGCCCGGCAAACCGCTCAGCGTCGAATTCCTGACCGAGTGGCTGGCGGCGCGTATCGGTATGCCGTATTTCCATATCGATCCGCTGCAACTGAATTTCGGCGGTATCGCCAACATCGTTTCCAAGTCTTATGCCGAGCGGCTCAAGATCATGCCGGTCAAGGTCGGCGAGGGCGAAGTGACCATCGCTACCGCCGAACCGTTCCTTACCGAGTGGGTGACGGAACTGGAGCGCATTCTCAACCTGAAAATCAGGCTGGTGCTGGCCAGCCCGCTCGACATCAACCATTACCTGCCGGAAATCTATAGCCTCGCCAATTCGGTGCAACTCGCCAGCAAGGCCAAGGCGGGGCAGGCCATCGGGGTGCAGAATTTCGAGCAACTGGTCGAGCTGGGCAAGAACAAGAATCTGGACGCCAACGAGCAGCATGTGGT
>CAYGIF010000190.1:0-3764 GCA_964349865.1 uncultured Gallionella sp. | reverse complement strand
TGGCGACGCGGAGTTCTTCCGGCTGCGTCGCATTGAATAGCATGCGTTTCATTTAAATGTCTCCCGCGCTCTGACACGGGCGAGACCAGGCTATGCGCGGTTAGGCGCGCCAGATGAGCAAACAGTGAGCAATCGTGCAAACAGTCTTGTATTGTGCAAACGGTTGGTCAATTAAGTTCTCTGATTAATAGCCGGTCTTAAAAAATTGTTCTTAGGGTTTTCTGTGTCAGCGGTTGAGGCGGCGCATTGCTGTGTTGCGCTGCGTCTCGTCTCTCCGGCTGTTTCAGAATCTCCTTAGGGGGCGAGGCAGCAATAGCTGCTTCACGGAAAATCCACAGGTGCTTTGAGCGCATAAATCAATTACTATCACTGCTGGTACCGGTGAGTGATATTAACCGGGCTGCGGCTGGTAGGTAGGGTGGCGGCGCAATGCGCCGTCGCTTGTGCCAAAACTCTTCCTGGCGGGGAAATTATCCCAAACTTACCCAAATCCCAAAACGCGCGAGCGGCGAAGTATAAGCAAAATGAATGGTTTAAGCAAAGATTCTGTTAATTTTGTGGAAATTGATGAAAGCGGGGAAGCGCAGCGCATCGACAATTTCCTGTTCCGCCAACTGAAAGGTGTGCCCAAAAGCCATGTGTACCGCATCCTGCGCGGGGGTGAGGTGCGGGTGAACAAAAAGCGCGTGGACCAGACCTATCGTCTGCAACTGGGCGACCAGTTGCGCATCCCGCCGATCCGCGTCGCGGAAAAGCATGAGATCGAAGAGGCACATATCCCGGCGGTGGAATTTCCGGTCATTTACGAGGACGACGCGCTGCTGGCGGTGAACAAGCCCGCCGGCGTGGCGGTGCACGGCGGCAGCGGAGTGAGCTTTGGGGTCATCGAACAAATGCGCCGCGCGCGCCCGCAAGCAAAATTTCTGGAACTGGTGCACAGACTCGACCGCGAGACCTCAGGCGTGCTGCTGCTGGCTAAGAAGCGCTCCGCTTTGACAGCGATGCACGAGATCATGCGCGAGGGCAACAGCGACAAGCGCTATTTCGCGCTGGTGCTGGGGCAATGGAAGAACGTCAAACAGCACGTCAAACTGCCGCTGCACAAATTCGACACCCCGCAGGGCGAAAAGCGCGTGATGGTCAGGGAGGACGGGCAGGCCTCGCACACCATCTTCATGCTGGTGAAAAGCTGGCCGGATCATTCCAGTCTGCCCGCATTCAGCTTATTGGAAGCGCAACTCAAGACCGGACGCACCCACCAGATCCGCGTGCACCTGTCGCACCTCGGCTTCCCGATCGCCGGAGACGACAAATACGGCGACTTCGCTCGCAACAAGGAATTGATGAAGCAGGGGCTGAAGCGCATGTTCCTGCATGCCCACTCGATTTCGTTCAGCCATCCGTTGACGGGGGAGCCGATGCAACTGGTTGCGCCGTTGGCGAAGGAGTTGGAGAGTTTTATTGCGAAATTGGATGCAGGTTCGTAACGATGAGGTGTAGGGCAACGGCGTAGGGTGCGCACAGCGCACCCTGCAAATACTCCAATCAGCCCTTGGTCTTGGTCAAAAACACCGTGATTTCTTCGCGGTCGTGGTAAAGCTGTTTCGCGATCATTTTGTAATTGATGCCTTCCTCGTCCAGCCTTGTGCGGATGCCGCCCAGCGCGCTGTCCAGTGCGACGATGCGTTGCTTCATCGGCAGTTTCAGATTGAAGATAGCGTGCTTGCACCAGCCTGCCGCGAACCAATCTTCGATCAACTTGGCGACCTTGGATGGTTTTTCTACCATGTCGCACACCAGCCAGTCTACCGCTTTGCGCGGCGCGTATTTGAAGCCGTCCTGCTTGAGGTGTTCTACCAGCGGATGCTTCGCCAGCACGCCCTTCATCGGGCCGTTGTCTACCGCCGTGACGCGGATGCCGCGCTTGACCAGTTGCCAGGTCCAGCCGCCGGGAGCTGCGCCGAGATCGACTGCGGACATGCCTTGGCGCAACAGGCGCGTCTGTTCGCTGCGATCCATGAACACCTCGATGGCCTCGGCCAGTTTCATCGTCGAGCGGCTTGGCGCTTCGGGTGGCATGGATTGGCGCACGATGCCCATGATAGCCGCCGCGCTGTTGTGCGGATCGCTGGTGCCGATCAGTGCAGAGGATTTATCCGGGAAGAAGATGTGCAGGCGTTGCAGTTGTTTGTTTGTGTTTGGGGTGTCGTCCTGTAACTTGCCCTGTTCGCGCAGCGCGCTCTCCAGCAACGGTTGAAAGCGGCGGGTGAAGGTGGACAGCAGTTTTCCCTCGTTGGTGTCCGGCGCTTCCAGCCACAGCGCGCCGAAGCTGCCGAGAATTTCAGTGATGGCGGCGAGTATCGGTGTCAGGCGGTCGCGCTCCGAAAGGGTTGGGAGAGTGTGATGCAGACGGATCAACTGGCGCGCAAAAATCAGTTCGCGATAGCACAGCTTCTGCTCATTCAGCGCGACGACGACATAGCCGCTGTCGGCGACGATGGCGGGTTGCTCGATACCGATGATAGGTTTTTGTTGCTTCGCCTGGCGCAACGCTTCCTGCGCACAATCCCGCTCGAAGCCGGGGCGGCAATACAACAGCCAGTTGGTATTTGTAGATTTCTTCATTTTTACATTGTGGCACAGGTTGGGGTGGCAAGCTCGAAGGTGGTAACATCCGCGCCTCTTTTTTGGCGGCAAGGCAATGGGCAAACGTTACGATTTGATCGTGTTCGACTGGGACGGCACGGTGATGGATTCGACGGCGGTAATCGCGGGTTCGATCCAGGCGGCGTGCCGCGACCTGGGGTTGACGGTTCCCGACGATGAAACCGCGCGCCATGTGATCGGCCTGGGTTTGACCGAGGCATTGCGCCATGCGGTGCCGGATGCACCGGAGTCCATGTATGAGCCGCTGGTGGCGCGTTACCGCCATCATTTTCTGGCGCAGGATCGGGCAATCCCGTTGTTCGCAGGCGCGCGCGAGACGCTGGCGGAATTGCATGGCGCGGGTTATTGGCTGGGGGTGGCGACCGGCAAGAGCCGCATGGGGCTGGACAGAGTGCTGGAATCCACCGGCCTGAAGCAATATTTTCACGCCACGCGCACGGCAGACCAGACTTTTTCCAAACCCGATCCAGCCATGCTGTTTGAACTGTTGGATGAATTGGCGGTCACTCCCGGGCGCGCGCTGATGATCGGCGATACCACGCACGATGTGCAGATGGCGCAGAATGCCCAGGTGGATGTGGTGGCGGTGGGGCACGGCGCGCATCCGCCGGAGCAATTGCAGGAATTGAACCCGCTCGCGCTGGTGAAGGATTTCACGGAATTGCGCGCATGGCTGAAAGCCAACGCTTGACAACTTATTAAAGGAATTGCGATGTCGGATCAAAACAACAACTGGGAACGCGGCGTGCTGGAGAAGCTGGCGATGTCGGCCATCCAGGAGCAGCGCCGCGCGCGGCACTGGGGCATCTTTTTCAAGACGCTGACTTTCGGTTATTTGTTCATCATCCTGTTCCTGGTGATGGGCTGGGTCGGCAACTCCGACCAGGCGCTGAGCACCGGCAAGCATACCGCGCTGGTGGACATGCAGGGCGTGATCGCGCCGGATAGCGAGGCGAGCGCCGACAACCTGATCCCCAGCTTGCAGGACGCGTTCGAAGACAAGGATACGCAGGGCGTGATCTTGCGCATCAACAGCCCCGGTGGCAGCCCGGTGCAGGCCGGGCAGATCAACGACGAAATCCGCCGCCTGCGCGCCA
>CAYGIF010000189.1:0-3771 GCA_964349865.1 uncultured Gallionella sp. | reverse complement strand
GGCAGTTCGACCGCGCCGGTCACGTCGGTGGTGCGGAAGTAGAACTGCGGGCGGTAGCCCTGGAAGAACGGGGTGTGGCGGCCGCCTTCGTCCTTGCCCAACACGTAGATCTCGGCGGTGAACTTGGTGTGCGGCTTGATGGAGCCGGGTTTGCACAGCACCTGGCCGCGCTCGACTTCTTCGCGCTTGGTGCCGCGCAGCAACACGCCGACGTTGTCGCCAGCCTGGCCCTGGTCGAGCAGTTTGCGGAACATTTCCACGCCGGTGCAGATGGTCTTCAGGGTGGGTTTGATGCCGACGATTTCGAGTTCTTCGCCGACTTTGACCACGCCGCGTTCGATACGGCCGGTCACGACGGTGCCGCGGCCGGAGATGGAGAAGACGTCTTCGACCGGCATCAGGAAGGCGCCGTCCAGGGCGCGCTTGGGCTGCGGGATGTAGGTGTCGAGCGCTTCGGCCAGGCGGAAGATGGCGGGTTCGCCAAGCTCGCCCTGGTCGCCTTGCATGGCCTTGAGCGCGGAACCCTTGATGATCGGGATGTCGTCGCCGGGAAAGTCGTATTTGGAGAGTAGTTCGCGCACTTCCATTTCGACCAGTTCGAGCAGTTCTTCGTCGTCGACCATGTCGCATTTGTTCATGAATACGACGATGTAAGGTACGCCGACCTGGCGCGCCAGCAAAATATGTTCGCGGGTCTGGGGCATCGGGCCGTCGGCGGCGGATACCACCAGGATCGCGCCGTCCATTTGCGCGGCGCCGGTGATCATGTTCTTGATGTAGTCGGCGTGGCCCGGGCAGTCCACGTGGGCGTAGTGGCGGTTGGCCGTCTCGTATTCGACGTGGGCGGTGTTGATGGTGATGCCGCGCGCCTTTTCTTCGGGCGCCGCGTCGATCTGGTCGTAGGCCTTGGCTTCGCCGCCAAATTTCTTCGACAAGACGGTGGTGATCGCCGCCGTCAGGGTGGTCTTGCCGTGATCCACGTGGCCTATCGTGCCGACGTTGACGTGCGGCTTGGTACGTTCAAATTTGCTCTTTGCCATGATATATAGCCCCTATCTAATAGTTATCAGTTATTAGTCGCTAGTCGTTAGTCGCTAGTTGAAAAGCAAACCCATAGGGGTTAACTAACGACTAACGACTAACGTCTAACAACTTATTTTTTGTTCATGATTGCTTCGGCAACATTCTTCGGCGCCTCGGAATAATGCTTGAATTCCATCGTGTAAGTCGCGCGGCCCTGGGTTGCGGAGCGCAACGCGGTGGAATAGCCAAACATTTCCGCCAGCGGCACTTCGGCCTTGACCACCTTGCTGCCGCCAACCATATCTTCCATCCCTTGCACCATGCCGCGACGTGAGGACAAGTCGCCCATCACCGTGCCGGTATAGTCTTCCGGGGTTTCCACCTCGACCGACATCATCGGCTCAAGCAGAACCGGACTGGCTTTGCGCATGCCCTCCTTGAACGCCATCGAAGCCGCCATCTTGAAGGCATTTTCATTGGAATCCACATCGTGGTAGGAACCGTCGAATAACGTGCATTTCACATCTACCACAGGGAAGCCCGCCAACACGCCATTCGGCAGCGTTTCACGCAAGCCCTTCTCGACCGCCGGGATGTATTCACGCGGAACGCTACCACCCTTGATCGCATCGACAAATTCGAAGCCCTTGCCCGCCTCATTCGGCTCCATCTTGATCCACACATGACCATACTGGCCGCGGCCACCGGACTGTTTGACAAACTTGCCTTCGATTTCGACCGGCTTCCTGATCGCTTCGCGGTACGCTACTTGCGGTGCGCCCACATTGGCTTCCACGCCGAATTCGCGCTTCATGCGGTCGACCAGAATTTCCAGATGCAATTCGCCCATGCCGGAAATGATCGTTTGGCCGGATTCTTCATCGGTGCGCACGCGGAACGATGGATCCTCCTGCGCGAGGCGATTCAGCGCCATGCCCATCTTCTCTTGATCGACTTTGGTCTTCGGTTCAACCGCCACGTGGATCACCGGCTCCGGGAATATCATGCGCTCCAGGATGATTTCCTTGGCCGGATCACACAAGGTATCTCCGGTGGTCGCTTCTTTCAGGCCTACCGCAGCGGCAATATCGCCCGCGAATACTTCCTTGATTTCTTCGCGCTCATTGGCATGCATCAGCAAGATACGGCCGACGCGCTCTTTGCGCCCCTTGATCGGGTTGTAAATGGTATCGCCCGATTTAAGCATGCCGGAATAGACGCGGAAGAATATCAGCTGGCCGACGAACGGGTCGGTCATGATCTTGAACGCCAGGCCGGAGAAAGGCTCATCATCCGAGGCTTTACGCTCACCGATGGAACCATCCGGCAATTCGCCTTTCACCGGACGAATATCGGTTGGCGCCGGCAAATAGTCGATCACCCCATCCAGCATGGCTTGCACGCCTTTGTTCTTGAACGCGGAACCGCACAGCATAGGGATGATTTCTCCGGCAATGGTACGGATACGCAGGCATTTTTTGATATCGGCTTCGGGCAAGTCACCTTCTTCAAGGTACTTGTTCATCATTTCTTCGGAGGCTTCAGCGGCGGACTCCACCATCTTTTCGCGCCATTCCTTGGCCGTCGCCAGCAGATCGGCGGGAATATCGCGCAGCTCAAATTTCATCCCCTGCGAAGCTTCATCCCAATAAATAGCCTTCATCCGCACCAGGTCGATCACGCCCTCGAATTTCTCTTCGGCGCCGATCGGGATTTGAATAGGGATCGGGTTGGCATGCAGGCGGGTACGCATCTGATCGTACACCTTGAAGAAATTCGCGCCCTGGCGATCCATCTTGTTCACGAACGCCAGACGCGGCACACCGTACTTGTTGGCTTGACGCCACACGGTTTCAGACTGCGGCTGCACGCCGCCCACGGCGCAATACACCATACAGGCGCCGTCCAGCACACGCATGGAACGCTCCACCTCAATGGTGAAGTCCACGTGGCCGGGTGTATCGATGATGTTGATACGATGCTCGGGGAGGGATTTGTCCATTCCCTTCCAGAAGCAGGTGGTCGCCGCGGAAGTGATGGTGATGCCGCGCTCCTGCTCCTGCTCCATCCAGTCCATGATGGCCGCGCCATCATGCACTTCGCCGATTTTATGACTCACACCGGTGTAGAACAGAACGCGTTCCGTGGTCGTTGTCTTGCCTGCGTCAATATGCGCGCTGATGCCGATATTGCGATAACGTTCAATGGGGGTTTTACGTGCCACGGTAGATGCCTAACTATAATCTGATTAGTGCTGCAAAAATTAGAACCTGAAATGCGAGAACGCCTTGTTCGCCTCAGCCATACGGTGCACTTCTTCACGCTTCTTCACCGCACCGCCGCGGCCTTCGGACGCGTCGATCAACTCGCCCGCCAGACGCATGCCCATGGATTTTTCGCCGCGCTTGCGCGCGGCTTCGCGCAACCAGCGCATCGACAACGCCATCCGACGCGAAGGGCGGACTTCGACCGGCACCTGGTAATTCGCTCCACCGACGCGGCGGCTCTTTACTTCCACTTGCGGCTTGGCATTGGTCAATGCGAGATTGAAAACTTCGATCGCATCCTTGCCCGTCTTCTTGCCGATTTGCTCCAACGCGCCGTACAGAATGCGTTCGGCAACCGACTTTTTGCCGGCAGTCATCAATACGTTTACAAACTTGGACAAATCCTGATTGCCGAATTTTGGATCAGGCAGGACTTCGCGTTTGGGGACTTCTCTGCGTCTTGGCATATCTACCTCAGTTT
>CAYGIF010000188.1:0-3806 GCA_964349865.1 uncultured Gallionella sp. | reverse complement strand
CCGCCGGTGCTGGAGTTTGCCAAGCGCGCCGAAGAGCACGTCAAGGGCATGGTGACCCCCGGCACGCTGTTCGAGGAATTCGGCTTCAACTATATCGGGCCGATCGACGGGCATGACCTGGATGTGCTGCTGGACACGCTGGGCAACATTCGCCGGCTCGAGGGGCCGCAGTTCCTGCATGTGGTCACGCAGAAGGGCAAGGGCTACGCGCATGCCGAGCAAGACTGCGTTTTGTATCACGGCGTGAGCAAGTTCGACCCGGCCAACGGCATTGCCGCCAAACCTTCACAAACCGAAGAGCAGTCCGCCAAGCCCACCTACGCCGAGGTGTTCGGAAAATGGCTGTGCGACATGGCGGCGCAGGACGAGCAACTGATCGGCATCACGCCGGCGATGTGCGAAGGTTCCGGGATGGTGGAATTCGCCAAAAGCTTTCCGGCGCGCTATTTTGACGTGGGCATCGCCGAGCAGCACGCGCTGACGTTTGCCGCAGGATTGGCCTGCGACGGTTTCAAGCCGGTGGTGGCGATTTATTCGACCTTCCTGCAGCGCGCCTACGACCAGTTGATCCATGACATCGCGATCCAGAATCTGCCGGTCATGCTGGCCATCGACCGCGGCGGGCTGGTCGGCGCGGACGGCGCGACCCACGCGGGCAGCTTCGATCTTTCCTATCTGCGCTGCATTCCGAACATGACGGTGATGGCGCCATCCGACGAGAACGAATGCCGCCAGATGCTCTATACCGCATACCAATTGGGCACACCGGGCGCGGTGCGCTATCCGCGCGGATGCGGTCCCGGCGTGGCGGTCAATCAGGAGATGTGCGCGCTGCCGGTCGGCAAGGGCGAGTTGCGCCGCGCGGGCAAGCGCGTGGCGATCCTGGCCTTCGGCTCGATGCTGGCTCCCGCATTGGAAGCCGGCGAACAACTGGATGCGAGCGTGGCCAACATGCGCTTCGTCAAGCCGCTGGATGTCGAGTTGATATTGAAGCTGGCGCGCGAACATGAACTGCTGGTCACGGTGGAGGAAAACACCGTGCAAGGCGGCGCGGGCAGCGCGGTGGCGGAATGCCTGCAACAGCATGGCGTTGCCGCGCCGCTGCTGCACCTCGGTTTGCCGGATAATTTCCTCGATCAGGGCGAGCACGCGCAAATGCTCGCGGATTGCGGCCTCGACGCCGCCGGGCTGGTGAAGGCGATTACCCATTTATCCAAATGAGGGCAACCATGAATTCTCCCGCACCGAAACCCATCGCCGACGCGCCCATCGCCGATGTGCAACGCTCCGCCGATACGCGCCATCTGGCGATCAATCGCGTCGGCATCAAGGGTATCCGCCATCCGGTCAAGGTGAAGGACCAGAGCATCGGCGTGCAGCACACCATCGCCACCTTCAACATGTACGTGCATCTGCCGCATAACTTCAAGGGCACGCACATGTCGCGTTTTGTCGAGATACTCAACGAGCATGAGCGCGAAATTTCCGTGGAATCCTTCGAGAGCATCCTGCACGAGATGGTGATCCGCCTGGAGGCGCAGTCCGGCTACATCGAAATGAGCTTCCCGTATTTTGTGAACAAGACGGCGCCGGTGTCCGGCGTGCAAAGCCTGCTCGATTACGACGTGACGCTGATCGGCGAAATCGTCGACGGCAAGACACGCGTCACGATGAAGGTGGTGGTGCCCGTCACCAGCCTGTGCCCCTGCTCCAAGAAGATTTCCGAACGCGGCGCGCATAACCAGCGTTCGCATGTCACGCTCACGCTGCGCACCAACCGTTTCGTCTGGATCGAAGAGGTGGTGCGCATCGCCGAGGAGCAGGCTTCCTGCGAACTGTTCGGCCTGCTGAAGCGGCCGGATGAAAAATTCGTCACGGAACGCGCCTACGACAACCCCAAGTTTGTCGAGGATATGGTGCGCGACGTGGCGGCGGTGCTGAATGCCGACGAGCGCATCGACGCTTATATTGTGGAGTCGGAAAATTTTGAATCGATACACAACCATTCGGCCTATGCTTTGATCGAGCGGGATAAAACAGTGAAGGGGGAAGGGTAAAGGGGGAAGGGGAAAGCCGCGCGCGAAGCGCGCTACCCTTATCCCTTCCCTCTTACCTCTTCCCAGCATGACATGAAACCCATCGCCATCTTCCGCCACGCAGCCCCCGAAGGCCCCGGCTATCTGGCCGAATTCCTCGATGCGCAACAAATCCCTTGGCGGTTGATCGCCATCGATGCGGGTGATGCCGTGCCGCGCTCCGCAGAGGCCTATTCCGGGCTGGTGTTCATGGGCGGGCCGATGAGCGTCAACGACGCGTTGCCGTGGATAGCGCCGCTGCTGGCTTTGATCCGCGAAGCGGTAGCCGGGGATATTCCCGTGCTGGGGCATTGCCTCGGCGGACAACTGATCTCCAAGGCGCTGGGCGGCACGGTGTCGCGCAATCCGGTGAAGGAAATCGGCTGGGGCGAAGTGACGGTGGCGGATAACGACAGCGCGCGTAGCTGGTTCGGCGAAGTGCGGCACTTCAACGCTTTCCACTGGCATGGCGAGACCTTCAGCCTGCCGCAGGGCGCGACGCATCTGCTGTCCAGCAAGCACTGCGCCAACCAGGCTTGGGCCATCGGCAAACATCTCGCATTGCAATGCCACGTCGAGATGACCGCCGGGATGATCGTTTCCTGGTGCGAGATCGGCGCGGAAGAAATTCTCGCCGCCAGGAACAGCCCGGCGGTGCAATCCGCCGGCGAAATGCAGCGGCAAATGGCGGACGAATTGCCGCACCTGCGGGAAGTCGCGGCGCGGCTCTATACCAAATGGATCGGCGGGCTGCCGCGTTGAGACGCGGGGTATAGAGGCCGTCGAAACGGGCACTAGGCCGAATTATCTAGGCATTTAGGCATATTGATTATGCGCTGGCCGAGGGGTAGGGTGCGCTGCGGGGGTAAGGTGTTTATCCCCGTTGATTTTAAATAGCCACTAACTCCAAGGAGATTTCCATGAAAAAGATGATCGCACTGGCTTGTTTGGGTTTTGCCTTTACCGTTTCCGCTCCGGCTTTTGCGGCCGGCGAGAAGATGAAGGGTTGCAGCAAGGAAGCGACAGGCATGAAGGGGGATGAGCGCAAGGCGTTCATGAAGAAATGCCTGTCCAAGGATTATGTGCTGAAATCCGATGCGGGTGCTCCTGCTGCCGCTGCGGCAACCCCGGCTACTCCCGCCACTCCGGCGGCTCCTTCCGCGCAGCAGGATAAAATGAAGGCGTGCAATGCCGATGCCAAGACCAAGGAACTGAAGGGCGATGAACGCAAGCAATTCATGAGCGCCTGCCTGAAGGGTTAAGCGCATCTGTTGTGCTGAAGAACGCGCCGCAAGGCGCGTTTTTCGTTGGGGGCGGGATATGAAACCTGCTGAAATAGGCTCAAACGATGCGGTGTATAATCCGCATCCTTTTGTGCGACTATGCCGCGCTCTATAATTTGTAAAGATTGCATGATCAGAAAATTCCTCAAGCGCGTATTCCGTAAATCGGCAAAAGTCAGATCATCAGGGAATGCGCAGGTGATCCCGTTCGAGTTGCATGGCGTGGCGCGCGAGCAGATCAGTTATGGCGCGAAGAAAGTCACCGACGGCCTGCAGGCGGCGGGCTACCAGGCATTCGTGGTCGGCGGCGCGGTGCGCGACCTGCTGCTGAATCGCACTCCCAAGGATTTCGACGTGGCAACCGATGCCACGCCGGAGGAGGTGCGCCGCGTGTTCCGCCGCTCGCGCATCATCGGGCGGCGCTTCCAGATAGTGCATGTGATGTTCG
>CAYGIF010000187.1:0-3812 GCA_964349865.1 uncultured Gallionella sp. | reverse complement strand
ATTCGCGCGTCTCGTGGATGTGCTTGCCGGTGGACAGATCCATCACCGTGTCGCCGCCCCAGCGGATCGACCAGGTCATCTTTTCCACTTCTTCCTGAATGCTCGAACCAAGCGCGGAGTTGCCGATGTTGGCGTTGATCTTCACCAGGAAGTTGCGCCCGATGATCATCGGCTCGGCTTCGGGGTGGTTGATGTTGGCAGGGATGATCGCGCGGCCCGCGGCCACTTCGCTGCGCACAAATTCCGGCGTAATCAGTTTGGGCATCGCGGTGCCGAAGTTTTCGCCGGGATGCTGTTTCAGCAGCATGTCGGAAAGTCCCTCGCGGCGCTGATTCTCCCTGATGGCGATGTATTCCATCTCGGGCGTGATGATGCCCTGACGGGCATAGTGCATCTGCGTGACATTCTTGCCGGCCTTGGCGCGGCGCGGCGCGCGCTTGAGGTTGAAGCGCAGTTCCGCCAGTTCCGCATCGTCCAGACGCTGCTGGCCGTAAGCGGAGGAAAGCTTGTCCAGCGTTTCGGTGTCGCCACGCTCGGCGATCCAGCCTTCGCGCAATGCGGCCAAGCCGGAGCGAATGTCGATCTTCACCGCCGGGTCGGTGTAGGGGCCGGAGCAGTCGTACACGTAAATCGGCGGATTTTTTTCTACGCCCATGCCGGCGGGCGTATCGGCCTGCGAAATTTCGCGCATCGGCACCAGCAGATCGGGACGGCTGCCCTGCACGTACACCTTGCGCGAATTCGGCAAAGGCTTGACCGCCGCTGCATCAACGTGCGCGGCTTCGGAAAGAAATTTTGGATTGGCGTTCATGTGATGCTCCAGGCTATCGGGAAAATAGTGCGGCAGGAAACATCGGGTGGATGCTTCCCTTTGCGGCATTACCCGTACAGGTTCAAAGGGTGTCTCTCACTCCGCCCGGTTCAGATACCGGCGAAGACCCCTAGCGAGGGGCGAAAGTTACTGGAAAGGCGGGCGGAATGCAAGTTTCGCGGCGAATAATCGCTTCTTTGCGCGACCGTTGGATGCGACAAAAAATCCGATGCTGACAGCTATCCAGAATTTCGTTACCCTATGACCCGGGTACAACTCATCCAGCCTCGAATTGAATTGACGGAGAAAGACATGGAAAGGCTGATTTGCGTGATCGGCAACAAGGGCGGCACCGGCAAAACCAGCATCACGCACATGCTGTGCCACGGCCTCGGGCTGCTCGGCAAGCGCTCGATTGCCGTGCTCACCGATACCGCACGCGAGCCGCTGTCGCGGGGAATCCGCCGCTATACCCCGCTCGACGGGCGATCGCCGGACAAACTGGCGGAAATTGTCGCCAAACTGGAATCGCGGCCGAAGTGGCTGGGAGTGATTGACGGCGGCGGCAACCGCCCGGCAATGGACCGGAAATTCTACGAGATGTCGAACCTTGTCCTGCTGCCTTTCCGCGAATCGCACGAGGATATCCGCACGGTGCGCAACGACCTCGACGCTTTTCCCGATGCATATGGCATCCCGTCACAATGGCCGGCCAACCCTTGGCAGCAGATGGCGGCGGAACGCACGCTTGATAAGATGATGCAGGATTACCGCCCGCGCCTGCTCGATCCGGTTTATTCGATAAGCGCCAGCAAGCTGCTGCTGGAAGACCAGGTGCCGCCGGACCTGCCGACGATGCTGAACAATATCTGCCGCGGGCTGGCTTGGCAGGTGCTGGAACGCCTGAACCTGCCCGAAAAAGAGTGATCCGCGCCGCCTTCCGCAAACCCTGCCTGCCCGCATGCCTTGCCGCCATGCTGCCACGTTTGGTATTGAACCGCCGTTGCGACTATAATCCGTCACTTCTTTAGTCTTCTGCCCGTCATATACCAAGATGCAGTTGTTCGCCTTTGGCATTAACCATCAAACCGCGCCGCTCGCCGTGCGCGAACAAGTCGCGTTCAATGCGGACGGGTTGGGGGGCGCGCTGCGCGACCTGGTGCAGAACGGTGCGGCGAAAGAGGCGGCGATCCTGTCCACCTGCAACCGCACCGAACTGTATTGCAACGCCGAACAACCCGAACAGGCCATCGACTGGCTGGCGCAATATCACCATCTGCCGCGCAAGGACATCGATCCCTATCTCTACACACTGCCGCGCGAGCAGGCGGTGAAGCATTCGTTCCGCGTGGCGAGCGGGCTGGATTCGATGGTGCTCGGCGAACCGCAGATCCTCGGGCAAATGAAGCAAGCGGTGCGCCAGGCCGAGCAGGCCGGCACGCTGGGTTTTCTTTTGCACAAATTGTTCCAGCGCACTTTCTCGGTGGCGAAAGATGTGCGCACGCAGACTGAGATCGGCGCGAACCTGGTGTCGATGGCTGCTGCTGCGGTGCGGCTGGCCGAGCGCATCTTCCCGAGCGTTGCCGAGCAAAGCGTGCTGTTCATCGGCGCGGGCGAGATGATCGAACTCAACGCGGTGCATTTCGCGGCGCGTTCCCCCAAGCGCATCACCGTCGCCAACCGCACGCTGGAACGCGCCCACGTGCTGGCGCGGCGCATCAACGGCCACGCGATCACGCTGAACGAATTGCCGGAGCAACTCGCGCATCACGACATCATAATCAGTTGCACCGCCAGCCCACTGCCGATCCTCGGCAAGGGCATGGTCGAGCGTGCGCTGAAACAGCGCAGGCACCGCCCGCTGTTCATTGTCGATCTGGCCGTGCCGCGCGACGTGGAAGCTGAAGTCGCGGAATTGAGCGACGTGTTCCTGTACACCGTGGACGACCTCGCCGAGGTGGTGAAGGACGGCCTCGATGCGCGCCAGAATGCGGTTCAGGAAGCCGAGGTTATCATCGATTCCGGCGTGGCGGATTTCGTGCACTGGATGGAATCGCGCGAGGTGGTGCCGACCATCCGCGCGTTGCGCGACCATGCCGAGCGCAGCCGCCGCCACGAAATGGAAAAAGCCTTGCGCCTGCTGGCCAGGGGCGAGAGCCCGGAGAAGGTGCTGGAAGTGATGAGCAGCGGCCTGACCAACAAATTTCTGCATGCGCCGACCCACGCGCTGAACCAGGTGCATGGCGGCGACCGCGAGGCGTTCCTTGATGTGATCCATCGCCTGTATCACCTGCACACCGACGAATGAAACCCAATATCGCCGCCAAGCTCGCTCGACTGAGCGAGCGCCTGCACGAAGTCGACCAACTGCTGAGCACCGAAGAAGCCACGAAGGACATGGACACTTTCCGCAAGCTCAACCGCGAGCGCGCCGAGCTGGAACCGGTGGTATCGCTGTACCACGCCCACCAGACCTGCGAGGCCGACATCGCGGCCGCGAAAGAGATAGCGGACGATCCGGAGATGAAGGAGCTCGCCGAGGCCGAGATCAAACAGGGCCAGGAGCGCCTCGCGCAACTCGACTGCGAATTGCAAAAGCAGCTGCTGCCCAAAGACCCCAACGACGAGCGCAGCGTGTTTCTCGAAGTGCGCGCCGGAACCGGCGGCGACGAGGCGGCGCTGTTCGCCGGCGACCTGTTCCGCATGTATTCACGCTTTGCCGAACGCAGGCGCTGGCAAGTCGAGGTGATTTCGGAAAGTCCCGGCGAAATGGGCGGCTACAAGGAAATCATCGCGCGCATCGCCGGGCAGGGTGCGTATTCGGTGCTGAAGTTCGAATCCGGCGCGCACCGCGTGCAGCGCGTACCTACTACAGAGACGCAGGGTCGCGTGCACACCTCGGCGTGCACCGTCGCGGTGATGCCGGAAGTGGACGAGGTAGACGATGTGGTGCTGAACCCCGCCGATCTGCGCATCGACACGTTCCGCGCCAGCGGCGCGG
>CAYGIF010000186.1:0-3822 GCA_964349865.1 uncultured Gallionella sp. | reverse complement strand
TGCTGCTGCTGTTGCGCGGCGACCACCAGCTCAACGAGGTCAAGGCCGGCAAGGTACTGGGCGGTTTCCGTTGTGGCCTGCCTCCGCGCTTCCATGACCGGTAGCCGCTCTCAGAGACATCCAGCACCGCACACATCTCGTCCAGCCCAAAGTCACGGCGGTGCGCGTCAATCCGGGCGTACTTCACTGAATTTGAGGTAGCTTCGTACACGGCGCTGCGCGCCTGTCGCTTTTTTTAGGGTTTCACATTCCCGTTTTAGCCGAATATTCTCGGCACGCAAGCGGGATAGCTCCATCTGCTCTGGCTTCACCACCTTACCGCCAGCACCATTCAACTTCCCGGCAGCGGCTGCCTTGACCCAGTTACGCAGCGTCTGCTCGATCAGCCCCAAGCCCTTGGCCACCGCGCCAACCGACTGGACAGGCTTCACGCGCTTGACCGCCAGCTCCTTGAACTCGGGTGTGTATTCCTGTTTCGGTATCTTCATCATCTTCCTTTCCAATGGGATCGTTTATTTAACGTCACCCTTGGAAGACGATTTTTCGGGGGAAAGTCATTCCCACAGTAACCGCGAGAGCGATGCAAATGAGCAGGGACACGGCGCACCGTGCCCCTGCTCAAATCTTCGCGCTCTTCGCGAGCTTCGTGTGAATAGTTGCTTACTTCTCGTCGAGCCTGATCGCCACATACGAGGCGGCATCGCCGCGCCGCACCAGCAGCGCGACATTTTTCCCCTTGGGAACCTGCTTGAGAATTTCGTTGAACTGGTTCAGCGAACGGATCGGTATATTGCCGATTGACAGCAGCACGTCGCCTTGCTGCAATCCGGCAGCGCGCGCGGCCGCGCCCTTGACCTCTTCCACCAGCAACCCGCCGCTGATTTGCAGTTCTTCCAGTTGCTCTTTGCTTAGCTCGCTGACTGCAATACCCAAGCGCGAAATCATCTCGGCCACATCATCCGCCAGCTTCTTGGCAGCGCGCGCCAGTTTGCCTTCTTCGGGCATTTCCGCGATCTCTACGGTAACCTGCCTGGACTCGCCTTTGCGCCACAGTTCGACCGCCACCTTGCTGCCGGGTTTGGTCGCCGCCACCATGCGCGGCAAATCGCTGGAACTGTTCACCGGTTTGCCGTCGAACTTGAGGATCACATCGCTCGCCTCAATGCCCGCCTTGTCTGCCGGGCCGTTCTTTTCCACACTGCTGATCAGCGCGCCGGCAGGCTTGCCCAAGCCGAACGATTCGGCCAACTCGCGCGTCAGTTCCTGGATCGTCACGCCGATACGACCGCGCGTCACTTTGCCGCTGGTGCGCAATTGCTCGGTCACTTGCGTCGCCACGTCGATCGGTATCGCAAAAGACAAACCCATCGAACCGCCGGAACGGGTATATATCTGCGAGTTGATGCCGACCACTTCGCCGTTCATGTTGAACAGCGGCCCGCCGGAGTTGCCGGGATTGATCGCCACATCGGTCTGGATGAACGGCACAAAATTGTCCTGCGGCAGGGAGCGCCCCTTGGCGCTGACGATGCCCGCCGTCACGCTGCTGTCGAAGCCGAACGGCGAACCGATCGCGACCACCCATTCGCCGACTTTAAGTTTGTTTGGATCGCCCACATTGATTTTGGGCAAGCCGGTCGCCTCGATTTTCAGCAAAGCCACATCGGTGCGCTTGTCCGCGCCGATGACCTTGGCGCGAAACTCGCGCTTGTCGGTCAGGCGCACGGTAATCTTTTCGGCGCTGTCCACCACATGCGCATTGGTCATGATATAGCCGTCCGCGCTGATGATGAAACCCGAGCCCAACGATTGCGATTCCTGCTCGCGCGGCATTTGCGGGGCAAAGCGGCGGAAGAATTCATAGAAGGGGTCGCCTTCGGGAAGATTGGGGAACCCATGTGCATTGCGGATGATTTGCGTGGTGCTGATGTTGACCACCGCAGGGCCTTGCTTTTCCACCAGTTCGGTAAAGTCCGGTAATTCCTTGGCATGAGCCGACGCACCAAGCATAATTCCCACAACCAATGCAAAATGAACAAATAATTTTTTTAGCATAGCGTCACCTTATTAAAAAAATCAGGAATACCCGTGTTTAATGCAAATCAGGATTACGGGGTTGCGGCGGAATTGGGGGTCAACCCGAAAAGTTCAAGCCCCTGTTGCCAAACTGCGGCATATCCCGTGCATGATCATTTCCCGTTGTGGCGTATTGAATCAAGCACCTGCATCACCGCGCGCGGCGGCACCTCGCCGACCACAGTAATCAGGTGTTTACCTGCGACCTTGTGGTGCAAATTCACCGCGCCGCGGCTGACCAATCCATCCTTGTTGCCCTCGTCCCCATCGTCGGGTTCGATGAAGATGGAAATTGCGCTCAACCCGTCCGAGTAGACAATCTGTGTCACCGGCGCAGGCCTGCCACGCATCTGGCGTTCGATTTCCATGGTTTTCTTGAACCCTGCCGGCAAGGCATCCACGACCCAGCCGCTGTTCACCGGGATGCTGCCCTTGGCCTGCCCTGGTGTTGTGGCGGGCTGTTCGTGATTCCGGATAGACTCGCCGATCCAGGATCGGTCAATATCGCCGCCAATTTGCAACTGGGTAAAGGCATATTGCTCAATCATCCGATTCTTGTCGCCCAGCACGGCAGCCTTCAGCAGCAGGCCGGAATCGGTATGCGCCCACATCTTGTGGATGTAGCGCAAATTGTCCCTCGGCTTGAACAGGATCACCTGTGCGTTGTATCCCGCCACGCGCTCTGTTCCGACCTGCCTGGCATGGTAGTTCTCGCCCAGTGCGGTCAACTGTTCCGGCAGCAGCGCCGGGAACATGTTGCGCACCTGCCGGCTGTCCATTTGCTCCATTTTGTCGTTGATCAGACACCAGACCTGACCATGATGCCGGATAATTTCGTGCTTCGGGCCGTCCAGGCTTTCCAGCTTCTCATACTCCCCATCCGCCTCGACCACATGTGAAATGCGCGAAGTCTCGACATGATTGTCATACTGGTAAACGAATATCCCGCTGTAATCGGTCTGATGGGCGGCAAAGGCGACGACTTTGAGCCAGTCGAGGCTGGCCTGCCGCTCTTCCGCACCGACATTGGCAGCGGCGGCCAGCAGCAGTCCGCACAACGCAGCGCGCATTCTCATTGTCGCCTTCCTTCGGCGCTAGGTTTCATCGGTGTCATTTTTTGTCGGGGCTATAGGCAACGGTGCGAATATATGATGCACCGCCGCTCATGTTGGCGCTGGGCGAAAATTCCTGGTGCGCCATCAGGTAGTCGTTGGATTTTGGTTTGATCTGCGCGCTGACCGGACGCAAGTCGGGCTGTTGCATCGCCATCTGCGGCGCCGCTTCGGGGCCGATCTGCAACGACATCCAGGCCACCACGCCGGCTGCTGCCAGCGAGGCCGCCGCCGATAATGCAACTGCGCGCACTTTCTGTTTTACTGCACGACCGCGCGGCGCCAGCACGGTGGGTTCATCCTGCATGCGTTCGCGCACCTTCGCGCTCAGATCGCAATGGATGTGTTCCGGCTGGCGCAGCACATCTCCGATCAAGTGGTAAATTTCCCAATCCTTGTGGGTAGCCGAATCACGTTTGATCTGGTCGAGCAAATTTTCCGCTTCATCCTCAAACAGTTCGCCGTCCATTAATGCAGAAATTTCTTTTTTCATTTTTACCACCTATTACCCTTGCTGGTTTCCAACAGCGGGCGCAGATTTTCTGCCACCGCCTCGCGTGCCCTGAAAATTCTCGACCTCACCGTGCCGATTGGGCAATTCATCACACTGGCGATTTCCTCATAGCTCAAACCC
>CAYGIF010000185.1:0-3831 GCA_964349865.1 uncultured Gallionella sp. | reverse complement strand
TCGGCATCATCCAGAACGACATCAAGCGCGTGGTGGCCTATTCCACGCTGTCGCAACTCGGCTACATGACCGTGGCGCTCGGCGCATCGGCTTATTCGGTGGCGATCTTCCACCTGATGACGCACGCGTTCTTCAAGGCGCTGCTGTTTCTTGCCGCCGGTAGCGTGATCATCGCGATGCACCACAACCAGGATATCCGCTACATGGGCGGC
Source organism: uncultured Gallionella sp. (assembly GCA_964349865.1). GTDB lineage: Bacteria > Pseudomonadota > Gammaproteobacteria > Burkholderiales > Gallionellaceae > Gallionella. Next base: position 3,619 of record CAYGIF010000185.1, on the reverse strand, counting down.
CTGAGGAAATATATGCCGATCACCTGGATCACCTCGCTGATCGGCTCGCTGGCGCTGATCGGCACGCCGTTTTTCTCCGGCTTCTATTCCAAGGACAGCATCATCGAAGCGGTCGCGCTGTCGCATCTGCCCGGCTCCGGTTTTGCCTACTTTGCGGTGGTGGCCGGGGTGTTCGTCACCGCGTTCTATTCGTTCCGCATGTATTTCCTGGTATTCCACGGCAAGGAGCGCTATGACGAAGCGCCGCATGACGATCATGCGCACGATGACCATGCTGCGGCGAGCGACGCGCATGACGATCATGGACATCACGGCGACAAGCCGCACGAGACGCCGTGGGTGGTGACGCTGCCGCTGATCCTGCTGGCCATTCCCTCCGTGCTGATCGGCTATATCGCCATCGAGCCGATGCTGTATGGCGGCTACTTCGGCGACTCGATCTTCATTGCCGAGAACCACCATGCGATGAGCGAACTGCGCGAGGAGTTCCACGGCGCGTTTGCGATGGCGCTGCATTCGCTGACTACCTTGCCGCTGTGGCTGGCAATTGCCGGTGTGGCGAGCGCGGCGTTCTTCTACCTGAAACGCCCGGATATCCCGGCGCTGATCCAGAAAAAATTCCAGTTCATCTATACCCTGCTGGACAACAAGTACTACTTCGACCGTTTCAACGACTGGTTCTTCGCCGGCGGGGCGCGCGGCGCGAGCGGTTTCCTGTGGAAGTTCGGCGACGTGAAGCTGATCGACGGGTTGATGGTGAACGGCTCGGCGAAGCTGGTTGGGATGTTCTCGAACGTGATGCGCCACCTCCAGTCCGGCTATATCTACCACTATGCGTTTTCCATGATCATCGGCGTGTTCGTGCTGCTGACCATGAGGAACTGGTTTTAAAGGCGGCGAGTGGGGAGTGGATAGTGGGGAGTGGAGAAAGGGGTTTCCCACTATCCACTTCCTATTTACCACTTCCCAGAAATTAGAGGAATAACAGCATGATTTTCGGATTACCCGTAATTAGCGTTGCAATCTGGCTGCCGATCGTCTTCGGCGTGCTGGTGCTGGCCACCGGCGACGACAAGAATGCTCCGCTGGCGCGCATCCTGGCATTGGTCGGCTCGGTGCTCGGCTTCCTAGTGACGATTCCGCTGTATACCGGATTCATCACCGACACCTCGGAGATGCAATTCGTCGAGCTGCATGACTGGATCGCGCGCTTCAACATCCATTATCACCTCGGCGTGGACGGCATCTCGGTGCTGTTCATCCTGCTGACCGCCTTCTTCACACCCCTCGTGGTGCTGGCCGGCTGGCAGGTGATCGAGAAGCGCGTCGCGCAATACATGGCGTCCTTCATGATCATGTCCGGCATCATGATCGGCGTGTTCTCCGCGCTCGACTCGATCCTGTTCTACGTGTTCTGGGAAGCCATGCTGATTCCGATGTTCCTGATCATCGGCGTATGGGGCGGCAAGAACCGCGTGTACGCGGCGGTCAAGTTCTTCCTCTATACCCTGCTCGGTTCGCTGCTGATGCTGGTGGCGCTGATCTACCTGTACAACCAGTCCGGCGGCAGCTTCGCGATTCTCGACTTCCATCAGGTCGCGCTCCCGATGACGGCGCAGATCCTGATCTTCATCGCGTTCTTCTTCGCCTTCGCGGTGAAAGTGCCGATGTTCCCGGTGCATACCTGGCTGCCGGATGCGCACGTCGAAGCCCCGACCGGCGGCTCGGTGGTGCTGGCGGCTATCATGCTGAAGGTGGGCGCCTACGGCTTCCTGCGCTTCTCCATGCCGATCGTGCCGGACGCGAGCCATCAACTGGCCGGCGTGATGATCGCGCTGTCGCTGATCGCGGTGGTGTACATCGGCCTGGTGGCGCTGATGCAATCGGACATGAAGAAGCTGGTGGCCTATTCCTCAATTTCGCACATGGGCTTCGTCACGCTCGGGTTTTTCATTTTCAACGCCTACGGCATGGAAGGCGCGCTGCTGCAAATGATCTCGCACGGCTTCGTGTCAGGCGCGCTGTTCCTGTGCATCGGCGTGATGTACGACCGCATGCACTCGCGCAACATCGCCGATTACGGCGGCGTGGCCAACACCATGCCGGTGTTCGCCGCATTCTTCATGCTGTTCGCGATGGCCAACGTCGGTCTGCCCGGCACCAGCGGCTTCGTCGGCGAATTCATGGTGATCCTCGGCGCGGTGAAAGTGAATTTCTGGTACGCCTTCGCCGCCGCGACCACGCTGATCTTCGGCGCGGCCTATACATTGTGGATGTACAAGCGCGTGATCTTCGGCGCGGTGGCCAATTCGCATGTCGCCGAACTGACCGACCTGACGCTGCGCGAGAAAGTGATTTTCGCGATCCTGGCGGCCACCGTGCTGGGCATGGGGCTGTATCCGTTGCCGTTCAGCGAAATCATGCACGTGTCGGTGAATGACCTGCTGGTGCATGTGGCGCGTTCCAAGTTGCCGTGATCAGGGGACAGAAGACAGAGGGCAGAGGACAGATTCCGCGCTCTTATTTTTGCAGCAGATTTTGAGGTGAATATGGATTTGATGACTGATTTGATGCCGGCTGCAGCGGAAATTTTTCTGCTGGTCATGGCGTGTGTGATCCTGATTGCTGATTTGCTGATCAAGCAGAGCGACAGAATGATTACCTACCTGCTGGTGCAGCTCACCCTGCTGGGCTGTTCGCTGATTACCGTCGGCACACATGAGCATGGCGTGGTGTACGCCTTCAATAACATGTTTGTGGACGACCTGATGTCCGACGTGCTGAAGCTGCTGACCTATCTGGCGTTGTCGATGATGCTGGTGTATTCGAGGCTATACCTCACCGTGCGCGGCCTGTTCAGCGGCGAATTCATGGTGCTGGCCCTGTTCGCCACGCTCGGCATGATGGTGATGATCTCCGCCAACCATTTTCTCACCCTGTACCTCGGTCTGGAAGTGCTCTCCCTGAGCCTGTACGCGATGGTCGCGTTGCAGCGCGATTCCGCCATCGCCACCGAAGCAGCGATGAAATACTTCATCCTCGGCGCGCTGGCTTCCGGCCTGCTGCTGTACGGCATGTCCATGCTGTACGGCGCGACCGGCTCGCTGGAACTGGGCGCAGTGTCCGACGCAATCAAGTCGGGCGCGGCGGACAAGAACCTGCTGGTGTTCGGCCTGGTGTTCGTGGTCTCCGGCCTGGCCTTCAAGCTTGGCGCGGTGCCGTTCCACATGTGGGTGCCGGACGTGTATCACGGCGCGCCCACCGCGATGACCATGCTGATCGGCTCCGCCCCCAAACTCGCCGCCTTCGCCTTTGTCGCGCGCATCCTGGTCGAAGGCCTGCAACCGCTGGTGCAACACTGGTCGGGCATGTTGATCATTCTCGCGGTTGCCTCGATGGCGCTTGGCAACATCACCGCGATTGCGCAGACCAACCTGAAGCGCATGTTCGCCTACTCCACCATCGCCCATATGGGTTTCATGCTGCTCGGCCTGTTGAGCGGCGGTATCGAAGGCTACGGCTCGGCGATGTTCTACACCGTTATTTATGTGCTGATGTCGCTCGGCGCGTTCGGCATGATCATGCTGCTGTCGCGCGAAGGCTTCGAGGCCGACACCCT
>CAYGIF010000184.1:0-3872 GCA_964349865.1 uncultured Gallionella sp. | reverse complement strand
TTCACCGTCGAGCCGGGCTGCTACATCCGCCCCGCCGATGACGTGCCGCAAGCGCTGTGGAACATCGGCATCCGCATCGAAGACGATGTGGCGATCACCGCGCAACGCAACGAAGTGCTGACCGCAGCCGCGCCGAAAACGGTGGCGGAAATCGAGGAATTGATGCGAGCCTGAAAAACTGCGGGGGCGGCTTCTTGCTTGGTTTGGCCGCTCCAGCCCTGCCAATGGCCGGCCAGATCCTTGATATTCGTATAGCCTTTTTCGGCGAGTATATTCTCCGCAACTCAGGCGCGCTTCCCGCTCCGGCAATACACGACTATTTCGCTGGATTTGTTTCCCGGTATTTCGCCAAACCCGCGCTCCGCGCTGGCGGACTTCGGTTTCGCCAGTTTCTCGATATTATGCATCATGCAATACAGTTTCCATCGACCATCCACCTTGGTTTTTCCGCGCAGCGTCAAGCGGTGCAGCCGCTTGTTGCCGCGCAGGTTGCCAAACACCGAACCAAACGGGGTCAGCTTCGCAATTGTTTTCATTCATGTACCACCAGCGCCTCGCGGGTAGTTCCAACGTAGAAGTCACCGGCGCTGCGCGGCTTTATCGCGCAGCGTCCGCGTGGACTGCCGGGTTGGGCTGTTGAGTTGCATTTAATTCGACCCTGGCCCCTTTAATTCCCTGGCCCCTTTAATTCCCTTTAATTCATGCCGGCTTCACCGGTGCCTGTTGGCCCGGTTAACCGAGCGCCGGAAACAGGCCGCGCATGCCGCTGGCGATAAACTCCACCGAGATCGCGGCGAGTATCAGCCCCATCAAGCGGGTAAACACATTGATGCCAATCTTGCCCAGCCGCTGCGCCACCCAGGGTGCAATCAAAAAGGTCAGCCAGACGGTGATGCTGAGCAGGATGATTTCCAGGCCCATTATCAGATAATGCTGGAAGCCATTCGCCTTGTGCGCCTCCACGATCACCGCGCTGATCGAGCCGGGCCCCGCCAGCAACGGTGTAGACAAAGGCACGATCGCATTCGCCGAAACCGTCTCGCCATCGGCATGTGCATCCTTGCCGGCGCCGATCTCGTAAAATGTTCCGAGCATCATCTTGATCGCCATCAGCAGCAGCAAGATGCCGCCTGCCACGAGGAAAGAATTGATGCTGATGCCGAAAAACGCCAGCAGCGGCTGCCCGATCAGCAAGGCCGCCAGCAGGATGGCGCACACCGCCAGCGATGCCATCCGCCCGACATGGGCGCGCCTGGATGCCGTCATCTCCGCAGTGAACAAAATGATGATGGGAATGATCCCGATCGGATCGAGGATCGCGAACAGGCTGATGAATATCTTGGTGTATTCGGTGAAATCCAGCATAGCGATATGAGTGTGCTACATTGATTGAAAAACTAATGCGATGCTGGTTCCTTTAGTTGCGGGCCGCTAGCCTTTCCTGCGCAGCGACATCCGCCACATCAAGCCATCTTTCATGATGAACTGGTGCCAGGCTGCTCCCAGTACATGTATCGCCACCACCACCATCAGCGCCGTCATCAATAGATCATGCGACACATTGGAAATTACGCTGGGGCCGGTATATTTTTCCGGAAGCAATTTTGCATTGACCGTCACCAGAGCTTCGCCCACGCGGCTCGTCAGCAAGGTCATGAAACCGGTAAGCGGTATCAGCATCAGCAAGAGGTAAAGCCAATGCTGAATACCTATGGCCATCATGTTCATCAACGAATTGCTCGCCAGTTGCGGCATCCTGTCCACGCTGCGATAAATCATGCGCATTGCTGTCACCATCAGCACCGAACCGCCCACCAGCGCATGCACGAGATACCCGGTCAGCGTTGCGCTTCTTTCATTCCGCTCGTCAACCAGGGTATCTCCGAGATACCAGGCTATAACCAGCAGCGCCAACGTCAGCCAGTGAATCACTACCATGCGCTTGCTGTAGGGTTCCGTGATTCTTTCGGCAAATACCGTGGGATGATCATCATTCAAGCGGTTCTTGAGGGCTTTCCACGAATCTTGCACATAACCAATGACAAAATAAATAAGAACGCCGACCATAATGGCCAGCACGATTATCCAGTACCACAGTTCAAGCATGTTTTGGATCATTACTCTTGCCTCTCGTGAATGATCGATGGATTCAATTTACGCTGGCCTTGACGCGATCGCGAAAAAATCATCATGGCCGCGCCGAGATACATCCTGCTCCGTTTTTCTCGGGAAGCATCCACACCGGCTATTCGGGCTTCTTGAATAATTCGTCGAGCGGATTTTTGGTTGCCGGTGCGCTACCGGAAACGCGCTTCGCCTTGAACTCTTCCTCGATGTTGTCGCGGTAGAAACTCCAGGCCGCCCCCGAGCTGCTGAAGCGGCGCCATGTATCCTCGCCGACGCCGCCGTATTGCAGCGTGCTGCCGTCATCGAGCTGGACTTGCAGCAACCGGGCGCGCGCATCGTAGCCGATGGCGCGCAGCTTGCCCGAATTGATTTTCTTCATTTCCATCAAGATATCCTGAAACTATTGTGGGGCTAGCCACATTATTTCTGTAATTTTTCGGGCCTGCAAACATGCTTTTCTTTTTTTACCTTTTTGCCGCATTTCGCGCACATAAACTCTGGATCGGCCTGCTTTTTGGCTCGTTTCTCCGCACCCTTCGTTTTGCATAATGTTTTCGACATAAAAACCCTTTCCGTTCAGAAAAGCGCATATCGCTACAACATCACCGCATGCTTGAAGTCAACTTGAATATGAGAAAACACTCACCCTTTGGAAATAATGCGATGCTGGCCACGTTAGCTTCCTCGTTCAAGCTGCCAAAGGTTCGAAACGGTGAATCTGCGACAGCACACCGGACAACTCCTTTGCCGCCTCCTCTGTATCGTAATCCGCCTGCAAACCCATCCAGAAACCGCTCGACGTGCCAAAGAAGACCGCGAGGCGCAAAGCCGTATCCGCCGTGATTGCTCGCTTGCCGGAACAGATCGCCGAAATGCGCGCCTCGGTTACGCCGATTTCTTTTGCCAGCCGGTATTGCGAGATACCGAGTGGAACCAGGAATTCCTCGCGCAATACTTCGCCAGGATGGATGTTGCGCAGTTTTTGTTTGGTCGATTTGCCCATAATCTTTACTCCTCAGTGATAGTCGCAGATTTCCACGCGACTGGCCTGTCCGTCTTTCCATATAAAACACACGCGCCACTGATCGTTGATGCGGACGCTCCATTGACCGGCGCGGTCGCCTTTCAAGGCTTCCAGCCGATTATTCGGTGGGATACGCAAATCCTCGATACGCTGTGCATTGTGCAGCATACGCAACTTTCGCCGCGCCACTTCCTGAATCTGGTTGGGCAAATGGCGCGAAAATTCACCGAGCCAGACCTTCAGGGTTGCTTCGTCATGGAAGTCGGTAATCATGGGGAGTAATACTCTCGCTGCGCGACAGTATTGTCAAGTGGATTCGCTATACACAAGTTCAAAGGAGGGAATTGCTCAATAAACAGTGGTCTGTCCCTAATTGTTCATTATCCAGTACCACAGCTCAAGCATGTTTTGGATCATTACTCTTGGCTCTCGTGAGCGATCAATAGAGTCTGCCCCATTGATTCCAATTCGTTTTCAAAATCAAATCGACTCCACGCCTTTAGCCATACATCAAAAACAATTCGAAGCTGACCCCGTTAACTTTATTTGAAATCAGACATCTATCCTTCCTTGCGGTGCCCAACAATCCAGAACGTGAAACCCTATAGGGTCATCCTTGAACTGGCGATGGTCAACGACAGGCCTCACTTTGAAAACTATACCTTCTATCAGAAGTGTCCGGCAATTTTGCCAAGACGGTCAGTAACATGTTGATGCTGAA
>CAYGIF010000183.1:0-3919 GCA_964349865.1 uncultured Gallionella sp. | reverse complement strand
GGCCAAGGCACAGGAAGGCGGTTGCGGAAGCTGCGGGCCGGGCGAAACCTGCTCCGACCAGAAGAAGGATGAAGGCGACGTGGTGGATGCGGAGTTCACCGAGGTGAAGGATAAAAAGTAACGGCGAGAAGGGTTAAGGGGGAAGGGAGAAGGGTGTGAAACGCGCTCACCGCAACCTCTGCCTTCCCTATCCTACAAAGACTGCAAAGGAAATATTATGGGACGCGCAAAAGCCGAACAAATGGAACACGAAGAAAAAATTCAACACGCAATCGGACTATGCATTGAAATTGGAGCCATCGAAGAGTGTGCTGTCCACGATGGCACATATATTGATTCAATGGAGTACTCCGATCCCGATGAGTTGACTACCAGAATTCTTGAGGAGAATCCTGATGCTTTAGGATTCTTTAAGGATCAAAATGAAATGGTGGAATGCGTTAGTGATGCAATAGATTGCGCTGGGGAAGAATGTGGATCATGCGCAAAAAATCGCGATTCATAATTGAAAAATAAAGTTCCGCAGGATGGAGCTAAGCGTAGCGATACCCATGCACTATGTATCATTAACATGATGGGTTTCGTGTTGCCCAACCCATCCTACACAGCTGAATAACGCAGAGGAGTTGAACGGAAAAGTGGATGAAGTTTCGGGACTGTTGATGGGATTGTCGGCATCGATCAAACGCCGCGCAACCTCTTAACCCTTCCCCCTTCCCCCTTCTCCCTTCCCATCATCAATGAGCAAAAAAGACTATTACGAAGTCCTCGGCGTCAACCGCGACGCCTCGGACGAAGAAATCAAGAAGGCTTATCGCAAGCTGGCGATGAAGCACCACCCCGACCGCAACCCGGACAACCCGAAGGCGGAGGAACACTTCAAGGAAGCCAAGGAAGCCTATGAGACGCTCTCCGACGGGCAAAAGCGCGCGGCTTACGACCAGTATGGCCATGCCGCGTTCGAGGCCGGCGGCATGGGCGGCGGCAGCCCGTTCGGCGCTGGTGGCGCAGGCGCGGCGGGCTTCGATTTCTCCGACATCTTCGGCGACATCTTCGGCGGCGGGCGCGGCGGCGGCGGGCGCAGCAATGTGCATCGCGGCGCCGACCTGCGCTACAACATGGAAATCACGCTGGAGCAGGCCGCACGCGGCACCGAGACGCAGATTCGCGTGCCGACCATGGCGGAATGCGAGACCTGCCACGGCTCGGGCGCCAAGCCCGGCACCAGCCCGGTCGCTTGCACCACTTGCGGCGGCCACGGACAGGTGCGCATGCAGCAGGGGTTTTTCTCCATCCAGCAAGCCTGCCCGCGCTGCCACGGCACCGGCAAGATGATCGCCTCGCCGTGCAAGGATTGCGGCGGCAGCGGGCGCATCAAGCAGCACAAGACGCTGTCGGTGAAAATTCCGGCCGGCGTGGATAACGACGACCGCATCCGCCTGTCCGGCGAAGGCGAGCATGGCGTGAACGGCGGGCCACCCGGCGATTTGTACGTGGTGATCCACATCAAGCCGCACGCGGTGTTCCAGCGCGACCACAACGACCTGCATTGCGAGATGCCGATCAGTTTCAGCACCGCCGCGCTGGGCGGTGAAATCGAAATCCCCACGCTGGACGGTGCGGCGCGTATCAAGATTCCCGCCGAAACGCAAAGCGGCAAACAATTTCGCCTGCGCGGCAAGGGCATCAAGGGCGTGCGCAGCCCGAGCCACGGCGATTTGCATTGCCACGTCATCGTGGAAACGCCGGTGAACCTGACCGAACGGCAAAAGGAACTGCTGCGCGAGTTTGAAACGATCAATGCAACCGACAGCGGACACCACAACCCGCGCGCCAAATCCTGGATGGACAAAGTGAAAGACTTCTTCGGCCAATAGCCCATGTTGTAGGGTAGAAATAAAAACGCCCCAAGCGGGGCGTTTTTATTTGCATATCTGAAATCCAGTGTAAAAAGTACAGGAACGCACTCCTCGGACTCGCAGTTTTTCAGTGTTGAAACTTGGCGTGAATAATTTATTTTGGGAGAGGCACCCAACCTCCACTTTTGTTAAGGGTTGTCAGATACCTGCCCACAGCCACTGGGCGCAGATGATACAGCAGCCCTCAGTGGGCAGGTGTCGGATAAGCCTCAATGGACTAATGCCTTGATTGCCGAATAGATAACATGGATGATATGAAGGCCGAAGTGGCCGCGTGGGAACGAGATCGAAACAACCGCTCGAAGAAGATTAACTGGCAGTTTACAGCTTCGGATGCTCGGGTAAAACTGATGCGCCTTTAGTGGTAGTAAAGCCACCACTGCTTTGGCACTTCGATGCCGTATTGGGAAGTGGGCGTCCATTCCATTACGTTAAATGTCCGCTACAAGCACAAACTACCCCCATGCCCCGCCTCCCCCTCTTCCTTCTACTAGCCCTGCTCTCCACCGCCACCCTATCCCAACCCAAAGGAGCCACCGCCATGACCACCGAAACCAAACAAACCGCCTACCTCGCGGGCGGCTGCTTCTGGGGTATGGAAGAACTGGTGCGGGAGATTCCCGGCGTGCTGGCTACCGAAGTCGGCTATACCGGCGGCGGCACACCGAATGCAACCTATGAGCAGGTACATACCGGACGCACCGGCCACGCCGAATCGCTCAGGATTTTGCTCGACCCGAAGCATCTGACCTACCGCCACCTGCTGTTCGAGTTTTTCCGCATGCACGACCCCACCACGCGCAACCAACAGGGCAACGACATCGGCACGCAATACCGCTCGGCGATCTTCTACGTCGATGAAGAGCAGAAACGCATCGCCGGGGAAGTCATCAAGACCGTGGATGCCTCCGGCGACTGGAAGGCCAGAGCCGTCACCGAAGTCGTGCCGTTCAATGAGTTTTACCGCGCCGAGGAATACCACCAGAAGTACTTGGTCAAGAACCCGCGCGGCTACACCTGCCATTACATCAGGCGGATGGATCTGGGGGAGTAGCGTTTAGAGCCTATTCCAGCAGGTTTCATGCCTCGCGCCGCTTGCCTGCGGGCGCATTGCGGTGTTGCGGTCTGCTTGTAGAGAATGACTATACTGCGCAGCCCGCGCCTTGCACTGCATCTCGCAGGCAAGCGGCGCGAGGCATGAAACCTGCTGGAATAGGCTCTTAACAGCACGCCACGCCGACCGCCACCACGCTTACGGTCAGCAGCCCCAGCACCAGATTCAGCGCGACCAGCCTGCGGATCTTGCCCAATATTTCTCCCGCTTCTTTCCAGCGTTGTTTGGCGACATGCAAACTGAACGGCACGTAGCAGGCGAAAAATACATAACCGAAAATCGCCATCATCGCCAGCCCCAATGCCAGCATGATGTGGACATGGCGCGCTGCATGGGCGATGCCGCCGTACAGGTAAACCAGGTAAAAGCCCGTGACCAGTATCGCGCCGGCTGCACCCCATACCCAATTGAAGAAACGGCGGAACACCGCGTCCAGCAGCCTGAGGCGTTGCGGCGGTTCGAGCGTTTCTGCGGCAACGGGGCGCAGCACCATATGCGCGAAAAACATGCCGCCCACCCAGATCAGCACGGCCAGCAGATGGATGAGTTTGAACAGGGTCATAGTTATCGGCCGGTTGTTGACCAGGCAGTACGATACCTCAAAGCGCCCCGCTCTTCTATAAAAGCTCGCGCACCGGCCTGAAACTTCTACGATGCACCGCCGACACGCCATGTTCGTGCAATGCGGCAAGGTGCGCGGCAGTGGGATAACCCTTGTGTTCGGCGAAACCGTAATGCGGATACTGCTCGTGCAGTTGCAGCATCAGTTCGTCGCGCGCAGTTTTCGCCAGGATCGACGCGGCGGAGATCGCCGCGACCTTGCTGTCGCCCTTGACGATGGCCTGGCTGGGAATGCCGGTTTGCGGGCAATACAGGCCATCCACCA
>CAYGIF010000182.1:0-3931 GCA_964349865.1 uncultured Gallionella sp. | reverse complement strand
TCCGGCGTGCTGCCCACCACCACCCAGTCGTGATCCTGCACCGGCAGGCCGAGCAACCGGTCGCGCACCGCGCCGCCCACGCAATAGATTTTCGCGTCACTTTTCATCGGGGATGGCCTGCTGGTTATCCGCCGTCCTGCCCGCGATGATCCCCATGCGCTGCTTGAGCGGGCGCGGCGGCGCATCGAATTGCCCGGCGTAGTACATGGTGTTGCTCATCACCTTTTTCACATAATCGCGCGTTTCGTCGAACGGGATGGTCTCGGCGTAAATTGCGCCTTCCAACGGCTGGTCGCCGCGCCACAGGCGCGCGCGTCCCGGGCCGGCATTGTATGCCGCCGAAGCCAGCACCGGGCTGTCGTCAAACCACGACAACACGGTTTTCATATAGTAGGTGCCGAGGCGCAGGTTGGTATCCAGTTGGTGGATCAAGGATTGTTTATAACTTTTCAATCCCAATTTTTGCGCTATCCAGCGCGCCGTCGCCGGCATGATTTGCATCAGCCCGGCCGCCCCGGCGTCGGACTTGGCCGCCGCCGCAAAGCGGCTCTCCTGGCGCATCAGGCCGTAGACCCACGCCTCTTCCAGCCCATGCTCGCGAATATGCGCCCGTAACGCATCGCGGTAGGGCGCGAGATAGCGCAGGCTGAAATCATGCACATTGACGGTCTTGTCCGCCGCACCGATGGCGCGGTCGTACATTTCGTGGCGCCGCGCGATTTCTGCGGCGGTGAGCAATTCCTGGTCGCTGAAATTGCGCACCGCCCAGCTCCATTCCTTCAACGCCTCGCCGCGCATATCTATGCGATACAGCGCCAATGTGCGCCGGATGCCGGGCAGCGCCAGGATCGCCGCGATATCCTGTTTGCGGGGTTTGTAGGCCACCGCCTCGCTTATCGTTGGTGAGCCCGCCAGTTCCTCGCCCGCCAGTTGTCCGTAGAAATGGTATTCGCCGCTCAACGGTACGAGCAACCGGTTCGCTTCGGCGGATTTGCCCGATGCCAGCAGGGCGCGCGCCTGCCAGTATCGCCAGGCCGCCTCGCGCCGCTGCTGCTCGCTCATCGCATCGATGCCCGCCAGCACCTCGGGCCAATCCTGCGCGCGCAATGCCGCGCGCACGCGCCATGCCGACTGCTGCTCGTTGAGCGGCGTGCTTGCCGCCGCCTTGAACCACTGCGGCGCGCGGCTATCCAGTTTGCGCGCCGCCTCGTAAGCCAGCCAGCCGTAAAAATAATGCTGCTCTTCATCGGGAAAGGAGGCGGCAATTTTTTCCCAGCGCGCGGCGGCCAGGTCGGGGGATTGTTTGGCCAGGCGTTGCAGGGCAAACAGCGCGACCATGCGCTGACCGCCATGCTTCTTGTCCGGCGCCAGTTTTTCCAGATAGCGATCCGCATCGGACGCCGCGCTTTCCAATGCCGCAGGCGACACCGCAAGGTTGCCGGTCAGGTGCGCGGCGATCTGTCTGGCGAGCGATACGTTGCCCGCTTCCAGCACCAGGCGCAGCCGCTGCCAGATATCCTGTTCGCCGATGATGCCGGCGGACAGCGCCGCCTCGAACAGCGGGCCGCAACTGTCCGGCTGCCCCTTGCCGCTGAACCACAACCTGCGCGCTTCGCTCAACGCCTCCTGTTCCCGGCTGCGCAGGCGCGATTGCAGGGCATAGCAGGTCAGTTCGGTGTCCTCGTTGAGCAGGCGCGGATATTCCGCATCGAACAAGTCCCATTGCTGTTTTTTGCCGAGCAGCTTGAGCCATTCGCCGCGCAACCGGTCGATCACCGGCGTGTCTTCTGGCCGGGAAAGAAAATCCTTTACCGCTCCTTCGACTCTGCTATGCGGAGCCTGTCCTGAGCTTGTCGAAGGGCTCAGGACAGGCCTTGCGTCGGTGTTTTCCAGGCCGAGACGCAGCCGGTAATAACTGGCGTACACCTCCAGCGGCGTGTTCTTCAGCCGCTGCGCGAAACGCTCCAGCTTGACCGCGTCGCCGGCGAGGAATGCATCGCGCGCCGCGAGAAAATCCGTATCGCCCGCAAGGGGTACGGATACCCCGCCGCGATGCGGCGACCCTTTCGCGGCCTGATCCGCCAGCGCGGGCGAGGCGATCAGCAGGCAAAAATAAAAGAAAAGCCTCATCACAAATTATCAGAAAAACAGTCGCGCGGAGCATAGCATATCGCTGGCGGGCAGCCGTTTGGCACGGCAATGCGGCATGGGGAAGCGTTCGCCTGCTACAAGCAGGCCGCGCTTTGTGAATTTTTTGTTAAATCTGCATGGCTCGCCTTGCAATACATTTTGCATCGCGGATAATCCGCCCCGAAGTTCTCTCTGGTGGGCTTTCCGGTTGGCGGCCAAAGCGGCCGATACAAACAAATTCAAGGAGTTTAAATGCAAAAGAAAATCATTGTGCTGGCGCTCATTTTGGCATTTGCCGCCCCGGCGGCATTTGCCGAAACCGACAAAGCCGAGCTGGAGAAATTGCGCGCGATGGTGCAGGAGCTGGATCAGAAGATTCGTGCGCTCGAACACAAACTTGAAAGCAAGACCGAAACGGCAGCCCCGGTTCGGGCAACCGCCAATGCGGGAACGGCTGCCGGCAAGAGCGCGGCGGCCAGCGCGCCCGCCAGCCTGAATACTTCTTCCGGCGTGACTTTCTACGGTCAGGTTGACTTGTCCTATGACTTCATCAATACAGGCACCGCTGCAAACGGTACCGCAGGCGTCAGCAAGGGCAACGTATCGAGCAACGTTTCGCGCATTGGCCTCAAGGGTGCGGAAGGATTGGACGATGGCCTGTCGGTCATCTGGCAGATCGAGCAGCAAATCAACATTGACAACACCACCGAAGCGGGCGGCACCGGCACCTTTGCCACGCGCAATTCCTTCGTCGGGCTGAAGCACGACACCGCAGGCACCGTGCTGCTTGGCCGCCACGACACCCCCTACAAGCTGGCCACCCGCAAGCTGGATCCGTTCGCCGACAGCGTCGCGGATAACCGCGCGCTGATGGGCGGCGTGACCAGCCCCACCACCGTCGATTCCGCCAACACCGCCTTCGACGGACGTCCGACCAATGCCATTCTCTACACCTCGCCAAAATTGGGCGGCTTCGCCGGCATGATCGCCTACTCTAATATGACAGAGACCAACACCATGGCCGCACAGGCCAAAAACAGTCTCACAAGCCTGGCCGCCACGTACGATGCCGCTCCGTTCTTTGGCTCGCTGGGCTATGAAGAACACAAGCTCGATGCGACTCGCGTCGGCGGCAAGGAATCGGCCTGGAAGGTGGGATTGGGCTACACGATGATGGACGCCTTCACTCTGGGCTTCGCCTATGAGAACACCAGCGATAACCTGTGTACCGCCGTGGTGGCCGGCGGCTGCGCCGCAGTCGGCGCCGACCGCTTCGGCCACAACGCCTACTACCTGTCAGGCAATTACAAGATGGGCATGAATGCCGTGAAGCTGGCCTATGGCAAGGCGGACAAGCTGGCCTCGGTCGCCAACACCGGCGCGAGCCGGTTCACCCTGGGCTACGACCACGGCCTGAGCAAGCGCACCAAACTGTATGCGATCTATTCCCGCATCAGCAACAAGACCGCCAGCGACTACGGCTTCAGCCAAAGCACTTCGGCGGCAAGCACCGTCAACGGTGTCGGCTCTTCCCCGTCTGTGGTCTCCTTTGGTGTGAGGCACAATTTCTAGTTCCCGCCCTCCTTGCGAGGGTTTGATGGTCGGAGTTAAGCGGGCATCTTCGGATGCCCGTTTTTATTTCCGTGCGCCTTGGCGTTTCGCTTGACGCGGCGTTCCCCGCACCGATAGAATTCCCGACCATTTAATTCAGGTAAAGACGCCATGAGCACAGATATCCAGCAACGCATCCACGAGCAAGTCACCACGCATCCGGTGGTGCTGTACATGAAAGGCAGCCCGC
>CAYGIF010000181.1:0-4018 GCA_964349865.1 uncultured Gallionella sp. | reverse complement strand
CGTTCTATGCCGAATCCGGCGGGCAGGTCGGCGACCGCGGCGAGCTGCGCAGCGTACACGGCATCTTCGCGGTCGAGGACACCCAGAAGATCCAGGCCACGGTGTTCGGCCATCACGGCGTGGTAACGACCGGCAAGCTGACCTTGGGCAACGGCGTCACCGCGCGCGTGGATGTCGCGGCGCGCAATCACACGATACGCAACCACTCGGCGACGCACCTGATGCACAAGGCGTTGCGCGAGGTGCTCGGCGGCCATGTGCAGCAGAAGGGTTCGCAGGTGGATGCGGACAAGACGCGTTTCGACTTCGTGCATACCCAGCCGTTGAGCGATGCGGAAATCCTCAAGGTGGAAAGTATCGTGAATGCCGAGATACTCGCCAACGCGGAATGCCGGGCGCGCGTGATGTCCATCGAGGACGCGCAGAAGACCGGCGCGATGATGCTGTTCGGCGAAAAATATGGCGACGAGGTGCGCGTGCTGGATATCGGTTCGTCACGCGAGCTGTGCGGCGGCACGCATGTCAAGCGCACCGGCGACATCGGCCTGTTCAAGATTGTCACGGAGAGCGGTGTCGCGGCGGGCGTGCGGCGCGTCGAGGCGGTGACCGGCGAAGGCGCGCTGGCGCTGGTGCAGCAGCAGGAGATGCAATTGCGCGAGGTGGCGGATGCGGTGAAGGCGCAGCCGCAGGAGGCGGCGATGCGAGTCGCGCAAATTCTCGACAACATGAAGAATCTGGAAAAGGAGCTGGCGCGGCTGAAATCGAAGCTGTCCAGTGCGCAGGGCGACGACCTTGCCAACCAGGCAGTCGAGATCAACGGGGTAAAGGTGCTGGCCGCGCTGCTGGAAGGCGCTGATGCTACGGGATTGCGCGAAACGCTCGACAAGCTCAAGGACAAGCTCAAGAACGCCGCCATTGTGCTGGCGGCGGTGGACGGTGATCAGATAAGTCTGATTGCCGGCGTGACGCCCGGACTGGTTGCGAAAATCAAGGCCGGGGAACTGGTGAACATGGTCGCGCAACAGGTCGGCGGCAAAGGCGGCGGCAGGCCGGACATGGCGATGGCCGGCGGCACGCGACCGGAGCATCTGGCCGCGGCATTGGGTTCGGTTACAGATTGGATAAAGACTCGCACATAAGGAGCGATGCAGGTGAGCACAACCCGTTATAACGTATTGCTGGTCGAGGACGATTTGCCGTCAATAGATTTGGCGCGCCGCGCCGCGGTCGAGTTTTGCCCCGAGATCGATTTGACTGTGGTGGGGGGCGGCGATGCCGTGCTGGATTGGCTGAGTGGCAGCATCGCGAATAAAGAGCAAATGCCGCATATCATCCTGATGGATATGAAGCTGCCGAAACTGGAAGGATTGGCGGTGTTGCGCACCCTCCGGAAGCACGATGCCATGCGCGATATTCCGATCGTGGCGTTTTCTGCGGAATATACGCAGGCCGACGTGCTGATGAGTTACCAGGTCGGGGCGAACAGTTTTGTGGCCAAGCCGGCTGACCTTGCGCAGTTCGCCGGGTTTTTCCGCGAGCAGTTGGCATACTGGATGCAGCCGCGCCAGCGCGAACTGGCCTTTGCCGCGGGGCAGGGCGCGGCAGGCAGCCCCTGATCCGTTATCCCGCTAAACCAGTTGGTGCGGACTCTCGATGATTTGCTGGTAAATCATGCTTTGCAGGATGACCATGTCATTCGGTTGCAGGCTTTGAAATTCGATGCCGTAGCGGGTAATTTCCGGCTCGGATATATTGGCTGCCTCGCCGTTGAGCACGGCGCGGATCGCCCCCTTGATCGACAGGAAGGCATCGATCTTGTGCAGGTTCACACGGAACGCCAAATCGAGAATATCACCCTTTTTGCCCAAGGGCCGCCTGGCGTCAAGCGCCGCGCCGTTGGCGCTGATGTTGGAAATGAGCGCGGGCACCTGTTCTTCTGCGTTGCGCGAATTGGTGTTATGCACTGACGCAATAATGTTGGCCTTGACCCTGGGCGCCTTGCGTATCACGACCCCTCTATGACATCTGGAAATGACAGGTGCAGGTATTCGTAAGGCAGCTTGCATACCCGTTCTACGGTGCAGGCGAAGGCGAAAGCATTTTGCCCTGAGAAGGAACGCGTGACGACTCTCTCACCCTCGATGAGTTGCAGCCGGGCTCCATTGGCGGCGGCCGGTGCGGTGACCAGCAGGCTGACACCCCTCAAATAGCCGATTACCTTGACCAGGATACGTTCGCTTCCCAACTGCTTGGGAGGCTCTAGTTGCAGGCGGCTTTCCGCATTCAGTTTCATGTCGTCGAAGGTGAATTGCGAGCCGGCGATCCCATCTGCAACGGTTTGATCCGGGGCTATTGCGGCAGCGGAAAGATTGTTGCCGCCGCCGTTTTTGTCGCCGGGCGCTTCCCACGCCAGTTCGCGGTAGACCCCGTTGGCCAGCAGGCTGTCCAGATGCGCATTGTCGCGGACCATGTCTCCCTGCGCTACCAGCACCTTATGTTCCTGGTCATACAACTGCCAAGGCGATGGCTTACCGACGGCAATATCGTTCTTGTTAACAAGAATCAGGCTCATATCGCCAAGCGCTCCATTGGGGTTCTATGGGGATTATAGGCAACAAACCTTGCCGGAGGCAAAGTCTTTGTGGCGGCCATGTCTAAAACGGCAGTTGCAAATGCGGCGCGGCCTGCTGGAATATTTCTCGGAAATCGTTCTGGATGCGTTGCAGCGCAGCCTCGCTGTCCGCCTCGAAGCGCAGCACGATCACCGGCGTGGTGTTGCTGGGGCGCGCCAATCCGAAGCCGTCGGCATACTCCACGCGCAGCCCGTCCAGCGTGATGATTTCTTTGGCGTCGGCAAATTTTGCGGTTTGCTGCAATCGTGCGAGCAGCGCGTGGTTTTCGCCTTCGGCGGTGTGAATATGCAGCTCCGGGGTGCAGAACGCGTCCGGCAGCGCGTTCAGCGTGGCGCTCGGGTTCGCCACCTTGCTCAGGATTTCCAGCAGGCGCGCGCCGCTGTACAGTCCATCATCGAAGCCGTACCAGCGTTCCTTGAAGAACATGTGGCCGCTCATCTCGCCGGCCAGCAGCGCGCCGGTTTCGCGCATCTTGGCCTTGACCAGCGAGTGTCCGGTCTTCCACAGCGTCGGCTTGCCGCCGTGCGAGCGTATCCAGCCGAACAGGTTGCGCGTGGATTTGACGTCGAAGATGATTTCCGCGCCGGGATTGCGGCTCAGCACATCGGCGGCGAACAGCATCAACTGGCGATCCGGATAAATGATTTTGCCGTCCCTGGTGACCACGCCGAGCCGGTCGCCGTCGCCGTCGAACGCCAGGCCCAGCTCGCTGTCGTTGTCGCGCAATGCGGCGATCAGGTCTGCGAGGTTGTGCGGGTCGGATGGGTCGGGGTGGTGGTTCGGGAAATGCCCGTCCACTTCGCAGTACATTTCTTCCACTTCGCAACCGAGTTGGCGATACAGGTTGGCGACGTAAGCCCCGGCCACGCCGTTGCCGCAATCCACGATGATCTTCATCGGGCGCGCCAGCCTGATGTCGGAGACGATGCGCGCGATGTAATCCGCGCCGATGTCTTGTTGCGTGTAGCAGCCGGAGCCGTGCGTGAGGTCATCCTGTTCGATGCGCGCGCGCAGCTTCTGTATTGTTTCGCCGGATAGCGTCTCTCCGGCCAGCACCATTTTCAGGCCGTTGTAGTCCGGCGGGTTATGGCTGCCGGTGAGCATCACCGCGCAGTGGGTGCGCAACTGGTAGGCGGCGAAATACACCATCGGTGTGGCGACCAGGCCAACGTCGATCACGTCGATGCCGCTTTTTTGTAAACCACGCGCCAGCGCGGCGCTCAGTTCCGGGCCGGATAGCCTGCCGTCGCGGCCGATCGCGATCGCGCTTTGTTTTCTTGCCTTGGCTTCCGAGCCGAGCGCATGGCCGATCGCTTCGACTACATCAGGCGTCAGCGTCTTGCCGACGATGCCGCGTATGTCATAGGCCTTGAAGATTTCCTTGG
>CAYGIF010000180.1:0-4037 GCA_964349865.1 uncultured Gallionella sp. | reverse complement strand
TGCCGGTGCTGCGCCATATCGGCATCTATGCCTACCGCGTGAGCTTCCTGCGCGCCTACGGGCAGCTTACCCCGGCGGCGATTGAGCAGTTCGAGGCGCTGGAACAGCTGCGCGCGCTGTATCATGGCTACAAGATCGGCGTGACCATCGCCGAGCATGCCCCGCCCGGCGGCGTGGATACGGAACAGGATTTACATGCAGTACGGCAAATTTTCGCCGCAACCATCAAACCAGAGGAGAACGACAAATGAGACTGATACTGCTCGGCGCACCGGGCGCAGGCAAGGGCACCCAGGCCAATTACATCAAGGAAAAATACGGCATCCCGCAAATCTCCACTGGCGACATGCTGCGCGCGGCGGTCAAGGCGGGAACGCCGCTCGGCATTGCGGCCAAAAAGGTGATGGATGCCGGCGGTCTGGTCTCCGACGACATCATCATCAATCTGGTAAAAGAACGCATCAAGGACGCCGACTGCGCCAACGGTTTCCTGTTCGACGGTTTTCCGCGCACCATTCCGCAGGCGCAGGCGATGAAGGATGCCGGCATCCCGATCGACTACGTGGTGGAAATCGAGGTGGCAGACAGCGAGATCATCAAGCGCATGAGCGGGCGCCGCGTGCATCCGGCTTCCGGCCGCACTTACCACATGGTATTCAACCCGCCCAAGGTGGCGGGCAAGGACGACATCACCGGCGAAGACCTGGTGCAACGCCCCGACGATGCCGAAGATACCGTAATCAAACGCCTCACCGTTTACCATGACCAGACCAAACCGCTGGTCGAGTACTACAGTGCCTGGGCAAAATCCGGCGACGCGAAGGCGCCAAAGTGCGTGAATGTGCCGGGCGTCGGCAGCGTGGAGAACATCCGCGACCAAGTTTTCGCGGCTCTGAGTAACAAACAATTGGGCAGCCAATAACCGTGGCCAGCAAACCCGTTCTCACGCTGGAAGATGCCAAGCGCATCGCTGCGGCAGCCGAAGCCGAAGCGCGACGCAACGGCTGGCGCGCGGTCATCGCGATAGTGGACGATGGCGGCCATCTGCTCTACCTGCAACGCAGCCACGACACCCAGTTTGGCAGCGTGGAAACGGCGATATGCAAGGCGCACGCGGCGGCAGCTTTTCAACGCCCGACCAAGGCCTCCGAAGATGCGGTGTTGAGCGGGCGATTGATACATCTTGCCTTGCCCGGCGTGATACCCGCCGAAGGCGGCGTTCCGCTGGAAATCGATGGCGTCTTCGTGGGCGGCCTGGGCATCAGCGGCGTGCGCTCGTTCCAGGACGGCCAGATCGCGGCGGCAGGCGTAGCCGCGCTGGCAGGGGCGTAAGGCCTTACGCCCCTGCCAGCGCGGCAAACGGCATTCACAACCGCCAGCGACCCGGTTACTCCGAGAAATATTGCCCGCTTGTGATTCACCAACATGCGCCATGCCGAACTGGCGGCGCACTGCTCCGCCGAAATCCAATCTTGGCGGTACCTGGAAAACAATATATCTCGCTATGCAGCCAAGCTGTTCGGGCGCCAAGTTTGGAGAGGAAGCGATGGCCGCTTCCTCTCACTCCGGAGCTTGAGGAATGCTGATTCGCTTTCCAACCAACAGGAAATGTGAAAGAATCCGCGCATTGGAATTAACCGAATAGAGTGGCAAATGATAGACCGAGACGGCTACCGCCCGAATGTCGGCATCATTATCACGAATGACAAAAATCAGGTGTTTTGGGGCAAGCGGGTGCGGCAGCACGCGTGGCAGTTTCCGCAAGGCGGTATCCAGCATGGCGAAACCCCCGAACAGGCGATGTACCGCGAGTTGCGCGAAGAAGTCGGCTTGATGCCGGAACACGTAAAAATACTCGGACGCACCCGGGACTGGATGCGTTATGAGGTTCCGCAGGGCTGGAACAAGCGTGAATCGCGCGGTAATTATCGCGGGCAGAAGCAGATCTGGTTTTTGTTGCGTATGGTTGGTCGTGATTGTGATGTCTGTCTGCGCGCCTGCCCGCATCCCGAATTTGATGCGTGGCGCTGGAACGATTACTGGCTGGACATCAACGCCGTAATCGAATTCAAGCGTGAAGTTTATACGATGGCGCTCAACGAGCTGATTCGTTATCTTCCCGCGCCCAACAAATAACGCCGCATGTCTGTAAACATGTGCATAGATAAATTCAATTGTTAAGGTGAAGTCCATGAGTCGATTGTTGCGGCATGTCGCGCTGGTTGTGCTGTTGTTTGTGGTTGCCGGTTGTTCCACCGTCAAGGATGCCAAGGATTCGGTTGTTGGCTGGGTTAACGGCGGCGACAGCACGCTCAGCAGCACCGAAAAAAAGGCGACTGGCGGCAGTTCCGGACCTTTGCTCAAGTACGCCGCCACAATGCGCGTCAACAAGTATGTCGATCAGCGCAAATCGAATAACCCCCGCCTGCTGGGGATAGCCTCAACGCGCGTTCGCGGCGTGGATGGCGACCAGTTGCTGCTCGACCAGGAAATCGCGAATATCGTCACGGTGTCCATCAAAAAACGGTTCGACGCGGAAGGCTATCAGGTGCTGGAGGGCAGCAGCGCCAGCAACGCCCTGTTTGAAGTGTCCGGCGTCATCCGGGAACTGACCCTGAACGTCAAGGAACGCGATGAAATCAACATTGCGATTGAAACCACACTGACAGAAGTGGCTAGCGGCAAGGTGGTGTGGTCGGGGATGGTAATGGAAAAGAATGACCGTTTTGCCGGCGTTTCCGGCAACAACAAGGATGACGTGATCGCTTTCATGAACAAGGAATTACGTGTCGCCAGCAATAAGACGGTCGCGGCGATCAGCGCGTCGTTAATGGCCTCGCAGCCGGAGCTGTTCAACCTGACAGCCGGCACCAAACCGATTCCCGGCGTGACGGTCTATGTCGCTCCCACTGCCGCCAAGCCCGCGCCGGCAACTGCGACGCCAAGCTATGGTGTACAGCCGGGCGGCGCCGTTCCTCCGCCTGCCTATTTGCCGCGCGCCAGCGCCGCGTCGGGGCTGTTGCTGGTCAATACCAGCCCGCAGCGCGCCAAGGTATATCTGGACGGGGTCTATTACGGGCTGTCGCCGTTGCGCCTGGAAATGGAACCCGGGGTACACGCGATCAGCGTGAAGCTGGAAGGCTACAAGATGGTCACCGATAAAGTGTCGGTGCGCAAGGGCGACAATACCGAAATGGAATTGAATCTGGAGCGTTGATTTTGCAATATGCTGAAACAAAAGCCCGCCGAAGCGGGCTTTTTTCATGCTCCGTTCCGGGCGATCAATGCTTGCCGGTGCTGCCGAACCCGCCGCTGCCGCGTTCGCTCAGCGGAAACTCTTCCACGATATTAAACTTCGCCTGCATCACCGGCACAATCACCAGTTGCGCCATGCGTTCCATCGGCATCAGCGTGAAGGGAATCTGGCTGCGGTTCCACAGCGAAACGAAAATCTGCCCCTGATAATCCGAATCGATCAGCCCGACCAGGTTGCCGAGCACGATGCCGTGTTTATGCCCCAGGCCGGAGCGCGGCAGGATCATTGCGGCATAGCCCGGATCGACTAGGTGAATGGCGATGCCGCTGGGGATGAGTTCGCACTGCTTGGGCTGGATCACCATGTTGTGCTCGATGCACGCGCGCAAATCAATCCCCGCCGAACCGGCGGTCGCGTAACCCGGCATGTTTTCATGCAGGCGGGGATCGAGAATCTTTACATCCACCGAGATATGCTTCATTTGTAAACTCCTTCGTAGCGTTGCGCAATATGCCGCATCAATAGCCTGGCCAGCGTCAGCTTGCCGGCGCGCGGCAAGACGTGGCTGCCGCTGTCATCGAACAGAACCAGCTCGTTGTCGTCGCTGCCGATGGCATGTTGCGCGAAATTGCCCACCAGCAGCGGCAGTTTTTTCGCGAGGCGTTTTTGCTCGGCGTGCTCCGCGAGATTTTCGCTCTCGGCGGCAAAGCCCACGCAGAACGGCGGGTTTGGCAAGGCGGCGACATGCGCCAGGATATCCGGATTGGCCACGAGCTCCAGC
>CAYGIF010000179.1:0-4045 GCA_964349865.1 uncultured Gallionella sp. | reverse complement strand
TGCGCGGTTTCCGCATCGCGCATTTCGCCGACCAGGATCACGTCCGGATCCTGGCGCAACGCGGAACGCAATACGCGCGAAAAGGTCAGTTCGATCTTCTCGTTCACCTGCACCTGGTTGATGCCGGGCAAACGGTATTCGACCGGGTCTTCCACGGTGATGATCTTCTGCTCGATGGTGTTGATTTCGGCCAGCGCGGCATACAGCGTGGTGGTCTTGCCGCTGCCGGTCGGCCCCGTCACCAGCACCATGCCGTTGCTGCGCCGGATGATTTCGCGGAAACGCTTCAGCATTTCGGCCGGCATCCCCAGCTTGTCCAGGCCGATCATGCCGCCCTCCTGGCGC
Source organism: uncultured Gallionella sp. (assembly GCA_964349865.1). Classification (GTDB taxonomy): domain Bacteria; phylum Pseudomonadota; class Gammaproteobacteria; order Burkholderiales; family Gallionellaceae; genus Gallionella. Next base: position 3,700 of record CAYGIF010000179.1, on the reverse strand, counting down.
AGCAAACGCATCACCGCCGCTTCGCCGTATTGCGTCGGGCAAGTGGCGATACGCACATCCACGCCCTGCTCGCGCACCCGCACATGGAAGCGCCCGTCCTGCGGCAGGCGTTTTTCGGAAATATCCAGGCCGGACATCAGCTTGAGGCGCAACACCAGCGCCGGAGCGATCTTGTTATCGGCTTCCATTTGCAGGTGCAGCGAACCGTCGATGCGGAAGCGGATCATCAGGCGGCCTTCCTGCGGCTCGATATGGATGTCCGACGCGCGGATCTGCGTGGCATCATCGAATATGGTCTGCAGCAGCTTCACCACCGGCGCCTCTTCGGTGCCGACGGTAGCGGTCAGCGCGCCAAAATCCACATAGGTGTCGCCCAGTTCTTCGCTGAGCTCGCGCGCCAGCCCGGTGATTTCTTCGGTGCGCCTGTAGCCCCGGTCGATGCTTTCCAGCAACTGCCCCTCAGTGACCACCGCCACGTCGATGTCGCGCCTGACGATGCGCGCGATTTCATCGAAGGCAAACAAATCGGTCGGGTCGGCCATGCCGATCAGCAATGCGCCATTGCGCTCCTCCAGCGCAATCGCGCGGAAACGCCGCGCCTGGTTTTCCGGCAGCAGCCGGACCTGCTCGGGATTGATGTTGTAGTACTTGAGATTGATATAGGGAATGTTGAGTTGCTTGGCGAGCGCCTCGGAAATCTGCTCTTCGGTGACGAAGGCATTGTCCGCCAGCACGCGCCCCAGCTTGCGCCCGCTGCGTTTTTGCTGCTCGAGCGCGAATTTGAGCTGGTCTAGCGATATGAGCTTCTGCTGAACCAGCAAATCGCCCAAGCGAATTTTCTCCGGACGCGCCATAATTCTTCCCCCAGAATATTTTATTGAGACAACTTCTTAAGTCTGGAAGTTAGCCGTTTTTACTGCTACTGGCAATTAGAAAATAGGCGCAGGTCGTGTTAGGCGCGTTTTTTGCGCCGTAACCCGACATTCGACGATGGATTGTCGGGTTGCGCTCCGCTAACCCGACCTGCAGCCATCACCGGGTATTTTTCATGTTCCATGTGATTTTGTATCAGCCGGAAATCCCGCCGAACACCGGCAACATCATCCGCCTGTGCGCCAATACCGGCTGCCAGTTGCATTTGATCGGGCCGCTCGGCTTCACGCTGAAAGACAAGCAGCTCGTCCGCGCCGGGCTGGATTATCACGAGTTCGCGGCATTGCGCGTATATGGCAGTTTGCAGGATTGCCTGGCGGCATTCGACCCGGCGCGTGTTTTTGCGCTGACCACCAAGGGTTCGCAGCCATTTCACGCGACCCGCTACCGGGCCGGAGACGCATTTTTGTTCGGCCCGGAAAGCCGCGGCCTGCCCGCCGGGGTGCGGGAGCAATTCGATGCCGGGCATCGCGTGCGCCTGCCGATGCTGCCGCATAGCCGCAGCCTGAATTTATCGAACGCGGTGGCCGTGGCGGTGTTCGAGGCGTGGCGGCAATGCGGGTTTGACGGGGGTTCGTAGAAACCGTCTTGCCCATCCATTAAACCGGACTCCGCTCAATACCTTGAGGATTGTTATTTACATCTTTGCTACAGACACCCCTCAAAAAGGGATATCGTCGTCAAAATTATCGAAGCTGCCCTTTGCTGCGGGCGCGGCCTTCGCAGGAGTTGCATCACTGCCGGATGAAGAAGCAGGTTTGTTTGGCCGCGGGCTCGAAACTTCGCTGCGCTCGTTTTCCACCACCTCAAAACTGCCGCCGCCGGACGATTTTCTGTCCAGCATTTTCATTTCGTTGGCCACAATCTTGGTGGTGTAGCGATCCTTGCCTTCCTTGTCCTGCCATTTCTCGGTTGTAATTCTGCCCTCAACGTAAATCTGCGATCCTTTCTTCAAATACTCTCCCGCGATTTCCGCAAGCCGCTTGAAAAAAACGATGTTGTGCCACTCGGTTTTTTCCTGCTTCTCACCATTTTTGTCTTTCCATGTTTCGGATGTCGCCAACGTCACATTGGCAACCGCCTCGCCACTGGGCATATATCTCACCTCAGGGTCTTTACCGAGATGTCCTATCAGAATCGCTTTGTTCACCGACATGTCATGCTCCTTTCGCTATGAGTTGTTCCACTGCCGCTTCGTCAAACCCATGCCTGTCCACCTTGAGGCAGGCCATATTTTCCGCTGCAACCACCATCACTTCGCGCACCCCGGGTAGTTGCGCGAGGCGCTGGCGCAATTCTATCGCAGCGGCATCATCCATTTCAGGCAAATGATACAGCCTGGTGCGCACCGGCGCAGGAGGCTGCATGCCGGTTGCCACCGCCAGCCACAGCAGCAGCAGCACGATGCCGAACACAAACACGGCATCGCCGCCGACAAACTGCATCAGCGCGCCGCCCACTGTCGCGCCGAAAAACGCGCCGAGGAACTGCACGCTGCTGTATACGCCCATCGCCGTGCCCCTGGCGGACAGCGGGGCAATCACGCTGATCAGCGCAGGCAACTTGGCTTCCAGCACGTTGAACGCGGTGAAGAATACCAGCAGCCCGGCGGTCATGCCCCACAGGCTGTGCTGCGCGAACAGCAGCACGAATTGCGCAATCACCGACAGTGCGATCGCCAGCACGAACACCTGCTTCACCTTCCCCTTCTTTTCCGAGATGATGATCAGCGGCAGCATCAGCACAAATGCCGCCAGCATCACCGGCAGATAAACCTTCCAATGCTGCGACACCTCCAGTTCATCGGCCTGCAGCAGGAACGGCACCTGCATGAACACCAACATCAGAATCGCATGCACCGAGAAAATGCCGAAATCGAGGCGCAGCAATTCCTTGTTGCGCAGCACTTCGCCGAAACGTTTCCGGTTCGCCTCGGTGTCGCTATGGAAGCGCGTTATCGCCGGATCGGGAATCACGAAACGCACCACCAGCAAGGCCAGCACGGCCAGCACGCCGGTCAGCGCAAAGATGCCGGGCACGCCGAGCAGGCCGTTGAGCACCGGGGACAATACCAGCGACAGGGAGAACGTGACGCCGATGGTCATGCCGATCATCGCCATCGCCCTGGTGCGCACTTCTTCGCGCGTGAGGTCGGCGGTAAGCGCCATCACCGCGGCATTGATCGCGCCCGCGCCCTGGATGGCGCGACCGGCAATCACCCAATAGATGTTGTCCGCCGATGCGGCGATGAAACTGCCCAGCGCGAACACCAGCAAGCCGCCATAAATGACCGGCTTGCGCCCGTAGCGGTCGGACAGCCAGCCGGCCGGGAGCTGCAGAACCGCCTGGGTTAACCCGTAGGCGCCGAGCGCGATACCCATCAGCAGATGGCTCTCGCCGCCGGGCAGTTGCTCCGAATACACCGCGAAGATCGGCAGGATGATGAACAGCCCCAGCATGCGCAGGCCATAAATGCCGGCCAAGCCAAAGCTGGCGCGGCGTTCAACCGCAGTCATGGTATTTGTCGCAGGCATGGATGGTTTTGGAAAGGTGCAAAAAGTCGCGCATTTTAGCAGGTCGCCGCGCTTGCCAACAAATATAGCAGTGGAACGATGGGTATCGCTGCGCTCCACCCATCCTGCGAGCTTTAATCCTAAAAAACGCAGTTGGCGGTGAACATCCTGTTTATTCAATGCATTGTGTCGCTTCCGTAGGTGCGAATTCATTCGCAAATAACCTCTTGTTCGTGCGAATGAATTCGCACCTA
>CAYGIF010000178.1:0-4064 GCA_964349865.1 uncultured Gallionella sp. | reverse complement strand
ACGGCATGACGCTGGAAGCGGACGGCGCTTTCCATGCGCTGGATGCGCAGGGGCACAGCGCGTTCAGCTTGATCAATCAGGGCAGCCGGCCATTCCAGCATCACACGCTGGAAACCTTCGCCACGCCGGGGCTGACGCTGTTGCTCGACGTGCCGCGTGTGGAGAACCCCGCCGCGCAATTCGACGAGATGCTGCGCATCGCGCACGAACTGGCCGGGGAGTTGCAGGCCAACCTGGTGGACGACCATCGCGTGGTGTTGAGCGACAACGGCCTGGCGCGCATCCGCGCGCAGATCGCCGATGTCGAGGCGAAAATGCGCGACAACGGGATTGCGCCGGGCCACGCGCAGGCGCGCCGCCTGTTCGCCTGATGGAGGTCGCCGTGCGCATCGCGCGACTGCGCGCCGAGATCGAGCGGCACAACCACGCCTATTATGTGCTGGATGCGCCGGCCATTCCCGACGCGGAATACGATAAGCTGTTCCGCGAATTACAGTCTCTCGAAGCGCAGCATCCCGAACTCGCCGCCCCCGATTCCCCGATCCGCCGCGTCGGCGGCAAGCCGCTCGACGCTTTTGCGCCGGTGCGTCATGCGGTGCCGATGCTGTCGATCCGCACCGAGACCGACATCAGCGACGCGGGCGCGATCGCGTTCGACGCGCGGGTGCGCAAGGAGCTCGGGCTGGGTGAGAGCGATGCGCCAGTCGAGTACGCCTGCGAGCTGAAATTCGACGGCCTCGCGGTCAACCTGCGCTACGAACGCAGCGTGCTGGTGCAGGCCGCGACGCGCGGCGACGGCGAAACCGGCGAGGACGTGACGCAGAACGTGCGCACTATTCACTACATCCCGTTGCATCTCAAGGGATGTGCTGCCGAGGTATTGGAGGTGCGCGGCGAGGTGTACATGTCGCGCAAGGATTTTCAGCGTTACAACGAACAGCAGCGCGTGCAGGGGTTGCCCACGCTGGTGAATCCGCGCAACGGCGCGGCGGGCAGCATCCGCCAGCTCGACCCAAAGCTGGCCGCGAAACGCCCGCTGTCGTTCTTTGCCTACGGTCTGGGCGAGACGCGCGGCTGGGCATCGCCAGCGACGCATGACGCGGTGCTCGATGCGCTGGCGGCGATGGGCGTGTCGGTAAGCGACGAGCGCGCGGTGGTGCGCGGCGCGGAAGGTCTGGTGAATTTTCACCGGCGCGTCGCCGAAAAACGCGACAGCCTGCCGTTTGATATCGACGGCGTGGTGTACAAGGTCAACAGCCTCGCGTTGCAAGCCGAACTCGGTTTCGTCTCGCGCGAGCCGCGCTGGGCCTGCGCGCACAAATACCCGGCGGAAGAGCAACTCACCGTGGTGCGCGACATCGACATCCAGGTCGGGCGCACCGGCAAGCTCACGCCGGTGGCCAAGCTGGAGCCGGTGTTCGTCGGCGGCACCACGGTTTCCAACGCCACGCTGCACAACGAGGACGAAACAAGGCGCAAGGACGTTCGCATCGGCGACACGGTGATCGTGCGCCGCGCGGGCGACGTGATCCCGGAAGTGGTGGGCGTGGTGCTCGACCCTTCGATACCGCAGGAGGAACGGAAAGAAGATGGAAAGTTCGATCTGTTCAAGCGGCTAGAAGGCAAATGCCCGGTGTGCGGCAGCGCCATCGTGCGCGAGGAGGGCGAGGCCGACTGGCGCTGCACCGGCGGCCTGTTCTGCCCGGCGCAGCGCATGCAGGCGTTGCTGCATTTCGCCAGCCGCCGCGCGCTGGACATCGAGGGGCTGGGCGACAAGCTGGCCGAACAACTGGTGGATGGCGGCATCGTGAACACGCCCGCCGACCTTTACCAGCTGGGCATGACGGCCGTCGCCGGCCTGGAGCGCATGGGCGAGAAGTCTGCGCTCAACCTGCTGGATGCGATCGAACACAGCAAGCGCACCACGCTGGCGCGTTTCATTTACGCGCTCGGTATCCGCAACGTCGGCGAGGCGACGGCAAAAGACCTGGCGCAGCACTTCGGCTCGTTGGATAATCTGCTCGCCGCCGATGCGGAGAGTTTGCAGCAGGTGCACGATGTCGGCCCCGTCGTTGCGCAAAGCATCGTCGCTTTCTTTTCGGAGCCGCATAACATCGAAGTCGTCAAAGCGTTGCGCGCCAGCGGGGTGCATTGGCCGGAGCATCAACAGCGGCGAACGGCGGAATTGCCACTTAATGGCAAGACCTTCGTGCTGACCGGCGCGCTGGACAGCATGACGCGCGACGAGGCCAAGGAAAGACTTGAAGCGCTGGGCGCCAAGGTCAGCGGCAGCGTGTCGAAGAAGACCGACTACGTGGTGGCGGGAGCCGAGGCGGGCAGCAAGCTGGACAAGGCGCGCGAGCTGGGTGTCGCGGTGCTGGACGAGCAGCGGCTGCTGGAATTATTGGAGCGCGGGCGTCTCGCCCGCATGGAAGCCGACGGGGGCGTCGGCGCTCCCAAATTGAAGGAGAGTTGAAATGAAAAGAATAACCAAGGCCGTGTTCCCCGTAGCCGGCATGGGCAGCCGCTTCCTGCCGGCCACCAAGGCCAGCCCTAAGGAGATGATGCCCATCGTGGACAAGCCGCTGATCCAGTATGCGGTGGAAGAGGCGGTGGCGGCGGGCATCACCGACATGGTGTTCATCACCGGGCGCAACAAGCGCGCGATCGAGGATCATTTCGACAAGGCCTACGAACTGGAAGCCGAGCTGGCGATGCGCGGCAAGGAGGAGCTGCTGCGCGTGGTGCGCGAGGTGATTCCCGCGCATATCAATTGCATCTACATCCGCCAGACCGAAGCGCTGGGACTGGGGCATGCGGTGCTGTGCGCGCAGCCGGTGGTTCAGGACGAGCCGTTCGCGGTGATCCTAGCGGACGATTTGATCGACGGCGAAACGCCCATCGTCAGGCAGATGGTAGACGTGTTCCGGCAGCACCAGTGCTCGATCCTGGGCGTGCAGGACGTGCCGCGCGAGCAGACCCGCCAATACGGCATCGTCGGCAGCACGCCGCTGTCAGGCGATCTGGAACGGGTGAATGCCATCGTCGAAAAACCCGAACCGGAAGACGCGCCTTCGACGCTTGCCGTGGTCGGGCGCTACATCCTCACGCCGCGCATCTTCCATCATCTGGAAAAAGTGCAGGCCGGGGCGGGCGGGGAAATCCAGTTGACCGACGGCATCGCCGCGCTGCTGCGCGAAGAGCAACTGCTCGCCTACCGCTTCAAGGGCATCCGTTATGATTGTGGCTCGAAGCTGGGCTACTTGCAGGCGCAGGTGGCATTCGGCTTGATGCATTCGGAGCTGCGCGACGAGTTTACCGCCTACCTGGGCAGCCTGAAATAATTATGAGCGCTTCCGTTCAGCGCTTCCGCGATATCCTGCAACAGGCCGAATTGCTGTGTCCGGCGGAGCAGGTGCAGGCGGCGCTGCACAGGGTCGCGCGGCAGATCAACGCCGCGCTGGCGGATACGCACCCGCTGGTGTTGTCGGTGATGGGCGGCGCGGTGGTGTTCACCGGGCAGTTGCTGCCGCTGCTCGACTTCCCGCTGGATTTCGATTACGTGCATGTGTCGCGTTACGGCGACGCAACGCATGGCGGAAAGATATGCTGGAAGGTCGAGCCGTGTGAGAATGTGCGCGGCCGCGTGGTGCTGGTGCTGGACGATATTCTCGATGAAGGACATACTCTGGAGGCGCTGCGCCAGCGCGTGATGGAATTGGGCGCGCGCAAATTTTACAGCGCGGTGTTCGCCGACAAGCGGCATGGCAGGGACAAGCCGATCCATGCCGATTTTGTCGGAGTGGAGTTGCCGGATCGTTTTGTGTTCGGCTATGGCATGGATATCGAAGGGGCGTGGCGCAATTTGCCCGCCATTTATGCGGTGAATGCTTAGGAAGTGAGAAGTAGGAAGTAGGAAGTGCGGGCGGTTTGCCCACTCACCACTCACCATAAGCGGTAAAGAAAGGATAGTTTTATGTTGGCAATCATCGGCGGCCGCGGCCTGACGGAACTGGCGAGCCTGGAAATCACCCATCGGCAGGTCATGCGCACGCCTTATGGCG
>CAYGIF010000177.1:0-4073 GCA_964349865.1 uncultured Gallionella sp. | reverse complement strand
AAACCGGGGTCGCCTTTTCTTTGGCTACTTTCTTTTGGCGAAGCAAAAGAAAGTAGCTTGCTGCCGGGCAACCCCCGGCGGTTTTGTCTTTTCGTTGTGTGCATCAACGAGCGCCAGCCGCTGCGCGGCGACCCTTCGACAAGCTCAGGGCGAACGGAACGCAATTTACAAATCCAACAACACCTTCCCCGGATATTCCAGCACCTCCTTGATCGCCACCAAAAACTGCACCGCCTCCCGCCCATCAATGATGCGATGATCGTAGGACAACGCCAGATAGTTCATCGGGCGTATCACCACCTGCCCATTCTCAGCCACCGGTCGATCCTTGGTCGCATGAATACCGAGGATCGCGCTCTGCGGCGGGTTGATGATCGGTGTGGAGAGCATTGAGCCGAACACGCCGCCGTTGGTGATCGAGAACGTGCCGCCGGTGAGTTCTTCCATCGTCAGCTTGCCATCCTTGGCGCGCGCGGCGAAGTCGGCGATCTGTTTTTCGATATCGGCGAAGGATAATTTATCCGCGTCGCGAATGATCGGCACGACCAGGCCGCGCTCGCTGCCGATCGCCATGCCGATATCGTAATAGCCGTGGAAGATGATGTCGCTGCCGTCCACCGAGGCGTTGACGATCGGAAATTTCTGTAATGCCAGCACCGTCGCCTTAACGAAGAACGAGGAGAAACCCAGCTTGACGCCGTGTTTCTTCTCGAACGCGTCCTTGTATTTGTTGCGCAGGTCGATCACCGGCTGCATGTTGACTTCGTTGAAGGTGGTCAGGATGGCGGCGTTCTGTTGCGATTGCAGCAGGCGTTCGGCGATGCGCTGGCGAATGCGCGTCATCGGCACACGCTGTTCCGGGCGATTGCCGGAGGATATGGCTGCACTCACCCCCTCTCCCCCACCCTCCCCCGCGAGAGGGGAGGGAGCAGGTTTGGTTGTCTGCATCGCGCTCAGCACATCTTCTTTGGTGACACGCCCGTTGCGCCCGCTGCCTTGCAGGCCACCCGCATCAATCTCATGCTCGCGCGCCAGCTTGCGCACCGAAGGCGGCACGGCGGAAGGGACCGCTGAGGGCGTGGCCGTAGTTTGGGCTGCCGCTTCCGTGTCGATCTGCGCGATCAGTTCATTGCCGGTTACTTTTGCGCCATCGCCCTTGATGATTTTAATCAGCACGCCGGACTTGCTCGCGGGCAGTTCCAGCACCACCTTGTCGGTCTCGATGTCGATCAGGTTCTCGCCTTCGGCAACCGCCTCGCCCACCCGCTTGTGCCAGGTCAGCAAGGTCGCTTCGGAAACGGATTCCGACAATTGCGGTACTTTGACTTCAACGATAGTCATGGGCTGCTCCCGTAATGAGTTTGATGTCGAGATCGGGGCGGAAGGCGGCGGCGATCACCGCCTTCTGTTGTTCCTGATGCACCGCCAGATAGCCCGCTGCGGGCGCGGCGGACGACGGGCGCAGCGCGTAATCGAGGCGCATGCCCTCGCGCAGATGGCGCAGCAAATAATGCTGGATGCGATGCCACGCGCCCTGGTTGCCCGGCTCTTCCTGGCACCACAGCAATTCGGCGGCATTCGGATAAGCGTTTATCTGCGCCACGAAGTCGTCATGCGGGAACGGATAAAGCTGTTCGATACGGATGATCGCCATGTCCTGAATCCCCCTGGCGCGCCGCGCCGCGAGCAGTTCGTAATACACCTTGCCGCTGCACGCGATAATGCGCCGCACCTTCTTGTTATTCAGCGCATCAACTTCGGCGATCACCGGCTGGAACTTTCCCTGGGTAAATTCGCCAAGCGGCGAAGCCGCTTCCTTGCTGCGCAGCAGGCTCTTCGGCGTGAACACGATCAGCGGTTTGCGCATCGGGCGCAGCATCTGGCGGCGCAGCAGGTGAAACATCTGCGCGGCGGTGGAAGGAACGCATACCTGGATGTTGTAGTCGGCGCACAGTTGCAGATAGCGTTCGATGCGCCCCGAGGAATGCTCCGGCCCCTGCCCTTCGTAGCCATGCGGCAGCAGCATCACCAGCCCGCACAGCCTGCCCCATTTCACTTCGCCGGACGCGATGAACTGGTCGATCACCACCTGCGCGCCGTTGGCGAAATCGCCGAACTGCGCCTCCCACAGCACCAGCGAATCCGGCTCGGCAGTGGCGTAGCCGTATTCAAAACCCAGCACCGCTTCCTCGGACAGCAACGAATCGATCACGATGAAATCTGCCTGACCGGGCGCGAGATGTTGCAGCGGCGTATAAGCGCCTTCGTGCCGCTCCCTGCGGTGCTGGTCATGCCAGGTGGTGTGGCGATGAAAGAATGTGCCGCGCTGGCTATCCTGCCCGGAAAGCCGCACCGGATAACCTTCGGTGAGCAATGTGGCATAGGCGAGGTTTTCCGCCATGCCCCAGTCCAGCGGCAAATCGCCGCGCGCCATCGCAACACGGTCATCGACGATTTTCTGCACGCGTGGATGCAGCGTAAGATTTTTTGGCACGGTGGTCAACGGCGCGGCCAGTTGCTGTAAACGATGCAACGGCACTGCGGTATCAACCGGAATGTCCCATGCGATGTCGTGCTGCAACTTTTTCCAGTCGGCGGCCAATTTACCGTCGTGTTTTCCCAGCGCGGACTGGATCGAATTGCGCCCCTCGTCCATCGCCTTGCGATAATCCGCAGTCATCGCTTCCGCTTCGCCGGCCTGAATCACGCCCTGCTCCGCCAAACGCTGCGCATACAGCGCGCGCGTGCCGGGATGCTGGTGGATGAAACGATACATGAACGGTTGCGTGACCAGCGGCTCGTCCTGCTCGTTGTGTCCCAGCTTGCGAAAACATACCAGATCGATCACCACGTCCTTGCGGAACTGCATGCGGTAATCCAGTGCGATCTCCGTCACCAGCAACACCGCGTCGGGATCGTCCGCATTCACATGAAAAATCGGCGCGTCGATCATCTTTGCCGCATCGCTGCAATAGATGCTGGAACGTGTGTCGCGTATGTCGGATACGGTGAAACCGATCTGGTTGTTGATGATGACATGCAGCGTGCCGCCGGTATGATAGCCGCGCGTTTGCGACATGCTCAGCGTTTCCATCACCACGCCCTGACCGGCAAACGACGCATCGCCGTGCAGCAGGATCGGTATGACTTTCGAGCCGTCAAAGTCCTTGCGGCGATGCTGGCGTGCGCGCACCGAACCTTCCACCACCGGATTGACGATTTCCAGATGGGACGGATTGAACGCCAGCGCGACATGCAGTTCGCCGCCCGGCGTGGCAATATCGGCGGAAAAACCCTGGTGGTATTTCACGTCGCCGGAAGCCAGATGTTCGGCGTGGATACCTTCAAATTCGGCAAACAGCATGCTCGGTTGCTTGCCGAGAATGTTCACCAGCACATTCAACCGTCCGCGATGCGCCATGCCGATCACGGCTTCCTGCATACCCTGCCCGCCGCATCGTTGCAACAGATGATCGAGCAGCGGAATCAGTGTCTCTCCGCCTTCCAGCGAGAAGCGCTTCTGTCCGACATATTTGGTATGCAGGTAGCGTTCCAGCGTCTCGGCGGCGGTCAGCCGTTCCAGGATGCGGTGGCGCTGCGCCGCGCCGTAACCGGCCTGCCCGCGTACGCTTTCCAGGCGATCCTGGATCCAGCGTTTCTGCGCCACAGCGCCGATGTACATGTATTCTGCGCCGATGCTGCCGCAATAAGTCTGGCGCAACAGCTTGAGAATTTCGCGCAACGTCATACGCGGCATATCCATCATGGACGTATCGAATACGCTTCCCATGTCGGCTTCGCCCAGACCGTAATACGCCGGATCAAGCTCGGCGATCACCGGCCTGGCATAGCGGTTAAGCGGGTCGAGGTCGGCAGCGTGCATGCCGAGAAAACGATGCGCGTTGATGAGCTGCAACACACGGGCCTGCTTGCATTCCAGGTCGGCATCCGGGGTTATTGCATTACCGGCATCCGCTTTCGGCGAGGCCGCGAAAGCGCGTTGGATGGGGCTGTGCACCACATCGCGCGCACCGTTTGCCACAGGCGGCAGCGCATCGAAATAGGCGCGCCAT
>CAYGIF010000176.1:0-4100 GCA_964349865.1 uncultured Gallionella sp. | reverse complement strand
CTGGTCGGCGAACTTGCGCCCACCTCGGGCAAGCTGGAAATCACCCCGGACATCCGCATCGGCTACTTCGCCCAGCACCAACTGGAAAACCTCGACAGCGCAGCCACCCCGCTGCAACACATGGAACGGCTCGCGCCGAAGGAAACCACGCTGGCGTTGCGCACCTTCCTCGGCCGCTTCGGCCTGGCCGGCAACGACGAAGACCGCCCGGTGGCGAGCTTCTCCGGCGGCGAAAAGAGCCGCCTCGCGCTCGCGCTGCTGGCCTGGCAGAAACCACATCTGCTGCTGCTCGACGAACCCACCAACCACCTCGACCTCGACATGCGCGACGCCCTCACCATCGCGCTGGAGGAATACACCGGCGCGGTGGTGCTGGTGTCCCATGACCGTAGCCTGATCCGCGCCGTGGCCGACGAACTGTGGCTGGTGGCGAACGGGCAAGCGAAGCTGTTCGACGGCGATCTGGAAGACTACAAGATATGGATAGAAGCGCGCCGCCCGCGCGAGACGGTGCAGGCTCCGCCGGAAAAGCAAAAGCAGGAAATCGCCGCCAAGCCGAAGAAAAAGGCGCTGCTGTCAAAGCAGGTCAAGCTCGAAGCCGAGCTGAACAAGGCGCAAGCCGAACTGAGCGAGATCAACGGGCAACTCGGGGATCCGGCCACCTATAGCGAATGCAGCAGCGATTTCATCGCCGACCTGAACGTCCGGCGCGAGAGGCTGGAAAGCAGAGTCTCGGAACTGGAAGAAAGCTGGCTGGAGCTGGAGATGAGTCTGGAGGAAGCGGTATAGGCGCCGCTCACTCCCCCAGCGATTATCAAGACATGACCATCCCGCCATCGACATTGATGACCTGCCCGGTCACGTAGTCCGCATCTGCGCTGCAGAGGAAGGCCACGACGTCGGCGACATTCTCGGCGCTGCCGAAATTGCCGGCCGGAATATTCTTGATGAAATGCTGCTTTACGTCTTCCGGCAGCTTTGCGGTCATTTCCGTGTTGATGAAGCCCGGAGCGACCGCATTGACCTGGATGTTGCGCGCCGCAAACTCGCGCGCCAAGGTCTTGGTCAGGCCGATCAGGCCGGCCTTCGACGCCGCATAGTTCGCCTGCCCGATATTGCCCATCTGCCCGACTACCGAGGCGATATTGACGATCTTGCCAGCACGCTGCTTGAACATCTGTTTGTTGACTGCCTTGCATACATTGAAGGCACCGGTCAGGTTGATGGAAAGCACCAAATCCCACTCTTCCGGTTTCATCCGCAGGAAGAGATTGTCCCGCGTCACCCCCGCATTGTTGACGGTGATATCCAGACTGCCGAACGCGGCGATTACCTGCTCGACGGCCTGTTCCACCGATTCCAGTTTGGTGACGTTAGCCTCGACGCTGGCGGCCTTGACTCCGAGCGCCTCGATCTCCTTGACCGTCTCGGGAGCCGCAGCAACATCAAGAATGGCGATATTCGCGCCTTGGCGGGCCAGTTTGAGCGCAATGGCCTTACCGATTCCCCGTGCACCTCCTGTGACCAGCGCTGTTTTTCCCTTCAGACTCATAATATTCTCCTCATTGCCACGACCCCGGCTTATGCAAGTATACCCAAAATGGACCTCAACGCCTCACCGTCGTTGATGGCCAAAGCTTGCTGGTTGGCGTCGATGCGCTTGTTCAGGCCGGCCAGCACCTTGCCCGGCGCGCATTCGGCGTTGTGGGTGATGCCGCGCCTGCCGAATTCCAGCACGGTCTCAACCCAGCGCACCGGCGAATACAACTGGCGCACCAGCGCGTCCTTGATCGCCGCGCCGTCACTGTAAGCCGCGACATCGGCATTGTGCAACACCGGAATGATGGGCGCCTGCAGCGCGACATCGGCGAGATAGCCGCGCAACTGTTCCGCCGCGCCCTTGAGCAACTGGCAGTGCGACGGCACGCTCATCGGCAGCATGATCGCGCGCTTCGCACCCCTGGCCTTGGCTAGTTCCATGCCGCGCTCCACCGCCGCGCGGTTGCCGGCGATCACCACCTGGGCCGGGGAGTTGTAGTTCACCGCTTCCAGCACCTCGCCCTGCGCTGCTTCGCTGCACACCGCGCGCACCGTGTCGTCATCCAGGCCGAGGATTGCGGCGATGCCGCCCACCCCTTCCGGCACGGCCTGTTGCATGCATTGAGCGCGAAAGCGCACCAGCGGCAGCGCGTCGGCGAAATGGATTGTGCCGGCGGCGACCAGCGCGGTATATTCACCCAGGCTGTGCCCCGCCAGCATCGCCGGAGTTGCGCCGCCCTGCGACTGCCAGGCGCGGTACACGGCGACGCCTGCGGCGAGCATGATCGGCTGGGTGTTCACGGTGGCGTTCAGGTCGGCGTCGCTGCCTTCGGCGACCAGTTGCCACAGGTCTTGCTTCAATACATCGGAGGCTTCGGCGAAGGTGTTACGCACTGCGGGAAAATCGGCGTAACCGTTCATCATGCCGCGCGATTGCGAGCCTTGGCCGGGGAATACGAATGCGAATTTAGTCATGGTCAAAACAGTCGTTAGTTGGTAGGTTGGGTTAGCAGTTTCACCGCATAACCCAACATCATTTAAAAAGTTGTTGGGTTACGCTACGCTAACCCAACCTACGTTATTGCCAGCGAATCAATACGGCGCCCCAGGTAAATCCGCCACCCACGGCTTCCAGCAGAATATTTTGTCCCGCCTTGATGCGCCCGTCGCGCACGGCGGTATCCAGCGCCAGAGGGATGGATGCCGCCGAGGTATTGCCGTGAGTGGCAACCGTGACGATCACGTTATCCATGCTCAAGCCGAGCTTTTTCGCGGTGGCTTCCATGATGCGGATATTGGCCTGGTGCGGCACCAGCCAGTCGATGTCGGAACCTTGCAGATTGTTTTCTGCCAGCACTTCCTCGACGACTTCGCTCAACACCTTGACCGCGAATTTGAACACCGCCTGACCGTCCATCTTGATGAACGGGTCGCCCTGCACCGCGCCGTTGCGGATGTTGCCGTCGGCCTTCAGCATGCCGCGATGGCGTCCGTCGGCGTGCAGCTTGCTGGCAAGGATGCCAGGTGTTTCGCTGGCCTGTAAAACCACTGCGCCCGCGCCGTCGCCGAACAGCACGCAGGTGGTGCGGTCATTCCAGTCCAGGATGCGTGAAAGCACTTCTGCGCCGACCACCAGCGCGGTCCTGGCCTGCCCGCCGCGTATATACAAGTCGGCGGTATTCATGGCATAGATGAAGCCGCCGCACACCGCCTGCATGTCGAACGCTGCGCCGCGATTCCTGATGCCGAGTTTGTCTTGCAGGATGCAGGCCGTGCTGGGGAAAATCTGATCCGGCGAAGTGGTTGCGACAATCACCAAATCAATTTCATCCGCGCCGATACCCGCCGCTTCAATGGCTTGCAGGCTGGCTTGCAAGGCGAGATCGCTGGTCAGTTCGTTGTCCGCCGCGATATGCCGCTCGTGGATGCCGCTGCGCGATACGATCCAGTCATGCGAAGTTTCGACGATTTTTTCCAGGTCAAAATTGGTCAGCGTCCTGGCGGGCAGATAGCTGCCGGTACCGATTATCCTTGAATACATCAGACCGCTCCTTGCCCCGTGTGTTGACGCTCGTGATGCCATTTCTCGATATGTTCGCTGATATGCCGCAGCATCCCTTCGCGCGCTTCCTCGGCGGCACGCTCGATGGCGCAACGGAAGGCGTAAGCATCCGCCGAACCGTGGCTCTTCACCACGATACCCTTCAGGCCGAGAAAACTCGCGCCGTTGTAGCGGCGAGGATCGACCCGGCTTTTGAAGGCATTGAGCACCGGCATCGCGATCAATCCGGCGAGTCTGGTGAATATGTTACGGCCAAATTCTTCGCGCAGGAACCCCCCCAGCATCTGCGCCAGCCCTTCGGTGGTCTTGAGCGCGACATTACCGACGAAGCCGTCGCACACCACGATGTCGGTGGTGCCCTTGAAAATGTCGTTGCCTTCGACGTTGCCGTAGAAATTCAGGTCGCTGGCGCGCAGCAGTTCGGCGGCCTGCTTGACCACCTCGGTGCCCTTGATGTCTTCGCTGCCGATGTTCAGCAGGCCGACGCTGGGGTTGGGTT
>CAYGIF010000175.1:0-4112 GCA_964349865.1 uncultured Gallionella sp. | reverse complement strand
TCGGCATCCAGGACTGGTACGCGCCGATGGCCTCCGGCTCCAACCCCGGCGACGCCATGGTGGTCTGCCCCTGCACGATGGGAACGCTCGGCAAGATCGCGGGCGGTGTCAGTGACGACTTGATCGCCCGCGCCGCCGACGTGATGCTCAAGGAAAAGCGCACGCTGATATTAGTGCCGCGCGAGATGCCGTTCTCTGCGATCCACCTGGAGAACATGCTCAAGCTGTCGCATGCCGGCGCCGTCATCATGCCGCCCAACCCCGGTTTCTATCACCATCCGCAGAGCGTGCAGGATATGGTGAATTTTGTGGTGGCGCGGATACTGGAGCATCTTGGCGTTGAGCAGACTCTGATGAAGAAGTGGGGAGAGTGAGATTGCTCTTAGGCCGTTCGTCCTGAGTAGGCGCAGCCGTATCGAAGGATGGGCGAAGCCCGCAGGCCTGAAAACCAAAACCGTCGGGGGTAGCCCGACAGCTAGTCACTTTTTCTTGCGTCGCCAAGAAAAAGTAACCAAAAAGAAGGCGACCCCGGTTTGCCGCCGCTGCGCGGTGCCCTGCGTTGCTCGACTGGTCAGGCGGCTGCGGAACTCGCGCTACGCGCTCAAACAGTCCTCGCCGACACCCCCTGACCAGCCTGCGCTACTCGGCGGCGCTCAGGGGGAGGAAAAGCAAAACCCAAAAGCAAAGGCATGGTGAGCTGCGCTCACCATGCCTTGAAATCAAATACGATGCTGTCGTTTTATTTCAGTTGCCCACCATGTTGAAGTAGATAGGCAAAACAATCCGGCTCCGGTACATTGGAGTCTCTCAAAGCCCTATTTCTTTATTTTCGGAGCCAGAAATGTTAATTCAAGAGAAAGTAGATCAAATACTAGCGCTTGCAAATGGATTAACAACTGTACCCATTGATAAGCTTGTTTCAAATCCGAATTGGGGAACAATTAATTTTGAAGCTGCAAGAGGCGACCTTGAATTGCTGTTTGGATTGTGCGGTCATATCAAAGTATTGCCCATTTCAATTCTTCCAAACTCAGTGGCAGATGTATTTATTGCATCGATTACTCAAGCAGGAACAGCAGTTGAAAAAATACGAACATTCAATATTGAGAATGGCAACCCGACAGGTGTGCGTGACCAAATAATTGGTCAGGTTAAGCAATTTTCAGAGCACCTGCTAACAACTACGCAAGGCTGGATTCCTTTTCTCGCATACCAAAAAGGGGATATTCAGAAAAACATAGATGCTCTCACCAAAACTGTTGATGAAGCCAATAGAATTCTTGCGATTTCAAAAACTGACGTTGAGAACAAAGGTAAAGAAATATCCAGCATTGTGACGGCTGCCCGTGAGGCATCAGCAAGTGCTGGGGTGGGGGTGTTTACCAGCGATTTTGAAGGTCAAGCTACCACATTAGAGATTGAAGCAGCAAAATGGCTGAAATATACCTTGTGGTTTGCAATTACTACTTTAGTGGTAGCCTTTTTTTCCATTTACATTCCAATAGATCCGAAGGCAACGAATGCTCAAATTTTTCAGCATATGACATCAAAACTTGTGGTATTGCTTGTACTTTTAACTGCGACTGTTTGGTGCGGTCGTATCTACAAGGCATTAAAACACCAAATCACAGTAAACAGGCATCGTGCAAATTCCTTAAAAACATTTCAAGCGTTTGTAAAGGCTGCTAGCAATGAAAATACGCGTGATGCTGTATTGCTTGAAACCACAAGGTCTATTTTTGCGAATTCTCCAAGTGGCTATCTTGAGACGGCAGACTCATCGTCTGATGCTAGTACAAAAGTTGTTGAAATATTCAAGGGTGCATCAAGTGGCGCCAAGGCGGCGGGTTAGCAACCAATAAAATCAATAAAAAGGGGCAGCAACGCACTTGATTCTAAGGCATGGTGAGCGCAGCTCACCATGCCTTATTGCTTTTGGGTTTTGATTTTCCCTCCCCTGTGCGCCGCCGAGTAGCGCAGGCTGGTCAGGGGGTTTCGGCGAGGACTGATGAAACAACTAGCCATTCGACTAAGCTGGCAAACGACGCCAGCCAAGTCGCTGGTTATGTCTGAGCGCGTAGCGCGAGTTCCGCAGCCGCCTGACCAGTCGAGCAACGCAGGGAACCGCGAAGCGGCGGCAAACCGGGGTCGCCTTTTCTTGGGTTACTTTCTTTTTGGCGAGGCAAAAGAAAGTGACTAGCTGCCGGGCTACCCCCGGCGGTGTTGATGTTGATTCTGGTATTGCTTTTGGTTTTTATTGTTGGGCACGCTACGCTTTGCACAGCCTACGTGCTGGTCAGATGGCTACGCAGAACTCTCACTTAAATCATTTCTGATGGATACATCAAGCAGCGCGTTTCGTGCGCGTTCGTGTGGCCGACGGCGGCAGCTTGGCGGTAGAACGCGCGATGCCTACCAGCGTTTCAAGTGCGGCATTCACCGCTTCATTGGTCGGGAAGATTTTTGCCAACTCGGGTTTGAGTAGCACGAGGTTGCTGCCCTTCTGATAGTCCGCATAATGCTTGCCGCGTACGCCTTTGCCCAAATCTTCGCGCCGGTATTCGGCGCGCATTTCTTCAGTTTTCTTCATAAATGCTCCGTTCATATTTAGTTGCAAGGCGCGCGCTGATTAAACGAACTTTGCCTTTGCGCTCGGTGTAAATAACAGCGAGAATCCGCCCCATTCTGGATAAGCCAAACATCAGCCAGCGCGCCTCGTCGATGGAATGATCCGGATCGACAAACGTATAGCTCATTGGGTCGCCAAATACCGACCCTGCTTCCTCGAAGCTGACTTTATGCTTCTTGAAGTTTTGTGCTGCTTTAGCGGGGTTGTCCTCAAATTCCATGTGCCATTATTCCACATGGGCGAGCCATTGTAAGCACATTCATGAATAGGCGCATCAACGCTTGTTTCAGCACTGCTGTCGGCCTGTTCAACCCGAAGCGAGAGTGCGGTGTACGAGTGTATTCGCTAGTCTTGGCTTTGCGGTATCATCCCGCCCTCGCGAATCCGCCATGCAGTTCAACCGTAATGACATCCGAAAATTTCATCGACCTCCCCCCTTTGCTAAGCGCCCACGGCACGATCACGCTACCCGGCTCGAAGAGCATTTCCAATCGCGTGCTGTTGCTGGCTGCGTTGTCCGAAGGGGCGACCGAGGTGCGTGATGTGCTGCTGTCGGACGATACCGAGCGCATGCTGGATGGTCTGCGTATTCTGGGTGTCGGCGTGGAGCAACTGGATACGCATATGTTCCGCGTGCAGGGTTGTGGCGGAAAATTTCCTGTCAAACAGGCAGAGTTATTTTTAGGAAATGCGGGAACCGCATTCCGTCCGTTGACTGCTGCTTTGGCTTTGTCCGGCGGGCACTACAAATTGTCCGGTGTGGCGCGCATGCACGAGCGGCCGATCGGCGATCTGGTGGATGCGTTGCGTGCGCTGGGTGCGAATATCGATTACCTGGGCAACGAAGGTTTCCCGCCGCTGGAGATTTTTCCGGCGACGTTGAGCGGCGCGGCGCGCGTCAGTGTGCGCGGCGATGTGTCGAGCCAGTTTCTGACCGCGTTGCTGATGGCCTTGCCGCTGCTGGGCCGCGAGGTGACGGTGGAGGTGGCCGGCGAGTTGATCTCCAAGCCGTATATCGAGATCACGCTGGCGATGATGGCGCGCTTCGGTGTCACGGTTCGGCGCGACGGCTGGCGCAGCTTCACCGTTGCGGCGGGCAGCCGTTATGCGTCGCCGGGGGTGGTCTATGTGGAAGGCGATGCGTCGTCGGCGTCGTATTTTTTGGCGGCGGGCGCGATCGGCGGCGGGCCGGTGCGCATCGAGGGCGTGGGCAGCGACAGCATTCAGGGCGATGTGCGCTTCGCCGACGCGCTGGCGCTGATGGGCGCGCAGATCGAGCAGGGTGCGAACTGGATGGAGGCGCGTGCGCCGGCGGACGGCAAGTTGAAGGCGATAGACCTCGATTGCAACCATATTCCCGATGCGGCGATGACGCTGGCGGTCGTGGCGCTGTTCGCCGACGGCACGACCACGCTGCGCAACATCGCCAGCTGGCGCGTCAAGGAAACCGACCGCATCGCGGCGATGGCGACCGAACTGCGCA
>CAYGIF010000174.1:0-4139 GCA_964349865.1 uncultured Gallionella sp. | reverse complement strand
GGCAGGACTTCGCGTTTGGGGACTTCTCTGCGTCTTGGCATATCTACCTCAGTTTATTTTTGGCTCGAATAATTACTAATACTTAATATTACTTTTTTTGGAAAATTAAGTCTTTTTGGCACGCTTCGCGCCGTACTTGGAGCGGGATTGCTTACGATCCTTCACACCGGCAGTATCCAGGCTGCCGCGCACCATGTGATAACGCACACCCGGCAAATCCTTCACGCGACCGCCGCGCAGCAACACCACCGAGTGCTCCTGCAAGTTGTGCCCTTCGCCGCCGATATAGCTGATCACCTCGAAGCCGTTGGTCAGGCGGACCTTGGCCACCTTACGCAGCGCGGAGTTGGGCTTCTTCGGCGTGGTGGTGTACACGCGGGTACATACCCCGCGCTTCTGCGGAGAGCCCGCAAGAGCAGGCACTTTGCTCTTTTCTACGATTGCAACACGCGGCTTGCGGATCAACTGGTTAATAGTTGGCATATCTGTACACCCTAAAAATTTCTGAAATTTCGTTAAAAATCAATCGTCAAAAAACATACCGCCGCAGCATGACTTGAGAAATCATCCGCTGCGACGGAAAAAAGGTTGCGAATTCTATTGAGAAACACAAGGAGTGTCAAGCAATTCGCCCGACACGACTGCATCTGTTTCCTGCAACTCACGCCCTTCCGCCATATCGATACCCAAGCGCTGCTTACGGCGGGTGTTGTGGTAGGCCAATCCGGTGCCTGCCGGGATCAAACGGCCCACGATGACGTTCTCCTTCAGTCCGCGCAGGTCATCCCGCTTGCCCATGATGGCGGCTTCGGTCAACACGCGCGTGGTTTCCTGGAAGGATGCCGCCGAAATAAACGAGTCGGTGGACAACGAAGCCTTGGTAATGCCCAGCAGCATGTAATCGAAAGTTGCCGGGTTCTTGCCTTCGGCAGCCACGCGCTCGTTTTCCTCCAGCAGGTCGGCGCGCTCCACCTGTTCGCCCATGATGAAACGGGTATCGCCCACATCATTGACTTGTACGCGGCGCAACATCTGGCGCACGATCACCTCGATATGCTTGTCGCTGATCTTCACGCCTTGCAGGCGGTAAACTTCCTGCACCTCGTCGGTGATATAGCGTGCCAATGCCGCCACGCCCAACAAACGCAGAATGTCATGCGGGTCGGCCGGGCCGTCCACGATCATTTCTCCCTGGTTGACCACCTGGCCGTCATGCGCCAGCACATGTTTTTCCTTGGAGATCAGGAACTCGTTGGCGATACCATCCACATCGGTGATTACCAGGCGCTGCTTGCCCTTGGTATCCTTGCCGAACGAAACCGTACCGGTGCATTCGGCCAGCATGCCGGCGTCCTTGGGCACGCGCGCCTCGAACAGCTCGGCCACGCGCGGCAGGCCGCCGGTAATATCGCGCGTCTTGCTGCTTTCCTGAGGGATGCGCGCCAACACGTCGCCCACACCGACACGCTGGCCGTCTTCGACGGTGATGATGGAACCCGTCTGAAAGGTCACGCTGACCGACGTTTCGGTCCCGGCCAGCTTGACTTCCTGGCCGTCGTCGTCGATCAGGCGCACCATCGGACGCACGCCCTTGCTCTGCGCGGCGGAGCGTTTCGGGTCAATCACCACCAGCGTGGACAGGCCGGTCACTTCGTCGATCTGCTTGGCGACAGTCGCGCCTTCCTCGACATTCTGGAAGCTCACCTTGCCGGCGTATTCGGTGACGATCGGGCGGGTGTGCGGATCCCAGGTCGCCAATACCACACCCGCGCGCACCGGGTCGCCCTGCTTGACAGTCAAGGCCGCGCCGTAAGGTACCTTGTGGCGTTCGCGCTCGCGGCCATGGTCGTCGGCGATGATCACCTCGGCGCTGCGCGCCACGACGATCAATTCCCCGCGCACGGTGGTCACCACGCGCATGTTCGGGCTGTACTTCAGCACGCCGTTGGATTTGCTTTCCACCTGGCTGGCCACCACGGTGCGCGAGGCCGCGCCGCCGATGTGGAAGGTGCGCATGGTCAACTGGGTACCCGGCTCGCCGATGGACTGCGCGGCAATCACGCCCACCGCCTCGCCTACATTGATCATGCCGCCGCGACCCAGATCGCGGCCATAACACTTGGCGCACAGACCGAAGCGGGTTTCGCAATTCAGCGGGGTACGCACGCGCACCTCATCGATGCCCAGCGCCTCGATGCGTTCCACCGCAGTCTCGTCCAGCAACACACCCGCCTCATATAGCGTTTCGGCAGTCTCGGGATTGACCACGTCGGCGCTGACCACGCGGCCGAGAATGCGCTCGCGCAATGCCTCGATGACTTCACCGCCTTCGACGATGGCCTTCATCGCGGTACCGTTGTCGGTGCCGCAATCGTCTTCGATCACCACCAGATCCTGCGTCACGTCCACCAAACGGCGGGTCAGGTAACCGGAGTTCGCGGTCTTCAGCGCGGTATCCGCCAGCCCCTTGCGCGCGCCGTGCGTGGAGATGAAGTATTGCAACATGTTCAGCCCCTCGCGGAAGTTCGCGGTAATCGGGGTCTCGATGATCGAACCGTCCGGTTTCGCCATCAGTCCGCGCATACCGGCCAACTGGCGGATCTGCGCCGCCGAGCCGCGCGCACCGGAGTCCGCCATCATGTAGATGGAGTTGAACGACTCCTGCATCACCGGCTTGCCTTTTTCCATGCGCGGTTGGCCGGTAACGCGATCGAGTACCGGCTCGCTACCCAGCTGCTCCATCATCGCCTTGGCAACCTGGTCGCCGGTGCGGCCCCAGATGTCCACCACCTTGTTGTAGCGTTCGCCGTCAGTCACCAGGCCGGAAGTGTACTGGGTGTGGATTTCATGCACTTCCTTTTCCGCCGCGCTGATCAGCTCATTCTTTTTCGGCGGCATCAGCATGTCGTCCACGGCAATCGAGATGCCCGCACGGGTCGCGTAGGTGAAACCGGTATACATCAGCCGGTCCGCCATGATCACCGTGTCGCGCAGGCCGCATTGGCGGAAGCTGGCGTTGATCAGGCGCGAAATTTCCTTCTTCTTGAGCGTCTTGTTGATCAGCGCGAATGGCAGGCCGGCCGGCAACACCTCGGACAACAAGGCGCGGCCCACCGTGGTTTCGTAGCGGATCAGCTTTTCTACTGGCTGGCCTTCTTCATCCTTGTGGATCTCCTTGAGGCGCACCACCACCTTGGCCTGCAACTCGATTTCGCGCGTCTCGTAAGCGCGCGACACTTCGGCGATGTTGGCAAACAGCGAACCTTCGCCCAAAGCGCCGATCTTTTCGCGGGTCATGTAGTACAACCCCAGCACGATGTCCTGCGACGGAACGATGATCGGCTCACCGTTCGCGGGTGACAGCACGTTGTTGGAGGCCAGCATCAAAGTGCGGCACTCCATCTGCGCTTCCAGCGACAACGGCACGTGCACCGCCATCTGGTCGCCGTCGAAGTCGGCGTTGAATGCGGAACAGACCAGCGGATGCAACTGGATCGCCTTGCCTTCGATCAGCATCGGCTCGAATGCCTGGATGCCCAGGCGGTGCAAGGTCGGCGCGCGGTTCAACAGCACCGGATGTTCGCGGATCACTTCTTCGAGAATGTCCCAAACGATCGGCTCCTCGGCTTCCACCATACGCTTGCTGGCCTTGATGGTCGTCGCCAGGCCCATTGCCTCGAGCCTGCTGAAAATAAACGGCTTGAACAATTCCAGCGCCATCTTCTTGGGCAGACCGCATTGATGCAATTTCAGTTGCGGCCCCACCACGATCACCGATCGGCCGGAGTAGTCGACACGCTTGCCCAGCAGGTTCTGGCGGAAACGTCCGCTCTTGCCTTTGATCATGTCGGCCAGCGATTTAAGCTGGCGTTTGTTCGCGCCGGTCATCGCCTTGCCGCGACGGCCGTTGTCCAGCAACGAGTCCACCGCTTCCTGCAGCATGCGCTTTTCGTTGCGCACGATGATGTCCGGTGCCTTCAATTCGAGCAGGCGGCGCAGGCGGTTGTTGCGGTTGATCACGCGGCGGTACAGATCGTTCAGGTCGGAAGTCGCGAAACGGCCGCCGTCCAGCGGCACCAGCGGGCGCAGTTCCGGCGGCAGCACCGGCAGCACTTCCAGCACCATCCATTGCGGCTTGA
>CAYGIF010000173.1:0-4211 GCA_964349865.1 uncultured Gallionella sp. | reverse complement strand
TGGAGCGGGTGAAGGGGATCGAACCCTCGTATGCAGCTTGGGAAGCTGCCGTTCTACCATTGAACTACACCCGCCTAGTGTAGAATATGGGTCGCATTTTAACACGGCCTTCGGCAATTCAGAGAATCCCAAAGTGATAACGGTCAGCATCAACGGCGCGACGCGCCAATTCCCGGAACCCGTCAGCGTTGCCGCGCTCATTGAGGAGATGGGTCTGACCGGCAAGCGTATCGCACTGGAACGCAACGGCGAGATCGTGCCGCGCGGCATATTTGCCGCGCAACAACTGGCGGACGGCGACAGGCTGGAGGTAGTCGTCGCGGTGGGCGGCGGTTAGCCTCCCGGATTCGTCATTCCCGCGAAGGCGGGAATGACAGCTTGGTACAGTTTTAAGGAAATGACATGAACGACAAACTCATCATCGCAGGCAAGAGCTATAACTCACGGCTGCTGGTCGGCACGGGCAAATACAAGGGCTTCGCCGAGACCCAGGCGGCAGTCGAGGCCAGCGGCGCGGAGATCATCACGGTCGCGATCCGCCGCAGCAACATCGGGCAGAACCCGAACGAGCCGAGCCTGCTGGAAATCCTGCCGCCGTCGAAATACACGCTGCTGCCCAACACCGCCGGCTGCTACACCGCCGACGACGCGGTGCGCACGCTGCGGCTGGCGCGCGAACTGCTCGACGGCCACAGCCTGGTCAAGCTCGAGGTGCTGGGCGACCCGCAATCGCTTTATCCGAACGTGATCGAGACGATCGCCGCCGCGAAGACGCTGGTCGCGGAAGGCTTTCAGGTGATGGTGTACACCTCGGACGATCCGATCATCGCCAAGCAACTGGAAGACATCGGCTGCTTCGCGATCATGCCGCTGGCCTCGCTGATCGGCTCCGGCATGGGCATCCTCAATCCGTGGAACCTGCAACTGCTGATGGAGCGCGTGCAGGTGCCGGTGATCGTGGATGCGGGCGTCGGCACCGCGTCGGATGCAGCCATCGCGATGGAACTGGGCTGCGACGGCGTGCTGATGAACACCGCGATCGCTGCCGCACAGAATCCCGTGCTGATGGCCGGCGCGATGAAGAAAGCCGTGGAAGCCGGTCGCGAGGCTTATCTCGCCGGACGCATGCCGAAGAAACTGTACAGCGCCAGCCCGAGTTCGCCGACAGCAGGGATCATCGGTTCGGTACGCAGCTAAAAACCTTCTTCCGCAGATTGCGCAGATTAAACAGATTGAGACCCGGTCTGAATCTGTGTGAATCTGCGCAATCTGCGGATAGGCTTTTTTGAACACCATGACCGACACCACCGATCTTTCCAAACGCCACATCCGCAGCTACGTGTTGCGCCAGGGCCGCGTCTCGCCCGCGCAGCAGCGCGCGGTGGAAACGCTGTTGCCGCGCTATGGCATTCCCTACGCCGCGCAGCCGCTCGACCTCGACCAGGCCTTCGGGCGCGCTGCGCCGAAGATCCTGGAGATCGGCTTCGGCATGGGCGACAGCACCGCAACCATCGCGCTGGCGCATCCCGAAAACGACTACCTCGCGCTCGAAGTGCACACGCCGGGTGTGGGCAACCTGCTCAAACTGATCGATGCGCAGCAGATTCCCAACATCCGCATCATCCAGCACGACGCCGTGGAAGTGCTGCGCGACATGCTCGGCGATGGGTCGCTTTCCGGCGTGCATATCTTCTTTCCCGACCCGTGGCACAAGGCGCGCCACAACAAGCGCCGCCTGATCCAGGCGCCGTTCGTCGCGCAACTGGTGCGGAAGCTCATGCCCACCTGTCCTAAGCTTGGTCGAAGGGGCGGCTACCTCCATGTCGCCACCGACTGGCAGGACTATGCCGAACAGATGCTGGCGGTGTTGAGCGCCGAGCCGCTGCTGGAGAACACGGCAGCGGATTACGCGCAGCGCCCCGCCTACCGCCCGCTCACCAAATTCGAGCAGCGCGGCATCAATCTGGGGCATGGGGTGTGGGATTTGGTGTTCCGGCGCGTGTAGGATGGGTATCGCTACGCTCCGCCCATCCTACATTTCTTCCCGAATAAATATCTCCAGCAGGTCATTCAAAAAGCGTTGCCCCAGCTTGGTCGGCGCAATGCGCTGATGGTCGCGTACTAACAGCCCGCGCCGCTCGGCCTCCTCCAGTTCGCGGCGAATGCCGAGCAGCGGCAAGCTGGTGCGCTCCTGGAACAGCACGCTGTCGAAACCTTGATTCAAACGCAGCGCGTTCATCATGAACTCGAACGCCAGCTCGTCGCGCCCCACTTCATGCTCGCTTTGCAGCGGTGCGCCTTTTGCCGCCTGCTCCATATAAGCCTGCGGCTGTTTGTGGCGCGCCTGGCGGATCACCTTGTCGTGGAAACTCAGCTTGCTGTGCGCGCCCGCGCCGATGCCGAGATAATCGCCAAACTGCCAGTAGTTCAGGTTGTGGCGCGACTGCCGCTTCGGCAGCGCGAAAGCGGAAGTTTCGTAGTGCCGGTAGCCTTGCGCCGCCAGCAGTTCCTCGATGCGCTGCTGCATGTCGCTGCTCGCATCGTCGTCCGGCAGCGGCGGCGGGTTACGATGGAACAGCGTGTTCGGCTCCAGCGTCAGGTGATAGCAGGACAGGTGTTGCGGCGCGAACGCAAGCGCGGTCTGCATATCCTGCAACGCCTGCTCCAAAGACTGTTTCGGCAATGCGTACATCAGGTCGAGGTTGAGGTTGTCGAAATGCCGCTGCGCGATTTCGATGGCACGTTTCGCTTCATCGGCGGAGTGGATGCGCCCCAGCGCCTTGAGATGCGCGTCGTTGAAACTCTGGATGCCCAGCGACAGGCGGTTCACGCCCGCATCGCGATAAACCGCGAAGCGCGCCGCCTCCACCGTGCCGGGATTCGCCTCCAGCGTGATCTCCGCGCCGAGATCGAGCGGCAGCAACATGCGCACGTTGCGCAGAATCTCCGCGACACTCTCGCCGCTCAACAGGCTGGGCGTGCCGCCGCCGAAGAATACCGTATAAACCTTGCGCCCCCAGATCAGCGGCAGAGCCAGTTCCAGATCGCGCACTAATGCCGCGACGTATTCTTTTTCGGGTACTGAACCGTGCGCCTCGTGCGAATTGAAATCGCAATACGGGCATTTGCGCACGCACCACGGTATGTGGATATACAGCGACAGCGGC
The DNA here is from genome assembly GCA_964349865.1 of uncultured Gallionella sp. Classification (GTDB taxonomy): domain Bacteria; phylum Pseudomonadota; class Gammaproteobacteria; order Burkholderiales; family Gallionellaceae; genus Gallionella. The sequence goes on along the minus strand of CAYGIF010000173.1, from coordinate 1,044 downwards.
GGCAACGCCTGAAAATTCACGGCTTGCGACTTGAGGGCGACGGGTTGCAGCGAGTGGGCGGTCATGCGCCGCCGCCGGATCGAAGCCTGTCCAGCAACACCTTCAACGCCTTGCCGCGATGGCTGATGGCGTGTTTCTGTTCGCGCGACAGTTCCGCACTCATCTTGCCAAACTCCGGCAACCAGAACAGCGGGTCGTAGCCGAAGCCGCCGCCGCCGCGTTCCGCATGGGCGATTTCGCCGTGCCATTCGCCTTCGGCGATCAGCGGCTGCGGATCGTCGGCGTGGTGCAGCAGCAGCAGCACGCAGTAGTAATGCGCGCGACGATCCGCCACGCCTTGCATGGCTTGCAGCAGTTTTTCGTTGTTGCGCCGGTCGGATTTCGGTTCGCCCGCATAACGCGCGGACAGAACGCCGGGCTCGCCTCCAAGTGCTTCGACGCAGATGCCGGAATCATCCGCCAGCGCGGGCAGGCCGCTTTCGCGGCTGACATGGCGCGCCTTGGCCAACGCGTTCTCGACGAAGGTGACATGCGGCTCCTCGGCCTCCGCGATGCCGAGCTGCGCCTGTGTCAGCACCTCGATGCCGAGCGGCTGCAGCAGGAACTGGAATTCGCGCAACTTGCCGGGGTTGTTGGAGGCGATGACGAGTTTTTTCATTCCGCCAAAGCTGCGCGTTGCTTTCCGACCAACTGCTCGATGCCGGACTTCGCCAGTTCCAGCAGTTCGTCCATCTCGGCACGGCTGAAGGCATGGCCTTCGGCGGTGCCCTGCACTTCGACGAAGTGGCCGCTGCCCAGCATCACCACGTTCATGTCGGTATCGCAGGCGGAGTCTTCCGCATAATCCAGATCCAGCACCGGCTTGCTCTGGTAGATGCCGACGGAGATCGCGGCGATAAAATCCTTGAGCGGTGATTCCTGAATTTTGCCTTTGCCCAGCAGGCCGCTCACCGCATCGTGCAGCGCGACAAACGCGCCGGTGATGCTGGCGGTGCGCGTGCCGCCGTCGGCCTGGATCACGTCGCAGTCGATCACGATGGTGCG
>CAYGIF010000172.1:0-4242 GCA_964349865.1 uncultured Gallionella sp. | reverse complement strand
TCGCGCGGCGAAAACGGCTTGGTGATGTAATCGTCCGCGCCCGACTCCAGCCCCAGCACCTTGTCGCGCTCTTCACCGCACGCGGTCAGCATGATAATCGGGATGTCGCGGGTAGCGGCGTCGCTGCGCAACTGTTTCGCCAGGGTCACGCCGCTGGTGCCCGGCAACATCCAGTCCAGCAGAATCAGATCCGGCGCGCTGCCCCGTATCTGCCGCCACGCACTGTCCGCATCCCCGGCGCGCAGCGCCTGGAAGCCCGCCTGTTCCACATTGAACGCCAGCAATTCCTGGATCGCCGGCTCGTCTTCCACAATCAGAATTTTCGCATTTATCATCGTTCGGCCATTCTCAAACGGAATGGCAAGAGTATGAAGCTTGTGTGACAAACATGTGACAGAATCATTCGGTCCGGTTAACGATATGCGGGTGCGGGGAGGCATGCTCCGGCGGCCGATGCAGCAGCGAACCGGCCACCATGCCGGCGATACTCATCAGGAAACCGGCGAACTGCGGCGGGATTGCGGCCTCAGGCGCCAGGAATTCCATCGGCAGCCAGGTCGCCACGCCCAGGCCCATTGCCCAATAGGCGCCGAACGTGGAGGCGCGCTTCCAGTACAGCCCGGCCACCAGCGGCGTGAAGGCCAGCACCAGCGTCACCTTGTAGGCGTTCTCCACCATCTGGTGGATGCCGGTTTCCTGATCCAGCGCCCACAATGCATAGAGCGTGACGCACCCCGCGAAGATGCCCACCACCCAGCGCGTCATCACCAGCATCTTGTGGTCGGACAGGTTCTTGCGCGTAAGCCAGCCCTTGAGCACGTTCTCCGAGAGCGTGACCGAGGGTGCGAGCAGGGTGCCGGAAGCCGTGCTCATGATCACCGACAGCAGCGCGCCGTAGAAGATCACCTGGGCGAACAGCGGCAGATGCGCCTTGACCAGCTCCGGCAACAGCTTCTGGCTGTCCTCGGCGAGCCACTGCGCGGTCAGAGCCGGGTCGATCAGGTTGGCCGAGTAGGCCATGAACAGCGGCACGGCGGCGAACAGGAAATAGGCCACGCCGCCCAGCACCGTGCCCCACACCGCGACGTTCTCGTTCTTCGAGGAGTTGGCGCGCTGGAACACGTCCTGCTGCGGAATGGAACCGAAGCCCATGGTCAGCAGGCCGGAGATGAAGGCAATCATGGCCACCGCATTCAGTTCGGGCCAGAAGCGGAACTTGTCGTTCTGCACCGCATGCTCGATCACCGGCGCCACGCCGCCGGTCATGCCGCTCACCAGCCAGGCGATGTAGAGCAGGCCCAGCACGATGACGATCATCTGGACGAAGGTGGTGAGCGCCACCGACCACATGCCGCCGTACAGCGTGTAGAGCAGCACCACCGCCGCGCCGATCAGGATGCCCTGCGCCTGCGTGATCTGGCCGTCGGACAACACGTTGAACACTAACCCCAGCGCGGTGATCTGCGCCGACACCCAGCCGAGATAGGACAGCGCGATGGCCAGGCCAGCGATGACCTCGACCTTGTGGCCATAGCGCTGGCGGTAGAAGTCGCCGATGGTCAGCAGGTTCATGCGGTAGAGCTTGCGCGCGAAGAACAGGCCGAACAGGATCAGGCACAGCGAGGCGCCGAACGGATCGGAGATCAGCCCGCCCAGGTCTTCTTCGAGGAAGGTGGCAGGAATGCCGAGCACGGTCTCGGCGCCGAACCAGGTGGCGAACACCATGGCCAGCACGATGTACATCGGCAAGGAACGCCCGGCGGTAATGTAATCGCGCGCGTTGTGGACCTTGGTGGCCGCATACATGCCGATGCCGATGGAAAGAATCAGATACAGGAAGACGAAACCGACCAGCATGATGCTCACTCGCTCAGAATCAAAACGGTGCTGATTTTAGCAGCCCTGCGCCGCAGGACAATCGGGAAGCGGTTATTTTTCGTTGAGTTCGCGCAAATCCTTGTTGAGGAAGAATGCGATCACGGTGCGGATCACCACGATACCGCCGAGCATCGCGAGCGATTCCCAACTGGGAATAATTATAGTTTGAATGATGTCGCCGGCGAGAAAAAAATCCAGTCCCAGCGCAATTTTTTCGCCGATGGCGAGGCGGATGCGACTGATGGGAATGGGCTGTATCGCGCTGTCCAGCACCGACCTGAAGCGCCCCAGCAGTTTGACCAACCCCTCGATCGCGCCCCACATCACAATCGTAATGCCGACCGCCTCGATCCAGGGGACAATGACTGCGACCAGCTCAACCAAAAACTCGTGCATGTACCCCTCCAGTTAGCCGGTGTGATGCGTGTTTATCCCGCTTACAGTTCTTTGGCGTGGTTGGCCAGATACGTCGCCACCCCTTCGGTTGAAGCCTTCATGCCCGCCTTGCCTTTGATCCAGCCGGCCGGGCAGACTTCGCCGTGTTCTTCGGTGAATTGCAGCGCGTCCACCATGCGCAGCATTTCGTCGATGTTGCGCCCCAGCGGCAGGTCGTTCACCACCTGATGGCGCACCACGCCGGCGCGGTCGATCAGGAACGAGCCGCGGAACGCCACGCCGGCCGCGTCGAACTCCACATCGTAGGCCTTGCAGATTTCGTGCTTGATATCGGCAACCAGCGGATACTGAACCTGACCGATGCCGCCCTTTTCAACGGGGGTGTTCTTCCACGCCAGATGGGTGAATTGCGAATCGATCGACACGCCGATCACTTCCACGTTGCGCTTCTTGAATTCATCCAGACGGTGATTGAAGGCGATCAGCTCGGAAGGGCAGACGAAAGTAAAATCCAAGGGGTAGAAAAAAATCACGGCATATTTGCCGTTGATATATTTCTTCAGGTTGAAGGTTTCATTGAATTCGTTGTTGCCCATCACGGCAACAGCATTGAAATCGGGTGCGGCTTTACCTACAAGAACGGCCATGATGATCTCCTCGCGATTATATTGGACGGCACAATTTAGGCTTTTGCCGCCGCCGCGTCAACTTTGACGTGTGCGAGAGTGAGCTTATTTCAGGCTGCCTTGATATTCCATGACCTGCGTCATGAAACACACTGAGGATATCCATCCCCTGATTGCGTGGAATCCGCTTATGCGCTGCCGGTCGCGGCAAACTGGATGCGGTGCAGCTGCGCGTACACGCCGTCCTTTGCCAGCAGTTCGCGGTGCGTGCCGATCTCGGCGATCTCGCCTTTTTGCAGCACCACGATGCGATCCGCCTTTTCGATGGTAGACAGGCGGTGCGCGATGACCAGCGTGGTGCGTCCCCGCATCAGTGTTTCCAGCGCGGCCTGCACGTGGCGTTCGGATTCGCTGTCCAGCGCGGAGGTCGCCTCGTCGAGGATCAGGATCGGCGCGTCTTTGAGGATCGCGCGCGCGATGGCGATGCGCTGACGCTGCCCGCCGGACAGCTTCACGCCGCGCTCGCCGACCAGCGTATTCAGCCCTTCCGGCCATTCGCCGATGAATTCCATCGCATGGGCGGCCTGTGCGGCGGCGACGATTTCCGCCTCGCCGACTTCGCGCATCTGCCCGTAGGCGATGTTGGCCGCGAGCGTATCGTTGAACAGCACGACTTCCTGGCTCACCAGCGCGATGTTGGCGCGCAGGCTGGATAAAGTAAGATCGGCAAGGTTATGCCCGTCGAGCAGAATCGCGCCGCCGGTCGGGTTGTAGAAGCGCGGCACCATGTTGGCCAGCGTGGTCTTGCCGCTGCCCGACGAGCCGACCAGCGCGACATTCTCGCCGGCGCGGATATGCAGCGCGATATTTTGCAGCGCGTGCCTTCCGTCCGTTCCATCGTAGGCAAACTGCACCTGGTCGAATTGCAGTTCGCCGCGCACCCGGCCTATCGTCTCGGTGCCGCTGTCCGTTTCGCCTGCTGTGTCGAGCAGCGCGAACACGCTTTCCGCCGCCGCCAGGCCGCGTTGCAGGTATTCGCTGACCCCGGCCAGCCGCTTCAGCGGCGCGGTCAGCATCAGCATCGCCATGATGAACGAGACGAAGCCGCCCACCGTGGTCTCGTCGGCCTGCGACTGCAGCGTCGCGAGATAGACGATCACGGCAAGGGCGATTGCCGCGACCATCTGCACGATCGGCACATTTGCCGCCGCCGCCGAGGCCTGCTTCATCGCATAGCGGCGCACCCAGTTGGCCTGCTCGTTGAAGCGGCCGCTTTCGTATTGTTGCCCGCCGAACAGCTTGACCACCTTGTGCGCGGAGACGCTTTCCTCGATCACCTGCG
>CAYGIF010000171.1:0-4273 GCA_964349865.1 uncultured Gallionella sp. | reverse complement strand
GCTCGCGGCGCACGCTCTCGCCGCACCAGACCAGGTGATACCAGGTCAGCAGGTCGGCCATGTATTGCCCGGATAAATAGGACAACGCGACCTCCCCGTCCGCTTGCAGGAGGTTGAACAATTCCAGCAGGCGCTTGTATGCCGGATAAGGGGCGATCATCTTGGTGTGATTGCTGCGGAAACATGCATCAAGCGTTAATTGCCGCTGTTCCAAAGGTAGTCCAGAGTGGTTATTGTGTGCCAGTAAACGTAACAAGGGATCGCGCAACTGCCCGGTGGCAAACTGGTCTGTGTAATCTTCCAACTGGTCGAGCAATACCGGCACGAAATTCACCACGGCGCGCACCTTGGGGTGCCGCTCGAGGTGATAAGCCATGTCGGTGTAATCCTTGATGGCATGCAAATAGGTCCACGGCAGCACGAAATCGCCGCTGGAATAATCGCGGTAATCCGGCTGGTGCATGTGCCAGAGAAAAACCAGGTCGACGGGTTTTTTCATAAGGGCATCTCTAAATTGATATTTTTAGAAGCGCACATAAGGAAGCCGCATGTTCCGGGGTAATATTTTTTCACGTCAACGGAGGCTGTGAACCTTCTGCCCGAGCATTTCCGGGGTAATGAGCGTCACGCCATTCGGGCTGACGTGGAAGCGTTTGCGGTCTTCTTCCGGATTGACCCCGACTTCCAGCCCGTCGGGAATCTTGCAGCTCTTGTCCACGATGACGCGCTTCAGCGTGACATTGCACCCGACATGCACCTTGGGCAGCAGCACCGAATCCTCGATGTTGCAATGGCTATCGACACGCACGTCGGAAAACAGCAGCGAGCGGCGTACCGCCGAGCCGCTGATGATGCATCCGCCGGAAACCAGCGAATCGATCGCCATACCGCGCCGGTCATCGTCGTCGAACACAAACTTGGCCGGGGGCAATTGCTCCTGATGCGTCCAGATCGGCCATTCCTGATCGTACATATTCAGGTCGGGAATAACCTTGGTCAACTCCATGTTGGCTTCCCAGTAGGCATCGATGGTGCCCACGTCGCGCCAATAGGGCTCTTGACCGTTACTTATGCCCACGCAGCTTCGCTCGAAACTTTGCGCAAATACCCGATGCCTGGGAACCATGTACGGGATCAAGTCCTTGCCAAAATCGTGGCTGGAATGCTGGTCATCGGCATCGCGAATCAACTGTTCGAAGAGAAAGCGCGCGTTGAACACATAAATACCCATGCTGGCCAGCGACTTGTCCGGCTTGCCGGGAATGGAAGCGGGATTGGCGGGTTTTTCGTCGAATTTTACGACACGGGAACTCTCGTCCACGCCCATCACGCCAAACGCAGTCGCATCGGCCACGGGCACTTCCAGGCACGCGACGGTCATGTCGGCTTTGCTTTCAACATGAAACGCGAGCAACTTGCCGTAGTCCATTTTATAAACATGGTCCCCGCCCAGGACCAATACAAAATCGGGGTCGGCCTCGCGCAGAATATCGAGGTTCTGGTACACCGCATCGGCGGTTCCCTGATACCAGTGCTCTTCGCTGACGCGCTGTTGCGCGGGCAGCAAGTTGACGGATTCGCCGAATTGGCCGCTCAAAAAAGACCAGCCGCGCTGAATATGCAGGATCAGGCTGTGCGACTTGTATTGCGTCGCAACGCCGATATGGCGGATACCGGAATTCACGCAGTTGGACAGCACGAAATCGATGATGCGGAACTTGCCGCCGAAAGGAACAGCGGGCTTGGCGCGCCAATCGGTCAGTTGATGCAGACGGCTGCCGCGACCGCCGGCCAGCACCATCGCATAGGTATTCTTGGTGATGCGGCTGATGAAACGCGGTGCGGATCCCTCGGTAACAGTATGATATTTTCTGTGCACGTAACCATGCCCGTTACCCGGCACATCGGTGTGGCGACGCAGTATAGGTTTGGCAGCATGATCCTGCGCATATGTCTCAGCAGCCATTTCGCATCTCCTGTGATTTATCTTGCTGTAATTTTACCATTATCGTTTACAATCGCTTCACTAGACAAGGAACAATGGGGTGTGCCAAGGTGAACAAGTTGCTGGAGCCGCTGCTGCAAGCCCGTCTCCATGATCCGTTTGGCTTGCTCGGCCTGCATCGCGAAGGCGCGGAGTGGGTTGTCAGGGTATATGAACCTTATGCCACCGAGGTTGACCTGCTGAACCATGCCGAGGCAAGCGCATTCAAGCGCATTCACCCCGCCGGGGTATTTGAATGGCGCGGCAACAGCGAACCCGCCCGCCCCTATCGCCTGCGCATGCACTATGGCAGTGCGACCCGTGAAGTTTTCGACCCCTTCCAGTTTCCGCCGCATATCTCACCGGACGACTTATACCTGTTCGGCGAAGGCAGGCTGCGCCAGGGCTACCGGATGCTCGGTTCCCACGACATTGAGGTCGACGGCGTAAAAGGGGTGCGCTTCGCCGTCTGGGCACCGAATGCCGAGCGCGTCAGCGTCGTGGGCGAATTCAACGGCTGGGATGGCCGCATGCATCCGATGCGCTCGCACGGCTCCAGCGGCGTATGGGAATTGTTCATTCCAGAAATTTCGCAACACGCGCTGTACCGCTACGAAATCCGCAACCGCGACACCGGCCATCTGCTTACCAAAACCGACCCCTATGCGCAAGGCTACGAATTGCGCCCCGGCACAGCCGCCCTCGCCGCGCCGCCGAACCGGCACCGCTGGCAGGACAGCGAATGGATGGAACAACGCGGATTATGGGACTGGCAACACGGGGCGATCAACATCTACGAGGTGCATGCCGGTTCGTGGAAGCGCCATCCGGACGGGCGCTTCTACACCTGGCGCGAGCTGGCCGCCGACCTCGTGCCCTACGTCAAGGGCATGGGCTACACGCATATCGAACTCATGCCGATCTCCGAGCATCCGCTGGACGAATCCTGGGGCTACCAGGCCACCGGCTATTTCGCGCCGACCAGCCGCTTCGGCTCGCCGGACGAGTTGCGCCATTTCGTCGATTGCTGCCACCAGGCCGGTATCGGCGTGATCCTCGACTGGGTGCCGGCGCATTTCCCGAAGGATGACTGGTCGCTGGCGCGTTTCGACGGCACGGCGCTATATGAGCACGAAGACCCGCGCCTCGGCTTCCACGAGGAATGGGGCACGCATGTCTTCAATTACGGCCGCAACGAGGTGAAGAGTTTCCTGATGTCCAGCGCGCATTTCTGGCTGGCCGAATTCCATTTCGACGGCCTGCGCGTGGATGCCGTGGCCTCAATGCTGTACCTCGACTATTCGCGCAAGGCAGGCGAATGGATTCCCAACAAATACGGCGGCCGCGAGAACCTCGATGCGGTGGATTTCCTGCGCGAGATGAACATCATGGTGCATGAGGAATTTCCCGGCGCACTGACTTTTGCCGAGGAATCCACCGCCTGGCCGGGCGTGTCGCGCCCGGTCTACCTCGGCGGACTGGGCTTCTCGATCAAGTGGAACATGGGCTGGATGAACGACACGCTGAGCTATTTCCGCCATGACCCGGTGCACCGCCGCTATCACCATAACCAGCTCACTTTCGGCCAGCTCTACGCCTACACCGAAAACTTCGTGCTGCCGTTCTCGCACGACGAGGTGGTGCATGGCAAGGGTTCGCTGCTGTCCAAGATGCCCGGCGACGCGTGGCAGAAATTCGCCAACCTGCGCCTGCTGCTGACTTACCAGATGACCACGCCTGGCAAGAAGCTCAACTTCATGGGCAACGAAATCGCCCAGGGGCGCGAGTGGCAATCGAAATGGGAACTGGAATGGTGGCAGTTGGGCGAGGAAATGCATCGCGGCATGCAAAACCTGACACATGACCTCAACCGGCTCTATCGCAGGCTGTCCGCGCTGCATGATCTGGATTTCCAGCATGAGGGTTTTGACTGGATAGACTGCAACGATGCGGAGAAATCGGTGTTGTCCTATCAGCGGCGCGCGCGCGACGGCTCCATTGCCATCGTCGCGCTGAACCTGACTCCCGTGCCGCGCAAGCGCTACCGCATCGGCCTGCCGATGCTGGCGCAATACCGCGAAGCGCTGAACAGCGATTCGGAATATTACACTGGCAGCAACCTCGGCAACGCCGGGCTGATCCAGGCGGAGCCGATCCCCTGGATGGGGCTGCCCTGCTCCGCCGAAATTGTCCTGCCGCCGCTGGCGGGGGTAATTCTGGTGCCGGAGGTGTAGGGTGGGCTATGCCCACCAGTCGGGCGAGCTTTGCATAGCCATTCGACTAGGCTGC
>CAYGIF010000170.1:0-4334 GCA_964349865.1 uncultured Gallionella sp. | reverse complement strand
AACTGGTCGAGCTGGGCAAGAACAAGAATCTGGACGCCAACGAGCAGCATGTGGTTACGCTGGTGGACTGGCTGTTCAAATACGCCTTCGAACAGCGCGCCAGCGACATCCATCTGGAGCCGCGCCGCGATATCGGCATCGTGCGCTTCCGCATCGACGGCGTGCTGCACCAGGTCTATCAGCTTCCCGCCACGGTCACCAACGCCATCACCAACCGCATCAAACTGCTGGGGCGCATGGACATGGTGGAGAAGCGCAGGCCGCAGGATGGGCGCATCAAGACGGTCAGCTCGGATGGCGACGAAGTCGAACTGCGCCTTTCCACGATGCCGACCGCCTTCGGCGAGAAGCTGGTGATGCGGATTTTCGACCCGGAAATTCTGGTGAAGAATTTTGCCGACCTCGGCTTCACGCGCGAACAGACTGCGCTGTGGAACGACTGGACGCGCCAGCCCAACGGCATCATCCTGGTGACCGGCCCGACCGGCTCGGGCAAGACCACCACGCTGTATTCCACGCTGAAGCAGCTCGCCACGCCGGAGGTAAACGTTTGTTCGGTAGAAGACCCGATTGAAATGATCGAGCCGGCATTCAACCAGATGCAGGTGCAGCACAACATCGGCCTAAACTTCGCCGACGGGGTGCGCACCCTGCTGCGGCAAGACCCGGACATCATCATGGTGGGCGAAATCCGCGACGCGGAAACCGCCGAAATGGCGATCCAGGCGGCGCTTACCGGCCATCTGGTGCTGTCGTCGCTGCATACTAACGACGCGCCTTCCGCGATCACGCGCCTGCTCGAGTTGGGCGTGCCGGCCTACCTGCTCAATTCGACGCTGCTGGGCGTGATGGCGCAACGTCTGGCGCGCACGCTGTGCCCGCATTGCAAGGTAACCGGCGAAATCAGCGACGAGACCTGGCAGGAGCTGGTCAGCCCGTGGAAAGCCGCCAAACCCGCGCAGGTCAGCCTCGCCACCGGCTGCCTCGAATGCCGCATGACCGGCTATCGCGGGCGCACCGGCATCTACGAAATGCTGCCGCTCAGCGCGGAAATGAAAAAGCTTGTGGTCGGGGATGCCGAGCTCGCCAAGATCAAGGTGTTGGCACGACACGAAGGCATGAAGCCGCTGCGCCTGAGCGGAGCGGAAAAAGTCGCGGCGGGGCTGACCACGGCGGAGGAGATCATCAAAATCGCGCCGCCGCTGGATTAGGAACAGGTTTCCATCATCCCTTGCCTGAAGGCAGGAATTCCGACTAATCAAATAGATGGCAGCAGAATCGGGTTCGGGTTGGCGATTTTTAGTGGTTTCCATTTGGAATTTTTGGCAACTTTGATACAATGCCGCAGTTTTTTGAAACTTAAACAGGGTGGGAGATAAAGATGTCTATTGAACAACGCGTTAAAAAGATCGTTGCCGAGCAACTCGGCGTGAACGAATCGGAAGTCAAGAATGAATCCTCCTTCGTCAACGACCTGGGGGCGGACTCTCTGGATACCGTAGAGCTGGTGATGGCTCTGGAAGAAGAGTTCGAATGCGAAATCCCAGATGAAGACGCAGAAAAAATCACCACCGTACAGCAAGCCATCGATTACGTCCTGGCGCATCAGAAATAATTCTCCTCTTCATTCTGTTTTCAAAACGGAGTCGGTTTGTCTAAACGCAGAGTTGTCATTACCGGGCTGGGGATCGTATCCCCGGTCGGGATTGGGATTCCCGCTGCCTGGCAGAACATCGTCGCGGGAAAATCCGGGATTACCAGAATCACCCGCTTTGATGCCACCACTTTGGCTGCGCAGATTGCTGGGGAAGTGAAGGATTTCGATGCTACCCAATACATTCCCGCCAAGGATGCGCGCCGCATGGACCGCTTCATCCATTTCGGCTTGGTGGCCGGCATCGAGGCATTCAAGGATTCCGGGCTGGAAGTCACTGGGCAGAATGCCGAGCGCATCGGCGTGAACATCGGCTCTGGCATCGGCGGCTTGCCGATGATCGAGGAAACGCACAAAGATTTTCTGGCCGCCGGGCCGCGCAAAATTTCGCCGTTCTTCATTCCGGGCACGATCATCAACATGATTTCCGGCAACCTGTCCGTGATGTACGGCCTGAAGGGCCCGAACTTGGCGATGGTCTCCGCCTGCACCACCGGCACGCACTGCATCGGCGAATCGGCGCGCATCATCGAGTACGGCGATGCGGACGTGATGATTGCCGGGGGAGCCGAGGCGACCGTGAGCCCTCTGGCGGTAGGCGGTTTCGCCGCCGCGCGCGCGCTCAGCACGCGCAACGATGATCCGGCTACCGCCAGCCGCCCCTGGGACAAGGATCGCGACGGTTTCGTGATCGGCGAAGGCGCGGGGGTGATGGTGCTGGAGGAATATGAGCACGCCAGGGCGCGCGGCGCGAAAATTTACGCGGAACTGGCCGGTTACGGCATGAGCGGCGACGCCTACCATATCACCGCGCCGGATACCGACGGCCCGAAGCGCAGCATGCTGAATGCGTTGCGCAACGCCGGGCTGAACCCGCAGGACGTGCAATACGTCAACGCGCACGGCACATCGACGCCGCTGGGCGACAAGAACGAAACCGACGCGATCAAGCTGGCCTTCGGCGACCACGCCAAAAAGCTGGTGGTAAATTCCACCAAGTCGATGACCGGCCATCTGCTGGGCGGCGCGGGCGGGATCGAGTCGATATTCTGCGCGCTGGCCGTGCATCATCAGATTTCTCCGCCGACCATCAACATCTTCGAGCAGGATCCGGAATGCGACCTGGACTACTGCGCGAACACCGCGCGCGACATGAAGATCGATGTCGCGGTCAACAACAACTTCGGCTTCGGCGGAACCAACGGCTCATTAGTGTTCCGCAAAGTCTGACCTTTCCCGCCAATGCTGGTCAACGGCATCCCCGGTAACTCGATCAGCATCCGCGACCGCGGCCTGCTCTATGGCGACGGGGTGTTCCGCACCCTGCGCGTCACCCAGGGCAAGGCACTGCACTGGGATCTGCATTACCTGAAACTCAAACGCGACTGCACCGCGCTGGGCATCGCCTGCCCGGATGAGGCGCTGCTGTGCGCCGAACTGGAACAAATGCTCGCGCAACATCCGGACGGTGTGGTGAAGCTGATCGTCACGCGCGGCGAGGGTGCGCGCGGCTATACGCCGCCCGCAGACGTGATGCCCACGCGCATCTGGGATTTTTCGCCTTTGCCGGACTACCCGCCGGAATGGGCGGCGCAAGGCATCAAGGCGCGTGTATGCAGCCTGCGCCTGCCCGCACAGCCGCGCCTAGCCTGCGTCAAGCACCTCAACCGCCTGGAAAATGTGCTGGCGGCAATGGAGCTGAACGATGCGCAACAGCAAGATAGCCAGCTTGCCGAAGGGCTGTTGCTGGATACAGAGGGACATCTGATCGAAGGCATACGCAGCAACCTGTTCATGGTGTCGCAAGAGCGGCTGGTCACCCCCGATCTGGCGCGTTGCGGCGTGGCGGGGATACAGCGCGGACGGGTCATGGCTTGGGCGCTGCAGAATGGCGTCACGCTGCAAGTGCGCGATGTCAGGCTGGAAGAGGCGCTGCATGCCGACGAGTTGTTCATCGTCAACAGCGTCATCGGGCTATGGCCGATACGAGAACTGGAAAAAAAGCATTGGAGCCATTTCCCGGTCACCGCGCAAATCCGCCACGGCCTCGACCGGCAGGACGCTTGATGCGACGGCTATTTGTGCTGATGATTTTGCTGGCACTGCTCGCCGCGGCAGGGGCGGGTTACTATGCCTACCGCCCGCTGCCGTTGCCGGCCACGCCGTTTGAATTTACGCTGAAGCAGGGCAGCAGCCTGAAGGGCATGGCGCGGGATATGCGGCAGGCCGGGCTGTTGGGGCAGGATTGGACATTCGTCTGGCTGGTGCGCCTGCTGGGCAAGTCGGGGCAGCTCAAGGCCGGCAAATACGCGCTGGAACAGCCGGTTACGCCGTTGGAACTGTTGGATATTCTCGACAAGGGGCTGGTCGTTCAGGGGCAGGTCAGTGTCATCGAGGGCTGGACATTCAGGCAGATGCGCGCCGCGCTGGACGCCAACCCGGATGTCGCGCATGACACCCTGAACCTGACCGATGCGGAAATCCTGCAACGCATCGGCGCGGCAGAAAGCCACCCCGAGGGGCTGTTCTTTCCCGACACCTATAATTTCGCCTCCGGCAGCAGCGACCTGATGATATTCAGAAGCGCCTACCAGGCCATGCAGCGGCATTTGCAGGAGGCTTGGACAACGCGCGAACCGGACTTGCCGTTGCAAACCCCTTACCAGGCGCTGATCCTGGC
>CAYGIF010000169.1:0-4343 GCA_964349865.1 uncultured Gallionella sp. | reverse complement strand
GGGTTGGTGTACAGGCGACGTGTCGCATCGGCATCCAGCATGTCCCGGTGCTGCTCGAAATAGGTAATCAGCTTCACACGGTGGCGGTGCCGCGAGGCGGCATCGCCCAGCGTGTTCAGTTGCAGCGCGACATCGCGCAACCCGAGTTTGCGCCACAGCCGCGCGCACATCAGAATCTGTTCGGCATCGATGTCCGCTCCGGCGAAGCCCAGCGCTTCCACACCGACCTGGTGAAACTGGCGGTAGCGTCCCTTCTGCGGGCGCTCGTGGCGGAACATCGGCCCGCTGTAATACAGGCGCTGCGGCGCGTTATACAGCAGATTGTGTTGCAGCACCGCGCGCGCGCAGGAGGCGGTGCCTTCCGGGCGCAGCGTCAACTGGTCGCCGTTGAGCGCGTCTTCGAAACTGTACATCTCCTTCTCGACGATATCGGTCACTTCGCCGATCGCGCGCTTGAACAGCGCGGTCGGCTCGACCAGCGGCATGCGGATGTTGCGGTAGCCGTAACTGTGCAGCCAGTCGCGCACCTCCTCCTCGAACCACAGCCAAAGCTCCGCCTCGTCCGGCAGGATGTCGTTCATGCCGCGCACGGCTTGTAGTGTTTCGTTGCTCATAATAACCATGAGCCTGTAGCCTGTAGCCTGTAGCTTGTAGCCCCCCCGCTACCCGCTACTCGCTACCCGCTACAAGCTGCTTTTCCTCACGTATTTCCGTTCCACATACTCATCCACGATCCGGGTAAATTCCGCCGCGATACTGTCGCCGCGCAGGGTCAGCGCCTTTTCGCCGTCGATGTACACCGGTGCGGCGGGACTCTCGCCGGTGCCCGGCAGGCTGATGCCGATGTTCGCCTGTTTGCTTTCACCCGGGCCATTCACAATGCAGCCCATCACCGCCACGGTCATCTCTTCCACGCCGTCATACTGTTCGCGCCACAGCGGCATCCGGCTGCGCAGGTGCGCCTGGATGCTTTGCGCCAATTCCTGAAACACGGTGCTGGTAGTGCGTCCGCAACCCGGGCAGGCGACCACCATCGGCGCGAATGCGCGCAAACCCATGGTCTGCAATATCTCCTGCGCCACCACCACTTCCTGGGTGCGCGATCCGCCCGGCTCCGGCGTCAGCGAAATGCGGATCGTGTCGCCGATGCCTTCCTGCAACAGCACCGCGAGCGCCGCCGTGGAAGCGACGATGCCCTTGGAGCCCATGCCCGCTTCTGTCAGGCCGAGGTGCAGTGTGTAGTCGCATTGCTGCGCCAGCGCGCGGTACACCGCGATCAGATCCTGCACCTCGCTGACCTTGCAGGACAGCACGATGCGGTCATGCGCCAGGCCGAGCTGTTCGGCGCGCTGCGCGCTTTGCAGCGCGGAGGCGATCAGCGCGGCGCGGGTCACCTCACGCACGTCCCTGGGCTCAGCCTGCCGCGAATTCTCGTCCATCATGCGCACCACCAGATTCTGGTCGAGGCTGCCCCAGTTCACGCCGATGCGCACCGGCTTGCCGTAACGCACGGCAGTTGCGATCATGATCGAAAACGGATCTTCTTCAATGCGGTTGCGCCCGACATTGCCGGGGTTGATGCGGTATTTCGCCAGCGCCTGCGCGCAATCCGGAAATTCGGTCAGCAGGCGGTGGCCGTTGTAATGGAAATCGCCGACCAGCGGCACATCGCAACCCATGCTATCCAAACGTGAGCGTATCTGCGGCACCGCAGCGGCGGCCTCCGGGGTATTCACCGTGATACGCACCAGTTCCGAACCGGCTTCGGCCAATTCATAAGCCTGCCGCGTGGTCGCTTCGATATCGGCGGTATCGGTGTTGGTCATGGATTGCACCACCACCGGCGCGCCGCCGCCCAGCATCACCTTGCCGATCAGCACCCGTTGCGACGGGCGGCGTTTGATGATGGCCGCAGTCATGTTCACTCCAGCGTCAGCCGCGCCACTTCGTTTGAAGAGCTGGTATGAGGCGTCAAGTCGATCTGCTTGCCGCGATGGTAAAGCCGCACCGATGCGGCGTGGCCGATCACCAGCGAAAACGGCGCTTGGCCCTTCAGGCGCAACTCGCTGCCGCGCGGATTGACCTGCGACGACAATATCTTGTCATCCTTATCCCTGATTTCCGTCCAGGACTCTTCGTCGAACGCCAGACGCAGCGTGGCGGCTTGCGGCGACGCGTCGGCCTGGGCCGCAGGTTTTGCCGGTTGGATTTGCGGCGCAACCTGGGAAATTGGGGGCTTCGCTGCCGGAGGTTGCGCCTCTTCCGCCGAAGAGCGCGCTGCCTTTGCGGCAGGCGGCGCGATCACGTCCGCTTCGGCAACCGGCGATGCCGGGATAACCTGCACTTTGGCAGGCAAGGGAACCGGCGTTTCAACCTGCACCATTTCGAGTTTCGCAAGCGGCGTCGTGAAATGCCACACCGCGAACGCGACAACCAGCACCGCCAACAGCAACGCCGCGCCCAGCCAGATCAGGTTTTGCCGTTGCGGCGAATGCGCGCTGGGAAACGGCACCTCGACGGAGTCAGGTATCAACTGTACCGGATCCGCGTTCGCCTGCGGCAGGAATGCCAATAAGGGCTGCGCGTCCATGTCCAAAATCTTGGCATAACTGCGCACGAAGCCGCGCACAAACGTCATTTCGGGTAAATGCTGGAAATCATCCGCTTCCAGCGCTTCGATCTGGCGCGACGCAAACTTGATTTGGCCGGATACATCCGCGACGCTCAGGCCGAGGCGTTCGCGCGCCTCGCGTAGCGTTTTCCCCAATGAAGCCGCCGGTATCGCGGCTGGGCAATCCCCTTGCGCGGCGTTGTTTTCGGGAATCTGTTCCATCATTCCCCGCGCATCAGCAACTGGGTTTCGCGCGCATCCGGAAAACGCTTGCGCAACTGCATGCCATAGCTGGCCTCGGCATTGCGGTCGCCAACCTTGCGCTCGATACGCACTGCCAGCCAGAACTGCTCCGCCGTCAGGCTATCGGATTTCTCCGAAAATCCCGCAAAGTATCTCTTGGCGGCGGCGTAATCGCCATTGGCGAAACTCAGTTCCGCCATCGCCAGCAACGCTTGCGGCATGCCGGGCCGCACCTGCAGCGCGCGTTGCAAAAACTCCTCCGCCTCCTTGTTGTTGCCCGCTTTTCTGGAGCACCGCCCGGCACTCAGGTAAGCGAGCTCCGGCGTTTCATACAAGGGATTCTTCAATGCCGCCAGGAAATATGGAATGGATTCTTTTTCCTTGCCGCGCTGGCACAGGAACCAGCCATAGTTATAATGCGCTTTGGGGTCGGTCTTGTCGAGGCGCAGGCTTTGCTGAAAATCCTCGTCGGCCTCCTTGTACTCGCGCAATTCCATGCGGATCAGGCCGCGCATGTAATAGGCCGGCGCATAGTTCTGGTCGGCCTGCAAAGCCATATCTATCTCGCCCAGCGCAACACCCATCTGCGCGCGCTCGTAATACATGCCCGCCAGTTCGGTATGCACCTTCGCGCTGGCGCCGGCACGCGATTTAAGCTGTTCCGGGGCGGACTGCCCGCCGCCCGACGGCGTGCCGCAGCCCGCCAGAATGGCCAACAAAAACACCCATGTGAACAATAGCGCAATCAATTTTTTCATCGGCTTACCTCGGCTATTTTATCCATGCAGCGCCGCCGGGCGTTGCATGGTTCGTTTGGTTTTGTCCTGCACCAGCCCGGCCAATTGCCCGCATGCCGCGGCAATATCGTCGCCGCGCGTCTTGCGCGTGGTGGCCACAATATCCGCCTCCATCAACACATCGCGGAAGCGGCGGATCGCCTCCGGCTTCGAGCGCCGGTAATGCGTCTGCGGGAACGGGTTGAACGGGATCAGGTTGAACTTGCACGGCACGTCGCGCACCAGCCGCACCAGTTCCTGCGCCTGCTGCACACTGTCGTTCACGCCGTCCAGCAGCACATATTCGAAAGTGATGAAGTCGCGCGGCGCTTTTTCCAGATAACGCCTGCAAGCCGCCAGCAGTTCCCTGAGCGGGTACTTCCGGTTGAGCGGCACCAGCATATCGCGCAGCTTGTCGTCCGGCGCATGCAGCGACACCGCCAGCGCGACCGGGCATTCGTCGCGCAACCGGTCGATCGCCGGCACGATGCCGCAAGTCGACACCGTCACGCGGCGGCGCGACAGCCCGTAGGCATGATCGTCCAGCATCAGGCGCAATGCGCTCACCGTATTGTCGAAATTCAGCAGCGGCTCGCCCATGCCCATCAGCACCACGTTGCTGATCTGCCAGTTGCCGTGGCGGCCCTGACACGGTGCGGCGGAGCCGTCAGGTGCGGGAAGGGCCGCCTGCGCCTCCTCCCGCAAACGGCCGC
>CAYGIF010000168.1:0-4380 GCA_964349865.1 uncultured Gallionella sp. | reverse complement strand
GATGGCCGAGGCCTTGGGCGAGATGGGCTGCAAACTGGCCATCACGGCACGCAAGGCCGACGAGCTGGCCCAGGCGCAGGCCCACTTGCAGGGCATGGGCTTCGAGGTGCTGACGGTCGTCAACGACTTGCAGCAGCACGAACACATACCGGGCCTGGTGGATCAGGTGCTGGCCAAGCGGGTTTAACGAAGATAAGTTGAGGAAAGGTTGACAGCGATGGCTGACGATAAAAAATCTGGTGACAAATTGCTTTATTGTTCGTTCTGCGGCAAGAGCCAGCATGAGGTGCGCAAGCTGATTGCGGGTCCGTCGGTGTTCGTGTGCGATGAATGCATCGCGCTGTGCAACGACATCATGCGCGAGGAAATCCAGAACGATCAGTCCAAAACGGACAAGTCCGGCAAGACGGATTTGCCCGTGCCGAAATCAATCTGCGCGGCGCTCGATGAGTACGTGATCGGGCAGGAACGGGCCAAGCGGATTTTGTCGGTGGCGGTGTATAACCACTACAAGCGCCTCAAGAGCGACGACAAGGATGGCGTGGAATTGGCCAAGAGCAATATCCTGCTGATCGGCCCGACCGGTTCCGGCAAGACCCTGTTGGCGCAAACGCTGGCGCGCCTGCTGGATGTGCCGTTCGTGATGGCCGACGCGACCACACTGACCGAAGCGGGTTATGTCGGCGAGGATGTCGAGAACATCATCCAGAAATTGTTGCAGACCTGCGACTATGACGTGGAAAAGGCGCAGCGCGGCATCGTGTACGTGGATGAGATCGACAAGATTTCGCGCAAGTCGGACAACCCCTCGATCACCCGCGACGTATCCGGCGAAGGCGTGCAGCAGGCATTGTTGAAGCTGATCGAGGGCACCAAGGCTTCGATCCCGCCGCAGGGCGGGCGCAAGCACCCGAATACGGAATTCCTGCAGGTGGACACCACTAATATCCTGTTCATCTGCGGTGGCGCGTTTGACGGGTTGGAAAAGGTTATCCGTAACCGTTCCGCAAAGGCCAGCATCGGCTTCGGCGCGACCATCAGCAGCAAGGACGAGCGCAAGACTGGCGAAACCTTGCGCGATGTGGAGCCGGAAGACCTGATCAAATTTGGCCTGATTCCGGAGTTTGTTGGGCGTTTACCCGTTGTGGCGACACTGGAGGAATTGGATGAGGCCGCGCTGGTGCAGATCCTTACCGAGCCGAAAAACGCGCTGACCAAACAATACCAGAAACTGTTTGCGATGGAAGGCGTGGAACTGGAATTCCGCGAAGGCGTGCTGCTGGCCATTGCGCGCAAGGCCCTGGCGCGCAAGGCCGGTGCGCGCGGGCTGCGCTCGATACTCGAAAATGCCTTGCTGGATATCATGTTCGATTTGCCCTCGACGGAAAATGTCAGCAAAGTGGTGTTGGACGAAACAGGCGCGACGGGAGAAATCAAACCCATCGTTATTTATGCGGATACTCCAAAAGCAGCCTGATTAAGCCGTTAACCGCCTGTTTTCTTGCCTTGTTCCAGGGGTGGTTGAATTTTTTCGAGCCACCCCCATCTAACCTTCCAGTCAACAAATAGGTTATTGCCATGTCAGAACAAGATATTTCAAACGCTGTTACCGCCAACCTGCACCCGCTGCTGCCATTGCGCGACGTCGTGGTGTTTCCGCATATGGTCATCCCGCTGTTTGTCGGTCGCGCCAAGTCCATCAAGGCGCTGGAAACCGCCATGGAGGCCGGCAAGGGCATCGTGCTGGTCGCGCAAAAATCGGCGGCCAAGGACGATCCCGGCAGGGATGACTTGTATGCCATCGGCAGCATGGCGAACATTCTGCAAATGCTCAAGCTGCCTGACGGCACGGTGAAGGTGCTCGTGGAAGGCACGCAGCGCGTCAACGTGCTGCGCGTGTTTGACGCGGACAGCCATTTCGACGCGGAGGTGGAAATCGTTCCTGCCGAAGATGGAACGGACAGCGAGTCCGAGGCGATGCGCCGCGCGCTGATCGCGCAATTTGACCAGTATGTGAAACTCAACAAGAAAATCCCGCCGGAAATCCTGACTTCGCTGGCCGGTATCGACGATGCCGGCCGTCTGGCCGATACCATCGCCGCCCATCTGCCGCTCAAGCTGGAACAAAAGCAGGAGGTGCTGGAGGTTTTTGGCGTACGCAAGCGGCTGGAGCACTTGCTGGGGCTGCTGGAGGCCGAGATCGACATCCTGCAGGTCGAGAAGCGCATACGCGGCCGCGTCAAGCGCCAGATGGAGAAAAGCCAGCGCGAGTATTACCTGAACGAGCAAGTCAAGGCGATCCAGAAGGAATTGGGCGAGGGCGAGGAAGGCACCGACTTTGATGATCTGGACAAGAAAATCAAGGACGCGCATATGCCGAAAGAGGCGCGCACCAAGGCTGAAGCGGAGCTGAAGAAACTGCGCCTGATGTCGCCGATGTCCGCCGAGGCGACCGTGGTGCGCAATTATATCGACGTGCTGATCGGCTTGCCGTGGAAGAAGAAAACCAAAATCAGCGCCGATTTGAAAAAGGCAGAAGTCGTGCTGGAAGAAGATCATTACGGCCTGGATAAAGTCAAGGAACGCATCCTCGAATACCTCGCCGTGCAACAGCGGGTGAACAAATTGAAGGGGCCGATCCTCTGCCTGGTTGGCCCGCCGGGCGTGGGCAAGACTTCGCTGGGGCAGTCTATCGCGCGCGCCACCAACCGCAAGTTTGTGCGCATGTCGCTGGGCGGGGTGCGCGACGAATCGGAGATTCGCGGCCACCGCCGCACCTATATCGGTTCCATGCCGGGCAAAATATTGCAGAACATGAGCAAGGTCGCGGTAAAAAACCCGCTGTTCCTGCTCGACGAAGTGGACAAGATGGGCATGGATATGCGCGGCGACCCCTCTTCCGCGTTGCTGGAAGTGCTCGATCCCGAGCAGAACAGCACGTTTGTCGACCACTATGTCGAGGTGGAATATGACCTTTCCGACGTGATGTTCGTGGCAACGGCCAATACGCTGAATATTCCGGACGCGCTGCTGGACCGCATGGAAGTTATCCATGTATCCAGCTATATGGAGGATGAAAAGATCAACATCGCCACGCGCTATCTGGTGCCCAAGGCTGTCAAGAATAATGGCCTGAAGCCGGAAGAAATCAATATTTCCGAAACCGCGCTGCGCGACATCGTGCGCTACTACGTGCGCGAAGCGGGGGTGCGCGGCCTGGAGCGGGAAATTTCCAAGATATGCCGCAAGGTGGTGAAGGCGCTTTCGTTAAAAGAGCGCGATAAAAAAGTTGTGGTCAATGCGCGCAATCTCGATAAATATCTCGGGGTGCGCCGCTATTCGTACGGGATTGCCGAAAAGAACAACCAGGTCGGGCAGGTCACCGGTTTGGCGTGGACGGAGGTCGGCGGTGAATTGCTGACTATCGAGACCGCCGTGTTGCCCGGCAAGGGCAAGACCACCACCACCGGCAAGCTTGGCGAAGTGATGCAGGAATCCATCCAGGCTGCCATCAGCGTGGTGCGCGGGCGCGCCAGGCGGTTGGGCATCAACGAGGATTTTTACCAAAAATCGGATTTGCACATCCACTTGCCGGAGGGCGCAACCCCCAAAGATGGCCCAAGCGCCGGGATCGGGATATGCACGTCCATCGTCTCGGCGCTGACAGGTATCCCGGTGCGTGCCGATGTGGCGATGACCGGTGAAATTACCTTGCGCGGGGAAGTTTTGCCGATTGGCGGCTTGAAGGAAAAGCTGCTGGCGGCGCAACGCGGGGGGATCAAGGTGGTTTTGATTCCGGAAGAAAACACCAAGGATCTGGTGGAAATTCCGGACAATATCAAAAACAAACTGGATATCCATCCGGTTAAATGGATAGACCAGGTGCTGGAACTGGCTCTTGAGCGTAAACCGGAGCCATTGCCGGAATCGTCCGAAGCCGCCGCGCCTGCCGGGTTGCCGGCTACCGGCGGTGCTCAGGAAGCGTCGCTGGTAACCAAACACTAAAAAAAACCGATAACAGTTAGTTAGTTGCGACGCAAGATAAAAAAATTATCGTAATCGCTTGACCAAAGCTGCGAAGCCTTGATATAAAGCCGTTGCAGGACTTCTCCTGTTTTTTAACCACTAAATTTAAGGGGGCTTACGTGAATAAATCTGATCTGGTTGATGCAGTTGCAAAATCCGCTGATATTTCCAAGGCGGCGGCTGGTCGTGCGCTGGACGCGACCGTGGATTCGATCAAAAAGGCATTGAAAAAGGGCGATACGGTGAGCTTGGTCGGTTTCGGCACTTTCAAGGTTGGCAAGCGTGCCGCGCGTAATGGCCGCAATCCTCGCACCGGCGAGACGATCAAGATCAAGGCAGCCAAGGTTCCAAAAT
>CAYGIF010000167.1:0-4415 GCA_964349865.1 uncultured Gallionella sp. | reverse complement strand
CGGCGGCGGCTGTGACCAGCAGGTTGCCGAGCGCATCCGTCCAGGCATGGGCTGCGCCGTCCGGCTGCTGGTGTGCCGGGTCGGGGTCGCTCGGGGTGAAGTCGCCGCTGATGTCGCGGGTGGTGGCCGGGTTGGCTTGCACCATGGCATCGGCAAAGGTGATGCCCATGTGGTTACCCGTGGTGGGACTGTAGCCTTTGATAAGCATCGCACCGTCCACCAGCAAGTCGCCGCCGCTTGCGCGGTCTCCGCTGACGAAGGTGTAAAGGTGGCTATTTCCGTTGGCATCTTTGCCGCTGAAGACGCGGTTGTCGCCGTATTGGTCGCCGCCCGCGAGGACGATGGGGCTGCTGGTGTCATCCCGCAGGTGGCCGGTGTTGTCGGAATCGAGAATGGTGTCGATGCCTTGTCCTGCGCCGCTGTTGAGGACGTAGGTGTCCACGCCAACACCGCCCAGTAATGTGTCGCTGCCTTGCCCGCCATTCAATACGTCGTCGCCCGCGTTGCCCACCAGCAGGTCGGCCTTGCTGCCGCCGGTGAGTGTGTCTGCACCATTGCCGCCAAGCATGAACGCTCCCCGGTTCAGGGTGTCGGTGGCGGTCATGCCGCTTGCTCCGGCTTGGACGTACCAGTCGCGCAGTTGCGGGAGCATGGATTTGATCAGGGTGCGTTCTACCGACGAGAGCAGTCCCGTCGTTTCGATGTAGTTCTGGAAGTATTGTCCGAAGCCTTTGATGTCGGTAACGAGGTCTGCGTATTTGACGTTGCCGGATTGGATTTTTGTGTTGAGGGTTTGGGAGACGTTGGCGATGTCGAAGGTGATGCCGTTGCTGCCCAGTCCAGCCGAACCAAGGTCGGTGAAGAGTTCGGTGCCGTAACTCACGTTCGGGTTGTTCTCTTCGTAGTATTTCTGCATCGCGAAGGCGATCAAGGCCTTGCTGACATTGTTCCAGTTGTAGTACTGGCCGTTGCTCTCGTTCAGGGTCATGCCGCTGTCTTGGGCGAGTTTCCACAGGTCGGCTGTGAAGCGGGTGACCATGGCGTCGGCGGGAATCGAGATCGTGCCGGTCGCCGGATCAAACACCCCGGCTTCGTGGCGGACGAGGTGGTCGAGGAGGTTTCTCTTATCGGTGTCCGTATCATTCGCAAACAACTTTTTGTCAAAAATCATCCCCAGCAAATCGGTGAGTTTGAAGGTGACTTGACTCAGGGATTGCTTCTGCCCTGCGGCGTTGGTGGTGGCAGTGGCATCGCTTTGCAGGAAGGTGGTGAGAAGCGATTGGGAATGGAGGTCGAATCCCGATACACCGGTCGAGCTATTGAGTATTTCGTCGGTTGTTGTGCCGATGCGGTCAAACAGGGTAGCGGGTGCAGAGGACAGAAATTCACCTTGCACATTGATGTTGGTTACCAAATTGGCGTTGGGGATGCTGTCGTCGGTAGGCCGTATCAGCAAGAAGTTGCTCAGTGCCGACAGATCGGTTTCGCTGTAACCCATAGCAAGCAGGTCGGTTTTGAGATTCGCTGCGACATCGGGGGTGAGGATGTTGAGCGGGTTCGATAGCAGCGAGTTCGATTGTGCCGAGTTGGCAAATGGCGCCTGATCGAAGGTGGTGGCGGTAACGTGGAAAAATACCCCCACCAATGCGGCCAGCCCACCACCCAGAGAATGTCCGGTGAGAGTGATGTTGCACCCTTGATAACGCGGGTCGTTTTTAATGGATAGATAGTAGTCGGCGGCTTGTAGTAGCTGTGTCGCACCATAACCTTCAGCCAGCGAAACATCCGCAGCAAAATCGGGGAGGCTTTTGTCGTAGGTGCCTGCATAGGAGATGACAATATTGGTGCCGTTTTGAAAGGCAACAGCTTCAAAGCCACTGGGCTGCGCCTCATGACGCAATAAATCTGTCCATCCTTGAGGAATTGGGAAGCGATTAATTGGATCACGAGTATCAACATAAGAAGCACCTGCCATTAATGCGTATTCGATAGTGGTAGTCATGGTTTATTCCCCTTTTTTAGAAATAAAACATTTGCAAAATTCAGCAGTAATTTTTTTACGTGCGCAAAATTTTGTACACTCTTCTTGCGTTGAATGTTTAAACCAGCCGGATCCCAACCATCCGCCTTTCCCGTCAGGAAGTAGCTCTTCGCAACTCGTAATCCCTAATCCGCCCTTCAACGCCTCCCTCAGGATGGTTTTGTATTCGGGTTGCTCCAACTCACTGTTCATTTTTTTGACAAGCTCCGCCGTAACGATGGCCTGCGCTTCAAGATTTTCTGCTTCGCCCTTGGTTTCGATCACCAGATTGATTTCCTTAAACTCGGTCGGAAGTTCTTGAAGCGTGATGCGCTTCCACTCCTTCCCATCATGTTTGAAAATGACGTAGGGTGGATTGGGTCTGCCCCATTTGTTGTAGGACAGACAGAGGTTGGGCGCGGCAACGATGTAGGGCATGCCATTCAATATATGCAGT
Organism: uncultured Gallionella sp.; assembly: GCA_964349865.1. Taxonomy (GTDB): domain Bacteria; phylum Pseudomonadota; class Gammaproteobacteria; order Burkholderiales; family Gallionellaceae; genus Gallionella. The sequence continues at coordinate 1,938 of CAYGIF010000167.1, read as the reverse complement.
GCCAGTAGTTTGAAATTGGCGCGCCCGATGTCTTCACCGTATTCGCTCTTGAAGGTAAGGGTCTTGTTTGTCTTGGGCACCGTGAAGGTGATCTCTTGCTCCTTAACCGGAGGCGACTGCCCGATCTCATGCCGCCCGCCATAGCCCTGCGAACGCTTAACAATAATCTTGCCGCCATCATGCAGCAGCACTTCTTCTTTCCAGCTTGTGCCACCCAATCCGAATAACCCCGCATTAGTATTCATGCTCACCCCCATCATCAAGATCAATCCAAATTTTGCGATTTGCTTCAGCCACGGTTGAATGTTTCTCATGCTGCGATCCTCCCTGCATTAGCTGTTTCATCATTCGCTGCACCCTCCATGACGATGCTGCCGTTGCCTTGGCTGCTCTGCAGGAAGGCGGTAAGCAGTGACTGGGCGTGCAGGTCAGTTCCCGAACCGCCGTTTGCGCTATCGGGTATGTTTGCCTGCGAACCTATTCGGCTGAATGGAACCAACCATGAGGACAGGATTTCTCCCTGGACGTTGATGTCCGTTACCCGCGCTTCGCGTGCCGCCAGTGTGTCCGCCGCAATCGGGTTGGGGTTATTAAAAACTTCAAGGGCGGCGATGTAGGCATCCAGCTTGACCAGGCTGGTTACAGGGATGTGGTCTGCGAGGTAGGTGCGCAGATTTTTTGCGACCGAATTGGTCGTACTGCTGAAGTCGTTGGCGTAGCCTTGCGCAGAAGCACGGAATGGCGCCTGATCGAAGGTGAAGGCGCTTTCGCCGAAGAAGACGGCCATCAAGGATGCCAGGCCTCCACCGAGCGAGTGGCCGGTGAAGCTGATGGTCGCCCCCGGGTTCTGGGCTTTGACTTGCAGGTAGTAATCCGCCGCCTGCCGGAGTTGGTCGGACAGGGTGCCGCCCGCCAAGGGGATGTTGCCGTGCACCCAGTCTGCAGAAAAGATTGACCCCGGCCCGGTGCCTGCGTAGGAGATGACGATTTCGGTGCTGGTGGCTAGAGTTGTTCCGTTACCAAAAGTGGCTGCTTCGAAACCGGTTGCATTGTCTTGGGGATTCCGTGAAACCATATACCATCCTGTGGGTATCGGGAATTTGTTAATGTCGGGACGTGTATCGCGATAAGAAGCTCCAGCCATCAATGCATATTCAATTGCAGTAGTCATGATGTATCTCCTGAATAATTGGATTTGAAATGAACGATCTTTACTTTGTTTTCCTATCAACCATGCCACGAGCTACCGGATCATTCGGCATAATCCAATAACCTTTATATTTAATAAGTTCTTCACAGCCGCCACCCGCCCCCGGATAGGCCTCCCTCAGAATGGTTTTATACGACTCTTCGTGAATGTCATGGTTTTCCGCATTCACGCCTTCGACGGTGTAGAAGGGTTTCAACAATTTGGAAGCAGGCCTTCCGACGATGACGTTGGCATGGGTGTTGATTAACTCTGACGGCAACTCTGCCAGGGTAATGCGCTTCCATTGTTCGCTCTCGTACTTGAATAATATCTGCGGCGGATTGGGCCTGCCCCATTTGTTGTAGGCGATGCAGCCCGCCGGGTAGGTGGCGATGTAGGGCACGCCCTTCACTATATCGAGACGGATCAGGTTCAGGCTGTTCGGCTCAGGCTGTGAATCTCTAAAGTCGTTTTTCCAAGTGATTTTTTTGTTCGTGCCGGGCAGATTGAATGTCACCGTTACATCAAGTGCTGCACGCTCCTGGCTTTCAATCGCGGGATACCCGCCAAGGTTGTAATGGCGTTCTGCAATGATCTTGTTGCCATCATGCAGCAGCACTTCTTCTTTCCAACTCATCGTATGACCAAACAACCCCGCCTCTGCATTCATGCTTACCCCCATCATCAAGATCAATCCAAATTTTGCGATTTGCTTCAGCCACGGTTGAATGTTTCTCATGCTGCGATCC
>CAYGIF010000166.1:0-4456 GCA_964349865.1 uncultured Gallionella sp. | reverse complement strand
GAGCTTCTGACAGCATGAGCGCGAAAAGTTCGGGACTTAATCAGAGGTTCCTTAAAGGCATTTTGAATAGAACCGCTGGATTCCGGCCTGCGCCGGAATGACGGTTGTAGTTCATGCCCGTGAAATGATAATCACACCGAGAATAATCACCCCCATGCCGATCAGCTTGGTCGCATTGAACGGTTCGCCGAGCAAATAATATGCAGCCACCGCATTCACCACATAAGCCATCGACAGCATCGGGAAGGCGATGCTGACCGGCACGCGCGACAGCGCGAGCACCCAGACCACCACGCTGAGCGCATAGCAAAACAGCGCGGCGACGATATGCCATTCGGTCGCCAGTTTCAAACCGATAGGCAGGACGTTCCCCATGCTGAACTCGAAATGTCCGACCGCGTTGGTGCCGGCCTTCATCAATATCTGCGCGGCCGCATTGAGCATCACGCCGATGAAAATCAGGCTGAAGCTGGCCAGGCTCATGGTTTCTTCACCACAATATGTTGGGTATCTTTAAAAATAATCTTCATCGCCACCCCCAGTTGTTGCAACTGCGCGTAAGCATACACCGGCATGATGGCCAACGCCTCGCGCTGTGCGGCCCAGACCTTGGCAAACTCCTCGACGGTGGGAATCCAGCGTTGCGGCTCCTGCTGGATGCCGTAGGCCATCTCATCCTGATACTGCACCAGCGTAAAGATGCGTTTGAGATAGAACGGCAGCGTCTGTTCGTAGGTCAGCACCGAATAGAACGGTATGTCCGCTTTTATCTCGCCGCGTATCGCCTCGGCGATATGCCTGGCGGAACGCTCACGCGCCACGGTTTCATAGCCGGACAGCCCGATTTGCGCGGACAGCAAAGCACTCAGCGCAAGCACCGTTACCGCGACAGGTTTTTTTTCACGCCATAACAACAGCATCCCCGCCAGTAAGCCGGCCAGCGAAACCAGCGCGGCAACAATCAGCCACGGGCCATAATGCGGATACAACTCGATCTGGCCCGGCGTGTCGGCGAGCTTGCCCACGTTCAGCCCCAGCCCCAGCAACAACAGCGCGACCGGTATGGCCGGCGCAACCTGCCAGAACAGCACCCGCCCGCGCATCCCGGCGATGCGCTTGCCCATCAGCAACGCCAGCACCGGGAACATCGGCAGCAGGTAGGATGGCAGCTTGGAACCGGAGATCGAGAAGAACAAGTAGATGAACACCGCCCAGATCAGCAGGAAGCGCCGGGTGTTGAACATCTTGTCCGGCAGCTTGCTGTCGCGCAATGTGCGGAACATGGTGTCGAACATCAGCACCGTCCACGGCAGCGCGCCGGCCAGTAGGATTGGGATGAAGTAATACCATGGCTGGTAGCGCCCATGCACCTTGGTGGTGAAGCGAGTGTAATGCTCGTAGATGAAGAAGCGTTCGAAAAATTCAGGATTGGCTTTCATCACCAGCAAAAACCACGGCACGGTGATGACAAAGAACACCGCGAGGCCGGGCAGCCAGTGCATGCGCTTCAGCACGCCGAAGTCGCGCTGCACCAGACAATAGATGAACAAGGCTGCGCCCGGCAGGATGATGCCCATCAGCCCCTTGCTCAGCACCGCCAGCGCCAAGCCCGCCCATGCGACCAGCATCCAGCTGCGCCGCTTTGCGGTGTCCGCCTGCGCCTGCGCGAGCAGCAGGCCGAGAATGCCCAGCGTGAGGAAAAACGTCACGCCCATGTCCAGCGTGTTGATATGCGCCATCAACACATACAGCAGGCTGCTGGACAGCAGCAGCGCGGCATAGCCCGACGCCTCGCGCCCGAGCAGGCGCAGCCCGGCAAACCACACCAGCAGGATGCCGGCAAAACCGGTCAGGCCGGCCCACAGGCGCGAGGTCCATTGGTGCTCGCCAAACAGCGTGTAGGCGGTGGCCGTCGCCCAGTATTGCAGCGGCGGTTTTTCGAAATACTTGAGCTCGTTCAGGCGTGGCGTCACCCAATCGCCGCTCGCCACCATCTCGCGCGGAATCTCGGCATAGCGCCCTTCATCCGGCTTGATCAGCGTGCGGTATTCGAGGTTGGCGAACCAGATGACCGCGACGGCAATCAGCAGCCACCAGATTTGCTTGGTCGAGTTATGGCTCATTACTTTTTATTGTTCTTTCCAGCCGGCGCGCAATTCGCGGGCGGTACGGAAAGTCTGTTCGAGCGCGTCCGCATCCGCTTCGGCCAGCGCCTCGTGCAGCTTCTCCAGCTCCTGCATATAGATACCCAGCTCATCGATCAGCGCCTCGCGGTTCGCCAGGCAGATATCGCGCCACATTTCCGGCGAGCTGGCGGCAATGCGGGTGAAGTCGCGGAAACCGCTCGCGGCGAAGGAAAGCAGCAGGTCGCGGTTGTCGCGCTGCGCAAGGTCGTGCACCAGCGCGAACGACAGCAGGTGCGGCAAGTGGCTCACCGCAGCGAACACCGCGTCGTGCTGTTGCGGCGTCAGTTCGCTCACCGCTGCGCCGCACAGCTCCCACGCCTTGCGCACGCGCGCCACCGCATCTTGCGAATTTTCCGGCAGCGGGGTCAACACCACTTTCTTGCCGACATACAGGTCGGCCAGCGCAGCGCCTGCGCCGCTCTTCTCCGCACCCGCGATGGGATGGGCGGGAACGAACTGCGCGATCCGGTCGCCCAGGTTCGCTCGCGCTGCCGCTACCACATCGCTCTTGGTGCTGCCGCCGTCGGTGACCAGCGTGTGCGCGCCGAGATGCGGCGCAATGCGCGCCATCAGCTCCGCCATCTGCCCGACCGGGGTGGCCAGCAATATCAAGTCCGCATCTGCGGATTCGGCTGCCGCATCCCGCCCGATGCGGTCGATGATGCCAAGCTGCATGGCCTGTTGCAGCGTTGCCTCGCTGCGCCCGAAGCCGACCACCTCGCCGGCGGCATGCGCCTTGCGCAACGCCAGCGAAAACGATCCGCCGATCAGGCCAACGCCGAAGATGACGATTTTTTTGAATTGCGGTTGAGCCATATTTTTCTATTCAAATTTTAGTAAAACTTTATTGCCCGTTTTGCCCATATAAAAACACAAACCATTACGCTCTAACAAGGCCGCTCGCCCTGAGCCTGTCGAAGGGTCGCCGCGAAGCGGCTGGCGCTCTGTGGTGCGGCATCATAAAAATCAAAACCAACACCGCCGGGGGTAGCCCGGCAGCTAGTTACTTTCTTTTGCTTCGCCAAAAAGAAAGTAACCAAAGAAAAGGCGACCCCGGTTTGCCGCCCTTCGGGTTCCCTGCGTTGCTCGACTGGTCAGGCGGCTGCGGAACTCGCTGCGCTCAAACAGTCCTCGCCGACTACCCCTGACCAGCCTGTGCTACTCGGCGGCGCACAGGGGAGGTAAATCAAAATCCTAAAACCTTAAAATCGTAGGGTAGGCACGTTGTGCCCACCCTTCTAAACTTGCGGCGAAATCAATTCAAGGGGCGCAGGCCGAATAGCATTGAGCATGTATGCAATTACAGTATTGACCACTCCCAGCAACGCTATCGCTTCCTCTACAGACTCTAGGCGGTCATCTGGATGCAACACCGGATTCCTGTGAAAATCCTTGAGTGCTGCGAGTGCGCCAAATATTTTCTGATCCTTAAATTGTGCATTCTTCATTGCATCAATATATGCTCCAATGTTTCGGTTACTTGGGCGTTCGGCACCATTTGTTACGGTGTCGTAATAACGACGCAATACGAGTTCATTTGCTCTATGAAGATGAAAAGCCGCTGCCGTAGGAAGAGCAAATGCTATGCAACGAGCTGCTTCAATACCATCTTGAATGGCTTCAGGGACTTTTTCTGGCAATGAAGAGGGGAAAATAATAATGCCGTTTGAAGTCAGCTGATTTAAATCATAACCACCTTTTGGTTCAACTAAGAACAGTTGCCCCCACTGCAACTCAGCAGCCAATACATTCTCGAACTTTTGCGCTTGAGATTGTAGAAAATAATAATCGAAGGAGTCGATAGTCTTTTCTAGATCTGTTTCATCGCTATTGAATTCGGCCTGAATGCGCCTAACCGTTTCCAGCAGTTCGTTTCCGCTCGCACGGCATGTTTGTAATCGATATATACTTTTATTAATTAGCGTATCAAGCCAATACTCAGCTCCCCAAAGGTTCTGCCTCAGATGTGCTTTCGTCCAATTAGACTGCATTCCAACAATGGGGCGGATTGCAGCCCCTACTTGGTAAAGAAAATACGGATCAACCCTAATCATGAATCGTTCCTAAAATAATTTACAGCAGCTAGCGTAGGGCGCTTTAGCCGAAGTCATAATGCGCCGTATGAAAATCAAGCATTCGGCGGGTTACGCTTTGCTAACCCACCCTACAAAACCTGCTTCTTGCCTTTCATCCCCTGTGCGCCGCCGAGTAGCGCAGGCTGGTCAGGGGGTGTCGGCGAGGACTGTTTGAGCGCGTAGCGCGAGTTCCGC
>CAYGIF010000165.1:0-4494 GCA_964349865.1 uncultured Gallionella sp. | reverse complement strand
AGCAGATGCTGCTGATCGCCGGGCAGCAATTGCAACTGTCGGCCAACGTCAAGGCTGCGCTGATCGCGATGCAGAGCGCCGACGCCCGCTTGCAGCGCATGGATCGGCCGGCGTTCAACGGGCTGCGCAAGGCCATCGGCCAGGACATGGACAAGCTGCGCGCATTGCCCGGCGTGGACATTACCGGCATCAATCTCCAGCTCGACAGCCTGATCGCCGCCGTGGACGAGTTGCCGCTGGTCTATCAGCAGCGCGCGGCGAAGAAGGAGGAGGCCGCGCAACCCGCTGCGCCGAAGGATGAAACGGCCTGGCAGAAGCTGCTGCGCGAAATCTGGCAGGACGTGAAACAACTGGTGCGCATCGAGGATACCGGCAAGGCCGAGATTCCGCTGTTGCCGCCCAACCAGGAATTTTTCCTGCGCGAGAATCTCAAGCTGCGCCTGCTGTCGGCGCGCCTTGCATTGCTGTCGCGCGACGAGGACGGTTTCAGGCAGGAACTGAAAACCGCGCAACTCTGGACGGCGCGCTATTTCGACGGCAAATCGAACGAGGGCATGCGCATGCTGGCCGGCCTGAAGAAGATTGCCGCCTCCCCCGTCAGCATCGAATTGCCGGACGTCAGCCCGAGCCTGCAGGCCGTGCGCAATTACCGCCTGACGCACGAACACGCGGCAGAGCGAAGCCCCGCCAAAAAAACGGCGCAATGAAATACCTGCTCTGGACACTGCTGCTGTTCGCCGCCGCGGCCGCGCTGGTAACGGCCTCGCATAGTCCTGGTTACATGCTGCTGGTGTATCCGCCGTACCGCATCGAGCTGTCGCTTACGCTGTTCATCGTCCTGCTCACGCTCGCGTTCGTGTTCGGCTACGGCATGGTGCGCCTGATGACCGCCGCTTTGCAACTGCCGGCGTATGTGCGGAAATTCCGCCTGGAACGCGCGCGAACCAAGGCGCGCGAGTTATTGGACGACGCGCTCAACGCGTTCTTCGAAGGCCGCTATGCCGCCGCGGAAAAGGCCTCCGCGCGCGCGATGGAATTGGGCGACACCTCCGCCCTGCATCCCGTCATCGCGGCGCGTTCCGCGCACGAATTGCGCGAATATGAAAAACGCGACGCCTATTTGTCGGCCGCCGAAGGCCGGGCCGCCGGCGATTCCACCATGCGCCTGATGGCGGCCGCCAAATTCATGCTCGACCAGCGCGACCCGCGCGGCGCGCTGCATGCGCTGCAGGAGCTGCGCGACAGCGGCGTCAAGGGTCACCCCGGTGTGTTGTCGCTGGAACTCAAGGCGCAGCAACAGGCGGGCAACTGGAGTGAGGTGCTGAACGTGCTCGACCTGTTGGAGAAATACGGATCCATCGATGTGACAACGGCGGCGCAGTTCCGCCAGCAGGCCTGGCTGGAAAAGCTTAGCCAGCAGGAAAATCTGGCGGCGTTGGCCGACTGCCTGAAAAGCATCCCCGCCGATTTCAAGCGGCGCGGCAAGATTGCCACCACGGCCGCACGCGCGCTGATCCGGCAAGGCGGCAGCCCGCTCGCGCAGCAACTGCTCTCCGACAGCCTGAATGCGCAATGGGACAGCGAACTGGTCGCGCTGTACGGCGATTGCCAGTCCGGTGACGTGATCGGGCAGATCAAGCAGGCCGAAAAATGGCTCAACCAGCACAAGGAAGATGCCGGGTTGCTGCTCGCGCTCGGCAAGCTGTGCCTGCACCAGAAGCTGTGGGGCAAGGCGCAGAACTATCTGGATGCCAGCATCAGCGTGTCCCCCGGTCACGCGGCTTACACTGCGCTCGGTCAGCTCGCGGAACAACTGGGCAAACCCGACGAGGCGCTCAAGTATTACCAGCAGGCCGCTGCGATGAAGGCGGGCGACGAATAGAGCCGCGCGGGAGTTCAGTAGGGGCGCGATTCATCGCGCCCTTTTTTTCGATATATGGATAGAACAGGGCGCGATGAATCGCGCCCCTACATTAGAACGGGCTCTTGTATGCCTGGAGCGGATTGTTGAATTCCGGCATCGGGGCAAACGCCTCCGAGAAGAACGACTCATCCGGCAAACCGCGCCGGGCGGTGAAGTCGCGGCGCGCGGCATCCACCATGGCCGGCGCGCCGCAGGCGTAGATTTCATGGCCGGACAGCTCATCGAAGTCATCCAGCACCGCCTGATGAACCGGCCCGATTCTGCCCTGCCAGCCATCTTCCGGCAAGGCTTCGGAAAGCACCGGGGCGAACTGGATGCCGCGGCTTTCCCATTGCTTCGCTTCCTCCAGCATGTATAGATCGGCCGGTCTGCGCCCTCCCCAGTAGAGGTGCATGGGGCGTTGCAGGCCGATGTGCAGCGCGTGTTCGATGATCGCCTTGAGCGGCGCGAAACCGGTGCCATCGGCGACGAAAATGACCGGCTTGACCGAGTCTTCGCACAACCGGAACTCGCCGAGCGGACCCTTGAATCGTAGGATGTCGCGCTCCTTCATTTCGTCGAACACATGCTGTGTGAAAGCGCCGCCCCCGACTCTGCGGATATGCAGTTCGAGGAATGCGCCGTCGTGCGGCGCGTTGGCCAGCGAGAAATTGCGCGGCTTCTGGTCTTTCGGCAGGATGGAGATGTGTTGCCCGGCCGCGAAGCGCAATCGTTCGCCCATGGGCAGTTCGAGTTGCAGCGCCATCACGTCATCCGCCAGCCGGGTCATCTTGTGCACGCGGCAGGGCATGATACGCACCGGAATATCGTTGATCTTGCCTGCGCTGTGGCATTCGATCACCAGGTCAGATTCCGGCCTGGCGCAACAGAACAATGTCATGCCCGCCGCCTTGTCCATTTCCGTCAGCGCGCTGCCCAGATGGTTGCCGTGATCGACCTGCCCCTCTACGATCTTGCCCTTGCATACGCCGCACACGCCTTCGCGGCAGCTATACGGCAGGGTGTAGCCGTGCCTGAGTGCGGCTGCAAGAATGGTTTCGTGCTCTTCGACGGGGAAACGGTAGCCGCTTGGCTGGATAGTGGTTTGAAAGGTCATGATGAAAATTGCAGGTTGCGCGAAAGCGCGAATTTTAACGCATAATCACGCCATGAAACGCCTGCTGATTATCGGCTGCGGAGACGTGGCGATGCGCGCCATTCCTTTGCTGGCACGCCGCTACCGGATATTTGCCCTAGTGCGCAATCCGGCCTGCCGTGAAAAGTTGCGCGCGCTCGGCGTGCTGCCGGTTCTCGGCGACTTGGATGATCGCACCGGTTCCGCGATGCGCACAGGACTGGCGCGCATTGCGGGGCTGGCGGATGCCGTGCTGCACTTCGCCCCGCCTCCTTCTGCTCCTCCACTGACAAGGGGAGGCCGGGAGGGGTTGGGTGTCGACGCGCGCACTCGCCACCTGCTGGCCGCGCTGTCGCTCAGGAAATTGCCGGAGCAACTGGTGTACATCAGCACCAGCGGCGTATATGGCGATTGCGGCGGCGCATTCGTGAGCGAGTCGCATCCGCTCAATCCGCAAACGGCGCGCGCGCAACGCCGCGCCGATGCCGAAAGGCAAATCCGTAACTGGGCAAAACGCAACCGGGTGAAGGCCAGCATCCTGCGCGTGCCGGGCATTTATGCCGCTGACCGCCTGCCGCTGGATCGCTTGCGGCAGGGTGTGCCGTGCATCATCGGCAGCGAGGACAGTTATACCAACCACATCCACGCCGACGATCTGGCGCGCATCGTCGCGGCGGCATTGCGATACGGGAAAGCGGGCCGCGTGTACCACGCCAGCGACGACAGCCGGTTGAAGATGGGCGAATACTTCGATGCCGTGGCGGATGCGTCCGGTTTGCCGCATCCGCCGCGCGTGAGCCGTGCCGAGGCGCAACGCGTGCAGCCGGAAACGCTGCTGTCCTTCATGAACGAATCGCGGCGGTTGACCAATCGGCGCATGAAGCGGGAACTGAGAGTGCGGCTGCGTTATCCGGCGGTGGCGGATATGCTGGCTACAATCGAATGCTCCTGAATTTGCTCGACGCCGGCTTACGACCCGAACGCGCCGGTCACCGCGGCAGGCGGCGGTTGTTTTTTAGGTTTCTTCGTTTCTTTGTTTTTCCGTTGCTGCCCTTTAGCCATGATCGTTCTCCTTGTGTTGTTGCATGCACATGATAATACGAACGGGTAACTTCGGTGTGCTTTCCTCGGCGTGAGGATTTGACTGTTTTAACGGCAGATTCAGTATCCTTTTATAAATTCCCTTGACGATACCAGCCAATTAGGCGTACAAGGCTTCCAGGTATTTGATTCAAAGTCTCTGCAGTACTGGTTTTTCCATGCGCAATCTTCGATTCAAATAGTTTTGCGGGAGTTTTTCCCGTTTTTTAATAAGGAAGTAATCACATGGCAACCGGTACAGTTAAATGGTTCAACGACGCAAAGGGTTTTGGTTTTGTCACTCCCGATGATGGCAGCGAAGATTTGTTCGCACACTTTTCGGCAATCAACATGAACGGCTTCAAGTCGCTCCAGG
>CAYGIF010000164.1:0-4518 GCA_964349865.1 uncultured Gallionella sp. | reverse complement strand
GCACAACTATTTAATCAGTTTAGACAAACCGAAGAAGGCAGAAAAGAAATTGCTTTCGTACTTGGGAGGCGTCTAGGCGATTACTAGCTTAAAAGGTCTATAATAAAGGCATGATCAAGAAAATAATAATATTGGTCGTGCTTTTATTGGTGGTATTGGGTGGTTATTATTTCTTCACTAAGCCAAGCGAAGAAAATTTCAAAGCACCGGGGAAAGACTGGGAGTCAGCCAAAAAGGTAGAAGATTATTTTATCGAACGCCTGCATATGCCAGTTGCCGAGGCCGAGCAGATTAGATCGAAGCCAGGAGTAGACGGAACAGCAGATTTACGAATTAGTACAGAAGTGACTCTCGACGCTCTTATAGGAAATCTTTTCTATTATGGATTTGTGCGAGATGAAAAAGCGTTCAGGTATGCGCTAGAACACACCAAAGACACAACACCTAGCGACAAGGCAATCAAAGTCGGCAAGGACGGCACTATCGACACGAATGCAGAATATAGAATATCGGAAAATATGACCGCGCGGGAAATGGCTGATCTACTATTGAACAAACCCGCTGGGCATTTTCCATTTGATGAATATAACTATTTCTTTATGCCGTAGTTAGTCATTATCTACTTTAACTTTGTATAACACTTCTCTTAGTAAGCCTTTGGCTTTTATATCCGATCTTAACGAGAGATAAAACGATAATTCAGGACTTTGCTCTAGCTGCTTCTGAATTTGAAGGTTTGTATAGTTATATGATCTTGTATCGGGGCATACAAAGATAATTGCCGGGAAGGGATTTTTGTTATGATCTTGCCAATAATTATTTTCAAAATATTGAAAATATTGGCGGATACGTTTTCTTATCACCATTCGGGCTGGGAGTTCATCAAATACATCGAGAAAGTAACTTTTTTTGTTCCCGTTCGGTTCTTCTATTGAAAAATAAGCATCGGGATGTGGCAATATCAGGTACTTGAGACCCTGTAGATCAGTCTTGGTGTAGAAATGTAGTTTTGCCCCAGTAGTTTTGACAAGTTTCGATAGAGACAAATAGCAATCGGCAATAAACAGGCAATGCTCGCGAAATTGGGTTGATAGTGTGTGTTCACGCCACACTCTGTCGAGAGTAGTTGATTTAATCTGTTTAAAATTTGGATTATCTTTTAGATATTTCCTGCCTTTGAGTCCTAATGAGTAGAGAGCTGGTACGGTAACAGTTTTGGGATTATGGTACCGCCTGATAAGTTGTGATTCTGTTAGTTCATTGAGCCAGATAATAATGCGATTAAATTGTTTGTGATTGAGTAATTGCTGTATGTGGTTTCTATTTAAGAATCGGAATTTGTAGAGATGTAGTAGTATGTGATCTTGTTGTGTGTTCATGGTAGTTAGATAGTATTAGTTATTCCATTCTCTTCCTTATATATAAGGAATATAAGTGTAGTAATTATTCTTGTGCATAGCCTTGGAATAGCATATTTTCAGTGTAAACACGCTTACACTCATAGTAATGACCCCACATCGTCGGTAGATTCAATCTTTTTAGATGATTTTTTAGTTTTTGGCTCTGATTGAACAGTTTTGCGAAGCGTCTTTTTATATACTGATGCATAGTTTTTCCTTGATTCAGCAATGAGTCGTTCAACCCTGTCTTCATCCTTAATAAGCACCAAGGGTAATGTTTCTCCCGAAAATGGTTCTTCCGGCTCAACGGCTGAGAGCTTGAGGTAAAATTTATACCGAGGAAGATTGACGATATCATGCTGATCTACATACGGAGCAAATTGAGCAATCATTAACTGTTCATCGATTGGGCTTGCTGTCCTAAAACAGATTACCGTTCCCGTATTAGCCAGGATCACATTCGTGATATTGCGGTCTTCTTGCTGGGAAGTTGATTGTTCAGCTATGGTAAGCCGTAACCCAAATTTACGACCGCCAGATAACAATCTAGTAAATGAAGAGGTAGCAAAATTCTGAAATTCGTCGATGAACATATAAAATGGCTTTCGTTCATGCTTAGCTGTCCGTACTCTGCGCATAGCAGCCTGTTGGAGTTTTGCGATGATTGTTGTACCCAAGAGTTGAGAGGTGTCTTCACCTAACTTGCCCTCTGCCAGATTGCAGATCAAGATCTTTTCTGAGTTTAAAATATCATCAAAACTAATTGTTGAGCGTGGTTGCTCGAGGATGCGCTTGGCTGTTGGTGAAAAGAGAAATCTACCTACTCTTGCTGTCACCCCAGAGACCATTTTGACGATCTGGTAATTGCCTGCTCTGCCGAACTCGTTTTTCCAGAAATTTTCTAGATTTTCATCTTCAAGGTTTTTAGTAGCGTTCTTTTGAAACTTAGGGTCATTCAAAAGGTCATAGACTGTAAATATAGTGGCATCCTTGATCGTAAACGCCGTATAGATGGCGTTTCTTAAGATATATTCGATCCGGTGGGCGTCTGTATTTTCATCTTTTGAGAAGACTCTGCGAAACACTGAGATTATACTTTCACAGACTAATTCTTTTTCCTGCTCCAGCTCGTCTTCCTCAAGTCCAGGAGTTAGTTCGAGGAGATTGATTCCTACAGGATAGCGCAAATCGAATGGATTGAAGTAAATACAATCACCTATGCGACTATCTGGCACCGTAGTCAATAAGTCCTCAGCCAGGTCTCCGTGCGGGTCTATGATTGCGACACCCCGGCCTTTATTGATATCGTCTTTGGCCATATGGAACATAATCGTGGATTTGCCCGAGCCCGTTTGGCCGATAATGTAAACATGACGAGATCTGTCATCATCTGTCAGGCCAATATCAGTATTGGTATTGCCATAGGTATTTTTGCCAAAGACCACATCGAAGGCTTGATTGTTTTTAACAGATAACGGAGCTGGAAGTTCTCGACTATGAACCTTGACCATATCTTCAGTTTTCGTCGTATCCGTATTGGGAAAGTGATAAATATCTGAAACCTCTGAGGTGGAGAGGATTGGATTTGCATTCAGTGACGTACTAAATGACAACTGGCGAAGCTTAAATAGCTTTAAATAATGACTATGAGACGACAGCCATGAATGTTTTACGACAAAGGTTTGGTAAGGGCTTCCAAGCTGACCAAATGACGCCAGGAGACCGTTGAGTCTGGTATTGGCCTCTTCACCATTTGTTGACACAACTAACACCCGAATCGATGTTTCAAATAGCTTCTGGTCTATTTTGGCTTTAATAATCTGCGATAGTTCCTTTTCGTATGGATTGAGTATGTCCATGGGTAGATTAATTCGGGGAGCCATAAGAAACGGCACTGACTTACCACTCGTATCAAATAAGCCAATAAACATGCTGAAAACAAACATGGCGACAAATGACAATATTTTCCAGGCTCCTTGTACAAGAAACCAAAGCACAGAAATTCCCGGTAATGACACAAACCTCTGAAAAGCATTCTTTTGGACAGCTTCGGTTAATGGTTGTCCGTTATAGATACGAGAACGCAGGGAGAGAATTTCAGCAATCACGCCTTTCTGGATTGATGCCAGAACCGGACTAATGACAACTTGGCAGGAGATCAGTTCGCCAGGGAGTAATTTAGTCATGTTCCCTGTTAGGTATGATATGGGATCATTTTCTAGAAGTACTTTTTGCGATTCTAGTGGGAGTGCAAAATGACTCGATAGCTTTAACTCGATAATGCCGACTGATTTTTCTTCCGTTTTCTCGATTAAAGATCCTAGATAGTCATTCATTTCACTTACTTTGATTCCAGGTAGATACGACCGAAGATTCCGGGTAATTGTTTCTATAAATTTCGGTTGAGCAGCCAATACGTATCGAATGCCTTCTTTCTTGGTGGAGACAATCTCTAACGAATACTCATTCTTTTGCTGAATAATACTTTCCCAGAGCGAATGCTGTTTTGAGAGTGTATGAAGGAGCGCGTAGAGTTGTTCCGTGGCAAAAGCAGATTTATCCGTGGCTGCAGGAAAGGTTAATTGGATAAGCTTCTTCTCTGTAGGGTGTTTACCAAATTGTGAAAATATCCAGGGAATAACTACTCTCATTATCCAAAGCAACAGAGATATAAGAGCAAATATTGTTATAACAACTATAACTGGCCCAAGTATGATGAGCAGAGTTAGTTGCATTGGCGATAATTCTGGAAGCGGTAACGATATAAGCCAGTGGTATATTTCCAGTTTCTTTGAAGTTGAAACTGGGAGGGCCATAGAAATGGAAAGTAAATACGCGTGAATATTAGAGATTTGGTGATTTTGAACTTGCTGAATCAACTGGTGTAGCTGTGAGTCTTGAGAGGTCATCTTGACCCTCCTTGTGACTGCCGACTATTTATAAGGAGCTTTTGGTTATTTGTCATACCTGCCGTTATCTTCATAGCTTGGGCAGGGAATTAATGAAGATTATATCGAACTATATCAAGTATTGAAAGAGAAGAAAAGCGCTCTATATGAGGGTAAATAAAGTGCTTGACATTATGCCTAAAGGGATAGTATATTATCCTTATAGGCAT
>CAYGIF010000163.1:0-4599 GCA_964349865.1 uncultured Gallionella sp. | reverse complement strand
AAGGCTGGGAAGTCAAGGCCATCCGCGCCGGGCGGGCGCAACTCAAGGAAGCCTACGTCACCGTAAAAGACGGCGCGCTATACCTGTTCGGCTCGCACATCAGCCCATTGCTGAATGCTTCCACGCATATCCATCCGGACCCGGTGCGCACCCGCAAACTGTTGCTGCACAAATCGGAAATCGACAAGATCATCGGCAAGGTGCAGCGCGCCGGCTACACTCTGATGCCGCTGGACATGCACTACAAGAACGGCCGTGTCAAACTCGAAATCGGCCTGGCCAAGGGCAAGAAGATGCATGACAAGAGAGCGAGCGAACGTGAAAAGGACTCGAAGCGTGAAGCGGCTCAAGCGATGAAAAAAGAGCGCAGGTAGCCAAGACTCGCTCTCTTGCGGCGCAGGCTCACATGAGCGCAGCGAATGTTAAGCCCGCAACGCGGGCGGCCGTAGCCACAAGCGGGCTGCTGAACGCAAGTCGATTCACGTATCTCAAGGTGGGGGCGATCTACCGCTATCTGGCGGTAGTGATGGGCAGGTGTTCACGACGCATCATCTGCTGGGCATTCGGCCAACAGAAGAATGTTGCGCTGACCTTGCGTGCGCTCAATCATGCAGTAGCCAAGCGCCGCCCGAAGCCAGGGCTGATCTTCCACACAGATCGCGGCATTGAATATTATGCCAATGCGTTCCGTGAACGGCTGACACAATTACGGATCACCCAGAGCATGAATCGCCCAGGCAAAGTGACGGACAATGCCTTCATGGAATCCTTCTTCCATTCCATGAAGTCAGATGTTATTCACGGCTGCACCTTCACCGAGGACAGTCAAATGCTTGCCGTGTTGCGCAGCTATATTTCCTTCTATAACCGCAGTAGAATGCGCTCGTCTTTAAACTACGTGCCGCCAGCAACGTATGAAAATCAGTTGGCTTAATCAGGTATCAATTAAATCGGGGAAAGATTCTGCTTGAGTATTGAGTGAGCGTTAGCTTTGTAGAGTAAGGGGCAAATTCTGCTTCTGGCAGCACATTCCGGACGCACAAAGAACGACGCCCCTGAACGGGGCGTTGCTGTTTGATTCAAGCGGAAAGCTATCTTTCACCGAATACATCGCGCAGGAACACCGTGGCTTGCTGCCACGAGTCCTTGTCAGCGGCTGCATCGTAGGCCAGCGGCAGGTCAAACTTCCTGCCCAATTCATCCGCATCGGGATTGGTGAAGCTGTGCTTCACACCAGGATAGGTGACCACTTTGAAATTCACCCCTGCACTTTCCATTTCCTTCTTGAAGGCAGCGACCGTGTCGACAGAAATCATCGGGTCGTCTTCGCCGGTGAAAGAAATAATGCGCGCCTTGACCTTGCCGGATTGCGCGGGAATGTCCGTGCCGAGCGAGCCGTGGAAACTCGCCACGCCTTTCAGGTTCGCCCCGATGCGCGCCATGTTCAGCACCACGCCGCCGCCGAAGCAGTAGCCGATCGCCGCTATTTTTTTGGCGTCCACGGTTTTCTGTTTGCGCAGCAATTGCACGCCCGCCTCAAAACGCGCCTTGGCCAGCGGCATATTTTTGCTCACCTCGGCAGCGAACTTGCCCGCCTCGTCCGGATGATTGGCCTGCTTGCCGTCGCCATACATATCCACCGCCAGCGCGATATAGCCCAACCCCGCCAGCATGTCGGCACGCTTGCGCGCATAGGCATTGTGTCCCCACCACTCATGAACCACCAGCACCGCCGGGCGCTTGCCCTTGATGGCATCGTCATAGGCGAGATAGCCTTTGAGGGTCGTGCCATTGGCCTGATAATTTACCTCCTTGCCCTGCACTGCGGCCTGTGCCGCCGGGACAGCCAGACAAAACAGCGAAACCAGCAACATGATTTTTTTCATAACATTCTCCTTTTTGTGGATACTTTGTTAAAAGACGAATTGCTGCCCCTGCTGCAATTGCTTCGGATGAAATGCGCCGCAGGCGGCCATGACCTCCGTCATGGTGCGCTCTTCTTTGCCCGGCTCCATGTGCGTGATGAGCAGTTGCAGCGGGCGCTGCAACCGGGACAGGCCGCGCGCCAGCAGTTCGGCGGTGAGGTGGCCGGACTTGGCGGCGGCATGGCCGGCGGCATTGAGCAAGGTCGTCTCGATCATCAGGTAACGCAGGTTTTCGATGCGATTCAGCGCCGACCAGAATTCCTCGCAATCCGTGGTGTCGCCGCTGTAGACGAAACTGGCGGCGCCGCTGTCCACGCAATAGCCCACGGCAGGAATCGAATGATGCGCCGGCAGCGGCGTGATGCGCCGCTCGCCGAGTTGCACCGTTGCGCCGCATGCCAGCGGAATAAAACGGATATACGGATTGTCCGCACTTGGCAACACGCTGTAATCCGGCCACAGTTCGCCGTTCAGCATGTTTTTCTTCAGCGCGGCAATGGTCTCCGGCAATGCATGGACATTCAGCGGGCGCTGGCGCAGAAAGGCGGCGGCGTCCGCCAGCAGCGGCACAAACCCGCTGTGGTCGAGGTGCGCATGGGTAAGAAAGATGTGCTCCAGAAGCGCCATGCGCTCCAGCGTGAGATCGCCCGCACCGCTGCCCGCATCGATCAGGATGTCGTCATCCAGCAACAGCGCGGTGGTGCGCCGCAAGCCGCCGATCCCGCCATAACAGCCCAGCACAGTCAGGCGCATCACAACCTCCTGCCGTTAAACTGCCGACAAATACACCCCGCACAGCGCGATGCCCGCTCCGGCCGCATGAATGACATGTTCGCGCGCCCGCCGCTGCATGCCCAGGCCGGACGCAATGCCGATGATATGCAGCAACGCCGTCGCCAGCATGAAGCCCAGCGCATATTCGATTCCGGAGGCCAATGCCGGCATCTCGGCGCCATGCGCGTGACCGTGCCATAACGCGAACAGCCCGACCATGCCGCTGCCCAGCCAGAGCGGCAGACGCACCGACGCGGCGATCAATACGCCCAGCAGCAGCACGGACAACGCGATACCCTGCTCGACAAACGGCAGGCTGATGCCCAGCATCGGCAACGCGCCGCCCAACGCCATCACGCCGACGAAGGTGAGCGGCACTGCCCACACGGAACGCCCGCCCGTCTGCGCCGCCCACAGCCCGACCGCCAGCATCGCGCAGGCATGATCCAGGCCGCTGGCCGGGTGCGTGAGGCCATGCAGAAAGCCGCTGGCATCGGAGAGGCCGACATGCGCATGAGCGGGCAGCGACGTCAGCGCCGCGACAGGCAATAGCCATCGTATTGAAGTTGATGGGCTCATGACGTTAGCCCCTTTCAGACTATCCCGGACTCAACCTTGTTGCGCACATAGAAAATATTCAAATTCAGCGCGCGCACCCGTTGCATGATCTGCTCGGCAAGCTTGTCGTCCAGAACGAACTCGACTTTCACCGCCAGTTCCCCGGCAAGCTCGAAAAAAGTCTCCTCGCGCAGCCTGCCGTGCCGCCCGAACCCGGCAATGGCGCGGAACGCCGAGCCACCGAGGATGCCGAGACCCTTGGCCTCTTCCAGCAGCCATTCATACAAGGGCACGCCGGCGTGAAGTTGTTTTTCGGTGACATAAAAAGTAAGCTGATCCATGGTTACCCTCCTAGTTTTGAATCCATTTGAAAGTCTGGATACCCAGCACCGTCATCAGCAGCGAACCGCCGAGATGTGCCGCGATGATACCCGCTCCCCACGCATACTGCCCGCGCAACAGCAAGGTGACGGTTTCCGCCGAGAAGGTGGAAAAAGTGGTCAGCCCGCCGAGAAAGCCGGTGATGATAAGCAGCCGCCATTCCGGCGACAGTGCCGGATGCTGGACAAAGAATGCGATCGCCAGCCCGATCAGGTAACCGCCAACCAGGTTGGCCGCGAGCGTGCCGAGCGGCAATTCCGGCAGCGCCGGGTTGAACCACAGCCCGAAGCCCCAGCGCAGCCACGCGCCAAGCGCCGCGCCGATTCCCACCGCAAGAAATGCATAGAGCGTCATGCTTGGCAAGGTTACCGTTTCCAGGCTTCATCGAAAGCGGCTTGCGCCTTGTCATATCGCTTCCTGCTTTCAACATAGCGTTTTTCCGACTGGGCAGCTTTTTTTCGCTCTGCCTCCAATTGTTTTTTCAACCGCTCCACTTCCTTTTCGGTTGCTGCCACGCGTTTCGCATCGGCATCGCGCTCAGTTTCGGCGGTTTTCATCTCATCCTGTGCGATCCGCAGCGCTGTCTGTACGGTAGACAAATCCTTGGCCAAGGCCGAAGGCGGCAGGCCGAACAGGAAAAGAGCCAGCAACAGCGTGCCTGGTAACATCAGTTTGTTCAGGAACATAACCACCCCTCCAAATAGGTACTGTGCGGCCCATTCTACCCCACCAGATAGACCGGCGCGAAGCCGCCGCCCGGCGTGCGGAAGTTGGTGGTCTGGCCCCGGTAGAGCCGCGCCGCAACCAGTTGCACCTGCCCGTCGTAAACGTAGCAGCGCACATCGTACTTGAGCGGCTGCGCTTCCGTCCCCTCCACACAAACCATGCGCTCGCCCGGCGCGGCCATGCGCTGCGCGACATAACCGCCCCGCATGATCTCCTCGAACACCCGCCGCGTGAG
>CAYGIF010000162.1:0-4600 GCA_964349865.1 uncultured Gallionella sp. | reverse complement strand
TCTGGCGGCGCGAATGTTCGGAGCCGTAGAACACCGTCGCGCCCACCGCCACCGCACCCATGTTGAAGGCCTGATCCACGCTGGCGAACAGCGTCTGGTCGTAGATGTTGGGGTAGGTCAGGATTTCGTTGTGGTTGATCTTGACGATGAACGGAATCTTGTGCGCGTAACGGCGCGCCACCGAGGACAGCACACCGAGCGTCGAGGCCACGCCGTTGCAGCCGCCCTCGATGGCCAGCTTGACGATATTCTCCGGATCGAAATACATCGGGTTCGGCGCAAACGATGCCGCGCCGGAATGCTCCACGCCCTGATCCACCGGCAGCAGCGACAGGTAACCGGTGTTCGCCAGCCGCCCATGCCCGTACAAGGTTTGCAGGCTGCGCAGCACGCCGACCTTGCGGTCTTTCATCGCCACCACGCGATCCACATAATCCGGCCCCGGCAAATGCAGCGACTCCTTCGGGATGCCGGTGCAACGGTAGCCCAGCAATTGCTCCGCTTCATCACCCAATAATTGCACGACGTTCGTCATGATCTCGCTCCTTGTGGTTGGAATGGCCGGGATATATTACTCCCATGTGTATAATTTCGCACAGTTCAAATACATCCTCCCAGACAGCATGCCTACCCCAACCAAACCGCTCATCATCGGCACTCCGCTCACACCTTCCGCGATCCGCGTCATGCTGCTCGGCAGCGGCGAGCTCGGCAAGGAAGTCATCATCGCGTTGCAGCGTCTCGGCGTGGAAACCATCGCGGTGGATCGCTACGCCGACTCGCCCGGACAGCAGGTGGCGCACCATGCGCGCGTTATCAACATGATGGACGGGGCGCAACTGCGCGCGCTGATCGAGCGGGAGAAGCCGCATCTTGTCGTGCCGGAGATCGAGGCGATTGCCACCGATACGCTGGTCGAGATCGAGCGCGAGGGGCTGGCGCGGGTCATCCCGACCGCGCGCGCCGCCAGGCTGACGATGAACCGCGAAGGCATCCGCCGCCTCACTGCCGAAACGCTCGGGTTGCCGGTCTCGCCGTATAAATTCGCCAACAGCCTGGAAGAGCTGCGCGCCGCAATCAAAGAAATTGGCTATCCGTGCTTCGTCAAACCACTGATGTCGTCCTCCGGCAAGGGGCAAACGAAAGTGGACAGCGCGGAGGATGTTGCGGCTGCATGGGATTACGCCGCCACTGGCTCGCGCGTCACGCAGGGGCGCGTCATCGCCGAAGGCATGATCGACTTCGATTACGAAATCACCCAGCTCACCGTGCGCGCGGTTGGTGGCAACGGTGAGATTGAGACGCATTTCTGCGAGCCTATCGGGCACTTGCAGGTGCTCGGCGATTACGTCGAAAGCTGGCAACCGCAGCCCATGTCGCCGCTGGCTCTGCAACGCTCGCGCGACATCGCGAAAAAGGTCACCGACGACCTCGGCGGCCTCGGCATCTTCGGCGTGGAACTGTTTATCAAGGGTGACGATGTCTGGTTCAGCGAAGTCAGCCCGCGCCCGCACGACACCGGCATGGTCACGATGTGCAGCCAGCGCTTCAGCGAATTCGAGCTGCACGCCCGCGCCATCCTCGGCCTGCCGGTGGATGTGAGCCTGAAAGCATCGGGCGCTTCTGCGGTGATCTACGGCCAACTGGAAGAAATGGGCATTGCCTTCGCCGGCGTGGATGAAGCGCTGCGCGTGCCGCAAAGCGACCTGCGCCTGTTCGGTAAACCGGAATCTTTCGCGCGCCGCCGCATGGGCGTGGCGCTGGCGAACGGCAAGAATGTCGATGAAGCGAGGGAGCGCGCGAAGCTGGCGGCGGGGAAGGTGCGACTGGTTAAGCCGTAGCTTTTGTAGGGCGCAATAACCAACGGGCATTGCGCCGCATGTAGATCATCCGGTGCAATGCGCTACGTTTATGATAGGCAGCAGCTTGCTTTTTGCCTCCTCAAACGCCCTAACGATGTGGCGCTTCAGGTAGATCACTTGTGATCCAAAGAAGAAGCATATGTCGTCTTGGTATTGCGAAGACTGCTCAAAATCTCCCATTTTTAATAGGTTGGCTTTTCCAAATGCAACATTGAATGTTGCTTTAATGTTTCCCGCCTCGATGTAGTGGTTTTCCGAATCAGGGTGGCAGAGCGCATCTCGAACGTATTTTATGAGATCAGACACATCCTTTATTTTTTCAGTTTTCTTTACATCATCATCAAAGGCGATGCGCGATGAGTACACTTGCGTTTTGTACATAAGATCACGTAGCGCAATTAGTAGCTCAATAAATGCAGCTCGAAAAAGTGCATTCTGAGAATTTTGTGAACAGAAAATACCGCAGCTAAGTAGTTCGTCAATTCGACGAATTGCACTTTCAACGTCACTCTTTGTAAAGCAATCCAAATCGGCCATTGTGTCCTCCTAGGCGCTAACGTAAATTCGACATCAAAAATACCGCATCACGGCACCGGGCTCGTATTATCACCCCCCCGCAAACCCAGCTTCCCTCTGGCTGCGCACGGCGAGGACAAAAACGGTATCGACTTCGGCAACGTAACGGTACAAGGCCGCATGGCCGTGCGAACGGCGCCCGATCACCAGTTCGCGCTTGTCGTTATGCGCGGGGAAGATCACTTTCCGGTATGGCGTTTCAGCATCCCCTTATACTTTTCCTGATCCATATATCTGGAAAGTATGGCGTCCACTTCTTCCTTTTTCAGATAGCGCGGCTTCGTCAGGTATTTTTCAAGGATGATTTCCTTCACGTTGTCGTCCGAGAGCAGGAGGGCATCCAGCAGGCAGACGGTCTTTTCTTTGAGGAACTTGGTTTCAAGAATGTCCTTGAAGCCGTCCTCGACTTCCATGTTTTTTCCTATCTTCGGGGCTATGCCAAGATATGTGGCTGTCTTCTCACCGGAGTTGCAGCTCAGGGCTGCTATCTCGGCCTTGTTGAAGATCAGCAGGAACTTGAAATACTGGCCTTCGTATATGTCCTGGAAGTTTTCCTTGAGACATTCCAGAGTCTCGTTTTTCCCCGAGCAGGGTTTTTCGCTTCTGGCATAAGCATTGCCCGCAGCCGACAGGGCGATGGCTAACGATATAAAAACTAGCTGACTGATCTTCATGGTTCCTCTTTCAATCTTAATGGGCAGATACTGTTCAGGGACAGGAAATACGATTGCGCGGTTTCAAGTATCCATGTCCGCCATACCCCGGTCAATGCCGATTCCTGTCATTGAACCCGCGAAAAAGACCGGATTCCGCCTTGCCACGCGCCATGGCAAGAAGCAGACTGCCTTTGAATGGCCGCGTTGCGGGAATTGGATGAATATTTGCCATTGAACAGAGTATCTACAGGCCTTTCGCGATTTCTTTCAGCGCATCCGGCGACAGGCTGGTCAGCGGGATGCGCCGCGCCTGCTCGAGATTCGCGTAATGTTTGGAGGTGGCGCGGAAGTAGCTCGGGTCGTAGTGCAGCGTGAGCAGTTCCGCGACCAGCGCGGCGAAGTCTGCGGCGCGGATCAATGAAGTCCAGTGTTCCAGTTGCTGGCTGCCGTGAAAACGGTGCAGCGCCTGCAAATGCGCAATCAGTGTCTCCGGGTCGGCGGGATAATGGCGGTAGTCTTCCAGCAGCCCGGCGACGCGCACTTCGAGCGGCGTTTCCAGCAGCAGGCATTCGCCGGCGTGCATCGCGCCGACCAGCGCGTCGGGCAGGGTGATCGCGCCGATCTTGTTGCTTTCCGCTTCGACGTACACCGGGCGCGCCGGATCGAGTTTTTGCAGGGTTTGCAGCAGCAGGCTGTCGAACCATTTCTGCGAAGGCTGCGCCTGTTCCGGCAGCCTGCCGAGCACCGAGCCGCGATGCTGCGCCAGGCCTTCCAGATCAAGCACCTGCCGCCCGCTGTCTGCGAGGGCGGTGAGCAGGCGGCTCTTGCCAGTGCCGGTCGCGCCGCAGATCACGCGCAGCGGAAAGCTCTGTGGCAGGGCCGCCAGCTTTTCCAGCACGTCGCGCCGGTAGGTCTTGTAGCCGCCTTCCAGTTTGTGCGCCGCCCAGCCGATCTGCGCGAGGATGATGCACATCGCGCCGCTGCGCTGTCCGCCGCGCCAGCAATAGATCAGCGGGCGCCATGACTTCGGCCGGTCGCGAAAGCGGGTTTGCAGATGCTGCGCGATGTTTTTCGCGACCAGCGCCGCGCCGACCTTGCGCGCCTCGAACGGCGATACCTGCTTGTACAGCGTACCGACGGCGATGCGCTCTTCGTCGGAAAGCACCGGGCAATTGATCGCGCCGGGAATATGATCCTCGGCGAATTCCGCCGGGGTGCGCACGTCGATAATTTCGTCAAATTCGCCGAGCTGTGATAGGTTTGCGGTTCTGAACAGCATTGTTGAAAGAGGAGTGGATGTGTCCGAGGTGAAGTTGACCCAATTGTCGCACGGCAGCGGCTGCGGCTGCAAAATTGCACCGGCCATGTTGCAACAGATTCTGGGCGAGGCGAAAGAAAAGCTGCCGTATGCCAACCTGCTGGTCGGTACGGAAACCAGCGATGACGCGGCGGTATATCGACTCAACGACCAGCAGGCGATCATCGCGACCACCGATTTTTTCATGC
>CAYGIF010000161.1:0-4633 GCA_964349865.1 uncultured Gallionella sp. | reverse complement strand
CCAGCTTGCCCGCGCAATGCGCGAGCAGCATGTCGCGATGCCGCGCCGGTATCGCCAGCCTGCCTTTGCTGTCCAGATTAAGTTGTGCCGCTCCCTGAAACATCTTCTTAACCCCACTTTTACCCACTTTTTACCACTTAAGCCCACTATATTGAAAAAAAACCAGTCCGTCAAGCTGAAAAACAGCTTTTTTCTTTACGGGACAAGGAGTTAGCGCGGGAAGTTAAGGAAAAACGAATATTCTTAAAAAGCAATGGATTACGCAAATAAGCTAAAGTCGTTTGTAACGATGGCTAGATATTTTGGCAGTACGGCAGAAAAGAAAGTGCGCGGGTGAGAAAGGCGGGGCAAACAGAAATCAATTCGACTGCGATACCTTTGGTTTCCATGATACCTTTGGTTTCCATGTGCGGTAGCAGCCGGATGAGCGTCGCCATGTTGCAAGCGCCATGTAGGCGGAAAAGTGGATAGCAAAGTAAGGACATCATAATATCCGTTTGGACAACTCTATAGTGCGATGCCCATTTTTCTATTGCGCTATCCCCTGAAAACTGGGCAAAATGCCCCCATGAAAAACCTCCCACATCCAATTCAATATCAAGGCAGCAAACGTGTCTTGGCACCTACTATCTTGCGGTATTTCCCAAAAAATATTGATCGATTGATCGAGCCTTTTGCGGGGTCGGCTGCCATCAGTATTGCAGCAGCAGCGCATGGGCTGGCACAAAGCCATATCATCAACGATATCAACAAGCCCTTGGCGGAATTGCTGCGTATGGTTGTCGAGCGACCGGAAGAATTGGCCTCATTCTATGAGGCGTTATGGGAAGAACAGCATATCGATTCCATAGAGCATTACTATCAGATTCGTGAGCGCTTTAACCGCACGCAAGACCCCAAGCTGTTCCTGTACATGCTCGCCCGTTGCGTAAAAGGGTCTGTCCGCTACAACAGCGATGGCATGTTCAATCAAAGCCCTGACAAAAGGCGGCGTGGCACGCAACCCAAAAACATGCGTGCTAACCTCATCGGGGTGTCGCGTTTACTGCAAGGTAAAACAACTTTTTCGTCCATTGACTACAAGGATATTTTTGCGTCCGCAAAAAAAGCCGATTTGATTTATATGGATCCTCCGTATCAAGGCGTATGCGGAGATCGCGATTCACGTTACTTGTCAGGCATATCCCATGATGAATTTGTCGAAGCTCTGGATCGGCTTAATACCAAGAAAATTTCCTACATCGTAAGTTACGATGGACGCAGGGGTGAGCGTGTATTCGGTGAGTTGTTGCCAGATTTTCTCGGCTTGATGCGAATTGAAATTGATGCAGGCCGTTCCAGCCAATCAACGTTACTGGGAAAGGATGAGATCACTTACGAATCCTTGTATTTGTCGGAAGCATTGGTGCAAAGGCTAGATCACTTGCCCATCTACCGCCCTCAACCTTCCAACCAACAATATATGCTGCTGGAACCTCGCGCCCAATATGAAAAAACTTTCCAAAGAGTTCCTTGAGCTTTGCCACTCAGTCACGGCAAAACGCGCCAAGGTAGTTATTGACCACCTTCTGAAACATGGTCAGATCACCACCGAAGAACTCAAAACAACCTACGGTTATGACCATCCGCCCAGGGCCGTGCGGGATGTGCGCGAACACGGCATTCCACTTGAAACCTTTCGGGTGACAGGTTCCAACGGAAGGCAAATCGGAGCCTATCGTTTTGGCGATATACGCAAGCAGCGTTTCAGCAAGTTAGCCGGTCGCACCGGTCTGTCCAAAAAGATACGGGAAGCGCTTATTGACAAGTACGGCTGTAAATGTTTTATCTACCTTGAAGAGATGGATGCAAAGGAATTGCAGATTGACCATCGCATCCCTTACGAAGTGGGGGGCGATGTAGCAGCAGGTGATCTTGATCCGGAGGATTTCATGTTGCTATCAGGTTCAGCCAACCGCGCCAAGTCGTGGTCTTGCGAACATTGCGAAAACTGGAACGGCAAAAAAGATAAGAAAGTTTGTTTAAGCTGTTACTGGGCATATCCCGAGAGTTATACACATATCGCCATGCGCCAAATACGCCGGGTTGACCTTGTTTGGCAAGGTGATGAAGTCGCGACTTATGACAAACTCAAGGCTCAGTCCATCAAGTTGCAAAAGGAAATCCCCGCGTTCGTGAAACAAATTATCGAAGCCGAGCTATCTAGGAAAAAACCTTCCTGAGACAACTAATCGTGGAGCAATCTGTGGCAGACATCGAGCTGTTTCTCGTGCCCGCACAATACAAAAAGAAGTGAAGCTGGCCGACCAGCCGGATTCTGACATGCGACCCGTCATTACGATGCCGCGGAAAACACCTCGTCGAACGCCTGCATGAATCGCGGCAGTTCGTTTTCCGGAAGCCGATTGATTCCCGCTGCCCCTTTCCTTCCGCCGCCGGTGGCGAAGCGAGAGCATAGGATGTCGGCGCCAATTTTGGCAGACTGCGGCGCGCGCACGCTGACAACGAACGTCCCGTCGCCGCGCTGCGTCAGGACGGCATGGGCGCGATCCGGGGAGGCACTGACAAGGGCGTTGCTGAAAGCACCGCTGACGCGGCGGCTCCATGGTTTGGAGGGAAGGATGTAAACCGCGCCGTTCGGTGTTTCGTGTTCAGGGCAGATGGTGCGGGCGAGCGCCATGTCCTCGGCGTAGCCCTGTTTCAGTATTTCGAAAATACCGTTTTCGTTGATAAAGACGAACGGATTATTATGTTGATGCAGGATGCGGTACAGCTCCGCCGGGTGAAAATTCAAATCCTCCACGGACTCGCCATAGCTGTTGTAGTTGAGGCACTCGCCCAGTTCACGCAGCGTGGCAAGCCTTTGAGGATCGAGGCCGAGCGGCTTGGCGGCCTGGTATGCGGCTTCATGGAGATTGTCGCCGAATGCGCCGATGACCGCCCAGATCAGATGCTTGCCAGACAGGTGCCGGTTCACCAGCAGGCTGGTGCAGACATCCGGGCTGGTGTCGATCATTGCGGTCAAGCTGGGATGATCGGGAATATCCTGCGCAACATGATGATCGAAATAGCTGACCTTCGCTCCCTTGCCGAGCAACGCAAACAGCGCATCGCGGTTCTTGTCCAATGCCAGGTCGAGCACCGTCACCTCGTCGCCGGGACCCGCTTCCACGCGCCGGAGCAGGTCGATATCGCGCTTGGTGCCGGTGACGAGGTTGTTGGCAGCCGGAAAAGCCAGCCGCAGTTGGTGCAGCGCGCAAATGCCGTCGGCATCGCCGTTAAATACATCATGGTTCATCGTGATCGACCCGGAATATTCATACAGCCAAAATTGTAGCCGATTCACTTGGAACCATTTCGCGAAAGAGGTGAAGCTGGCCGATAAGCCGGGTTCTGTCGTGGACAGTCATTCCTCTAGGCGTTTCGTTACCTGACGCTCAAGCAACCTACCCGCAGGCGACGCGAGCAACGTCATGGCCTGCCTATTTGGTCTTGCTCCGGATGGGGTTTACCCTGCCGCCGATGTTGCCACCGGCGCGGTGAGCTCTTACCTCGCCATTTCAACCTTACCTGATCCGCTTGCGCGGCCATCGGCGGTGTATTTTCTGTGGCACTTTCCATCGCCTCACGGCGTCCGGTCGTTAACCGGCATCCTGCTCTGCGGAGCCCGGACTTTCCTCCCCGCACTCGCGTGCGCGGCGACTGTCTGGCCAGCTTCGATGCGGAGTTTAACACCGTGCAATGGAAAAACGCAGCGCGCTTGCCTTTGAATTACAATCCCGCCTCTCCAATCCAGCCGGAATTACATCATGCAACAGCTTACCCTCACCCGCCCCGACGACTGGCATCTGCATTTGCGCGACGGTGCGCTGATGCAGTCGGTGCTGCCGGATACCGCACGTCAATTCGCCCGCGCCATCGTGATGCCGAATCTCAGGCCGCCGGTCACTACGACCAGCCAGGCACAGGCTTACCGCACGCGCATCCTCGCCGCGCTGCCGCCAAGCGCGAAATTCAGACCGCTGATGACGATTTATCTCACCGACAACACCACGGCGAAGGAAATCCAGCGCACTGTTGCAAGCGGCGCGGTGCATGCGGTCAAGTTGTATCCGGCGGGAGCGACCACCAACTCCGATGCGGGCGTGACGGATATCCGCAAGGCGTACCCCGCGCTGGAAGAGATGCAGCGCTGCGGGATGCCGCTGCTGGTGCATGGCGAAGTCACCGACCCGGCGGTGGACGTGTTCGACCGCGAGGCGGTATTCATCGAGCGTGTGCTGATGCCGCTGCTGCGCGACTTGCCGCAACTGCGCGTGGTATTCGAGCACATCACCACGCGCGATGCGGTACAGTTCGTGACGGGCGCGCCAAGTAATATCGCGGCGACCATCACCGCGCATCACCTGCTGTACAACCGCAATGCGCTGTTCAGCGGCGGGCTGCGCCCGCATTACTTCTGCCTGCCGGTATTGAAGCGCGAAGCGCACCGCGAAGCCCTGGGCGAGGCGGCCGGCAGCGGCAACCCGAAATTTTTCCTCGGCACCGACAGCGCGCCGCACGCGCAACACACCAAGGAAACGGCTTGCGGCTGCGCCGGCATCTACACCGCGCACGCCGCCATCGAACTGTA
>CAYGIF010000160.1:0-4646 GCA_964349865.1 uncultured Gallionella sp. | reverse complement strand
TCGGCCAGCGCAGCGACAAAGGCATGTTCTTCCAGAATCGCTTCATCCGGCCAGCGTGCGGGGCGGTAGAACTTGGCGACCAACGGCGGGCCGTCCTCCATGCCCGCCTGATAGACGCGGTTTTCATAACTGTTGAGCGCCAGCAGGCGGCCGTCGCTATGCAACTCGATGCTGTCCAACGCATCGAGCACGGCATCAGGGGTGAGCGCGGTAAAGGGTTGGGTAAGCATGTGCGGATTGTACGGCAAGCGCTAATGACACAAATACATAGGGAGATAAAA
This sequence comes from uncultured Gallionella sp., assembly GCA_964349865.1. GTDB lineage: Bacteria > Pseudomonadota > Gammaproteobacteria > Burkholderiales > Gallionellaceae > Gallionella. The sequence continues at coordinate 4,365 of CAYGIF010000160.1, read as the reverse complement.
CCTACCGATACACGCCCGCTCCAAATCTGGTGCGCGAAAAAAATGAAAGGGTCTTACCCTCGAAAAACGTTGGGGTTACTTAATGTCACCTCGTATCGTCAAACAATATCTCCAGGCGTATATAGAACGCGGGGCTAGCTTTAAAATTTTTCTCTCTCGGAAAATGCAGTTGCGGGCTGGCTTCAAAGAATAGCCATTCCTTATGCAATCGGTAACGATAAAACAGCAGCGCGACATAATCCGTCACTTGAAGCTGCGGATTGCTGACCCCAATCGCACTCGCCTGATACAGCAAGGCAGTGCGGTCATTCAGCGTGTGATAAAACGAAAAATCCTGGCGCAGGTCGAAGTTCTTTTTGTCATTGAGATAGGTGGCATTAGTAGTGGAGCGAAACAGAACCGAGTTACTTAAAATACGCTCCAGATCAAGCTGAGTGGTTTCACCCACGCCCAGTTTATTAAACCAATACACAGACTCCGCTGCTTTCAGCCGCCAATCACCCATCGGAGCCGAAAAACTACCCCTTGTGCGCACGAAAGGCTTTGGCGGGATTGGAAATTGAATTCCCGCATCTGTATTGAAGTACCAGACGTTTTCCTCTGCTGCAACAACGCGCACAGCCACGGCAACACTCTTGGGCGCAACGACTTTATTATTGGGAAGCACGGTCTTAGCTTGTGCTGGTGTTGCCCCGGTTATTGCATTTTCCTCAGGGTCTGTTTCCAGCAACAGACGTAATCGCCCCTCGGTTACAGGCAATCTCAAATTTATCTTGGCTGCAAGATCGAACTTGCGGTTACTGCCATATCCATCCCCCCTGGCAGCACTCAGTTGAATTACGCTTGGATTGCTCTCCTGGTAATGCCGATCACCGCCAAAGAAGCGATCGATATTGCTTGCGAAGTTGGTAATCTTCTCGGACAAATAATTACGCGGAGCTTCCATGGAATCATAGCGATCAGACTTTTCTGTCTGTGGAACAACATAGGGTGCCGGAGGATCGGACTGTTCTGCGCCAAGCAGCCGCAAGGGAATAAGAAGCGTAATGCCCAGCAGCAGACTCGGCAAAAGCCTGAAAGACCAGATAGATTTTGGCTCAGAGAAAGACATTCGTATCAATCTTACACAACATAACCGCATAAGTTAAGCCCCCTGCGCTACGGGAGCATCCTGGCTAAGCGAAACCCGAAGAAGCTAAAACGGAGCGCAGGCTTGTAGCTGTTTCGTATAGCCGCGCGCACATTCCGCGGCGAGTTGTTCCATGAACCGCCGCGAAGTACGTGCTTCACGCCATCCCCTTGCCAGGCGCTGCCGTCAGCCGGAGCGCCTTTATAGCTGTCGTGATAACTGTCCTCTGTCCATTCCCAAACATTCCCCAGCATGTCATTCAGCCCGAATGCATTAGCCTTGAAGCTGCCCACCAGGGCGGTATAGGCATAACCATCCGTGCAGTTAAATGCCGACCAGGATGAAGCACCGCGTATCTGTGCCTTTGCCGTCTTGTCCGCAGCATTCGCATATGCGCAAGCCTCATCAGGGTTGCCCCCCCAGTAACGTGCGGTACTGGTATTGCCACGGGCGGCGTATTCCCACTCGGCCTCTGTCGGCAGGCGATATTTTTTTCCTGTCGTGCGCGACAGCCATTCCGCATAGGCTTTGGCATCGTTCCAGTTGATGCAGGCGACAGGGTGCTTGTCGTCTTGTGAGTAGCCGAGTTCGCGCCAGTTGCCGCTGCGCTCTTTAACTTTACCGTCCTCATGCGTCCAGCATTTGTCGCCGGTGCTGTATTGGGTTTTTTTCACGAATGCCGCAAACTGGCCTCTGGTGATCTCGGTCTTGCCCAGAGCAAAGGCAGCAACATTGACCCGATGCACAGGGCCTTCGTCTTTAGCCCGCCCGGCCTCAGAACCGGGCGAGCCCATGTCAAAGCTCCCCGAAGGGATGATCACCATCTCCGGGCAGCTTGGGCAATCGCGGAAAATTTTGCCCGCTTCGGGTGCTTTAGCGGCTCTAGGCGCCTTAACTGTTTTGCCCTGCTTGGCGGCTTGAGCTTGGGCTTGGGCAGGTATCCACATCAAACAGAAGGTGGCGATGATGAGACCGGGCAGGTTGCGCATTGGGGCTTTTCCAACTCTAATTGGATTGATTGATGAAACACTTCCCGTCTATGTATCATGGGCTGCTTAAAAACATACCGCACAATCTGGCAGACGCAGTTCCCTGGAGGCAATTTCTGCGGGCTTCGCCGGACAACCTGTGCGATAACGCGCCTTGCACTCTTGCATCGCTCTCACATTTACTACAGTTGCAGCAAATGGTAACCGTGCCGGATTAAGAAAGCAAACTTCAGCCAACCGGAAACCATTTGGTATATGCCGGCTGGACAAACGCTTCTGAGGAGGAAGGCAAAAGGGCGATATATTTGGCGGCAGCAGAAATTTTAGCTTGGCTCTTAACCCAAACAATACATTAGTTCGTCATTCCCGCCTGCGCGGGAATGACGCAGTTTTTCGGTCTAACGGATAATCCGGGATTATCAAACATCGAAAAGAAGCGAGTTCCGCATGACCGGAACAGCTTGATAGTCTTTCTTAACGCCACTACCATGCGCGGCTTGTTTTGAGGATGTTTGACATGGCTATTGGCATCGACACTTATCTGCCCGCGCTGCTCGGCGGTGCGCTCATCGGCCTCGCCGCCACGCTGCTGCTGTGGCTGAACGGCAGGCTGGCCGGGGTCAGCGGCATCCTGTGGCGTCTGTTCTTCGCGAATCCTGGCGATACGCTGTGGCGCGTGCTGTTCCTGGCTGGCGTGGTGGGCGGCGCGGCGGTGTATTACGCGGTGTTTGACGACGCCCCGGCGGCGCGCGCAACGTTTCCCGCTTGGCTGCTGGTCGTGGCAGGATTTCTGGTCGGCTACGGCACTTCGCTGGGCAACGGCTGCACCAGCGGCCACGGCGTGTGCGGCCTGGGAAGGCTGTCGCTGCGCTCGCTGGTCGCAACCCTGATCTTCCTGCTGACCGCGATCGTCACCACCTTCGTGGTGCGCCGCCTGCTGGGGGTGATGTGATGAGCCGCAATCTGGCGAGTTTGCTGGCGGGTCTGCTGTTCGGCTTCGGCCTCGCGCTGTCCGGCATGACGCACCCGCAGAAGGTGCTGGGCTTCCTCGATATGGCCGGTCCATGGGACGCCAGCCTGCTGTTCGTATTGGGCGGCGCGGTGGGCATCACGCTGGTCAGCTTCCGTTTCATTTTGCGGCTTAACAAGCCTCTGCTCGCGGAGCGATTCATCATTACAAGGGAAACGCATATCGACCGCCCGATGATCCTCGGCGCGATCCTGTTCGGCATCGGCTGGGGCATCAGCGGCTATTGCCCGGGTCCGGCGATCGCCCTGATCGCGTCGCCGAACTGGGAGTTGCTGGCGTTCCTGCCTGCGGCGATACTGGGCGCGGTCGCCGAGAAATATTTCGAACTGCGCTCGCAGAAGCGGGCTATGCAGGAACGGGCTGCGCAGAAACCGGCAGCGAAAAATGACAAGCCGGACAATGAGAGCCCTTCGGAAGGTTCATGCGGTTAACGTGAAACTCGCGTAGCGAGACTGCGTCCCTCTCTCCTGTAATTCCATTTCCCAATCGATAGTGGAATATTGTAGGGTGCGGATTTATCCGCACATAACTTATTGCCTGTGCGAATGAATTCGCACCTGCAAACCACTCAACTGCGGTTCAAACGTCGAACTGCAAGCTCGCGAGCCGCGCATAAAGCCCGCCCTGTTTGCGCAAATCCGCAGGTGTGCCGGTTTCGACGATGCGCCCGTGTTCCAGCACCACGATGCGGTGCGCCTTCTGCACGGTGGCCAGGCGGTGGGCGATGATGAGGGTGGTGCGGCCATGCATCGCGGCATTCAGCCCTTGCTGCACGAGGATTTCGGATTCCGCATCGAGCGCGCTGGTGGCTTCGTCGAGCAGCAGCAGCGGCGCGTCCTTCAGGATCGCGCGCGCGATGGCGATGCGCTGGCGCTGGCCGCCGGACAGGCGGATGCCGCGTTCGCCGAGGAAGGTCTGGTAGCCTTCCGGCAGACGGTCGATGAATTCGTCCACCAGCGCCGCCTTCGCGGCGGCGATGACTTCCGCGTCGCTCGCGGCGGGGCGGCCGTAGCGGATATTCTCCAGCGCGTTGTCCGAGAAGATCACCGGGTCCTGCGGCACGATGGCGATCTTGTCGCGCAGCTCGTGCAGGCTCAGTTGGCGGATGTCCTGCCCGTTGAGGCGGATGCAGCCGCCGGTTACATCGTAGAAGCGCAGCAGGAGCTGGAACAGCGTGGTCTTGCCCGCGCCGGAAGGGCCGACCAGCGCGACGGTTT